>DATLZT010000118.1:0-2182 GCA_035573835.1 Gemmatimonadales bacterium
TGCGCCGACCGGCGCGCTACCGCTCGCCGGGCAGCGCCTCCTTCGGCGCGTTGAGCTTGTTGCGCAAGGTCCGTTCGCTGATGCCGAGCAGCTTCGCGGCCCGGGTGCGGTTCCCGCCGGTGGCGGCGAGTGCTCGCTCGATGACGAGCTGCTCCACCTGCGCGAGGTCGTACACGCCCGCGGGCAGCGCCAGTCCGCCGGCGGGCGAGGGGGCGGGCGCGGATTCCGGGACGGCCGGGGCGAGCGCCGGGGACGGCGCCGCCGCGGGGCGCGGCACCCCGTGCCCGACCTGGAGGTACGCCCGGAAGACGTCGGGCGTGAGCACGCCCCCGCGCGACAGGATCACGGCCCGCTCCACGGCGTTGGCCAGCTCCCGCACGTTCCCCGGCCAGTGGTACCGCTGCAGCAGGTCGATCGTCTCGGGCAGGACCGCGCACACCGGCGTCCCCAGCTCCTCCGAGGCGAGCTTGACGAAATGATGCACCAGCAGCGGGATGTCCTCCAGCCGTTCCCGGAGGGGCGGGGTGCGGATCGGCATCACATTCAGACGATAGTACAGATCGGCCCGGAACCGGCCCGCCGCCGCTTCGGCCTCGAGGTCGCGGTTGGTCGTGGCGATCAGCCGGACGTCCACCCGGATCGGCTGGTGTCCCCCGACCCGCTCGAACTCCTGCTCCTGGATGACGCGGAGGAGTTTCGCCTGGAGGTCCAGCCGCATCTCGGAGATCTCGTCGAGCAGCAGCGTCCCCCCGTGGGCCCGCTCGAAGGCGCCGGCGGTGCGTACCGTGGCGCCGGTGAACGCCCCCTTCTCGTGCCCGAAGAGCGCGCTCTCCACCAGCCCCTCGGGCAGGGCGGCGCAATTGATGGTGATGAACGGTCGCTCGGCCCGCGGACTCTGCTCATGGATCGCCCGGGCGAACAGCTCCTTCCCGGTCCCGGACTCGCCCTCCAGCAGCACGGTCGCCCGGGTGGGCGCCACCGTCGCGATCGTCTCGAGCACCCGCCGCATCGGTTCGCTGTCGCCGATGATGGCGCGGCGGGTCCGGAGCTGGGAGATCTCCCGCCGGAACGACTCGTTCTCCCGACGGAGCCGGACCACCTCGAGCGCCTGGGTGACCGCGATCTCCAACGTCTCCGGCCGGATCGGTTTCGTCAGGTAATCGATCGCGCCGCTCCGGATCGAGATCACGGCATGCTCGATGCTGGAGTACCCGGTCATGATGATCACCGGGATCCGGAAGCCCTCCCGCTCCAGCAGGGCAAGCAGATCCAGCCCGGTGGAGCTCGGCATCCGGTAGTCGGCGATGATCAGGTCCACCGGCGTCCGGGCGACGGTCTTCATCGCCTCCGCCACGCTCGTGACCAGGAGGGGGCGGTGGCCCAGGTTCGTGAGGGCGTACTCCAGGACGACCCCGACGGCGGGCTCGTCGTCGACGCAGAGAATGGTGGCCATGCGGCGTGAGTCTTACCTCGCCCGCCCTGACGGGCTAAAGGATTCGGGGCGCTGTCCGATACCCGAAGATAACATCACGACGAACGCCCGAATGCGGATCACCAACGGCATCCTCCAGCAGAACGCGCTGCGCGAGATCCAGCGGAATCTCTCGGAGCTCGCCGAGGCCCAGCGGCAGGTCGCCACCGGGCGTCGGCACGATCGGGTGTCCGACGATCCCCTGGCCGGCACCCAGGTGGTCCGCCACGACGCCGCCCTGCGGGCCCTCGAGCAGCATCGCCGGAACGCCACCGCGGTCCGGGCCCGGCTCGACGCCGAGGAGGCGGTCCTGGGGCAGCTCGACGCGCTCCTCACCCGGGCCAAGGAGCTCGGGACCGAGCAGGCCAGCGGCGGCACCGGCGCCGTGGGGCGCGCCGCGGCGGTCGCCGAGCTCGACCGGATCCTCGAGCAGGTGATCCAGCTCGGCAACACCGAGCTCGGCGGCGAGCATCTCTTCGGCGGCTACCTGGTGGACGCCCCGCCGTTCGACCCCACCGGCGCCTACCTGGGCGACGACGGCGTTCGCCAGGCCGAACTGGGCGCGGGGTACGTCATCGACACGGTGCACAGCGGACGCCGGATCTTCGTCGATACCGGGGTCATCGCGTCGGTCCGGCAGCTCCGCGGGGCCGTCCAGGGCGGCGATACCGCGGCCATCGCCACCGCGCTCACGGCGGTCGACGGCGCCTT
>DATLZT010000119.1:0-11666 GCA_035573835.1 Gemmatimonadales bacterium
GGGATCGGTGCGGCCCGGTAGCCTGCCGCGCCGATCGCCTCCGCGATCGTCGCCGGGGAGATGGCCGCCTCGTCATAGCGCACCCGGGCGCGGCCGATCTGCACCGCCTCGACGGCGACGCCGGGGAGGCGGTGGAGGGCCCGGCTCACGGCGTTGAGGCAGTGGCCGCAGCTCATTCCTTCGATGGCGAGATCGAGCTCCTTCAGGTCCATGTCGCTCATGGCTCGTGATCCTGTTTCGCGGTGGTCCAGTGTCGGATCGAAGCCCCGAGCCTCGACCCGCTTGGATGATATATAGGGGTATGGGGTATGTCAACCCCGCTGCCGACGGTTCCGTCGGGCGGGTTGCGGCTCGATCCGCCATGGTCCGGCCCCCGGCCAGCGGGTGAGGGCGGGCCTCGGGTTCCGCGTGGCGAACTGAGCGGGTTGTGGCACTCCGCCCCCGAAACCCTGTCCCGGGAAGCGGTCCTATGGCGCAACGCACGGAAAGACAAGACGTTATGGCATGCCAACCGGGGCACGGCTCCTGCAAAGGCGCAGCGTCGATGAGCGAGCAGGCGCTTCCCATTCCCGTCCCCCTCCTCCGGCTGGACGGCGACACCGCCCGCGACCCGGCGGCGCTCGCCACGTGGCATGAGGCGCTCTCCGACGCGCTGCGGTCCGATCTCCCCCACGATCTGCTGGCGCTCTGGCTCTATACCCCCGCGGGAGAACCGGTCCTCCTCGGTCCCGAGGCGCTGGCCCAGGACAACCTCGACGTGCCCACGGCCGCCCCGCGGGTAGACCTGGAACAGCTCGCCCGGATCGAGCTGGTGGTCCGGCGGGCCTACGCCTCGGTGGCCACCATGCCGGTGCCCCAAGGCGATCGGGACGTGGGACTCCTGCTCGTGGCCGATCTCAGGCCGGACGTCTACGGCGAGGCCGAGCTGGGCCTCCTGCATCACGTGGCCACCGCCATCGGGCCGACCATGGGGCGGCTCGCGCGGCCCGAGGAGATCCGCCGCCGCTCCGGGGTGGACGACGGCCTGGCCGAGGCGCTCCGGACGCTGGCCGAGGCGGGCCGGACGGACCCGCCGCCGCGGGCGTACACGCAACTCGTTTCCCGCGCGATCGGCGAGGTGGTGCCGCACGAGCGGCTCGAGCTCCTGGTGCCCGACGGCGCAGGCGAGCAATGCTATCGCCTCGGTCGGCACAAGCGGGGGCCGATCTGGTCCGATCCGGCCTTGGTGGTGGGGTGGAGCCGGGCGAGGATCGAGCGGCTCCTCGAAGGGGACGACGTCTTCGCGGTGGGGGACGCGCGGCGGGACGAGCGGATCGACCCGAAGGTCCTCGAGGCGCTGAGCGACGGCGCACCGCCCCCGCGCTCGCTCGCCGGGGCTCGGCTCGGCTCGGCGGAGCAGCCGATCGGCTACCTCGTGCTGGGGGCCGGGCCGGCGGACGCGTTCGCCCCCGGTGCGCTCGAGCGGCTTCGCCCCCTCGCGGGAGCGGTGGCGAGCCGGGTCGAAGTCTTCCTGCTCCGCTGGCGGCACGAGGTGTTGCGGGCCCATGTCGGGGTGCTCCGGAGCGTGCCCTCGCACCTCGGCAAGATCTCGGAGATCCTCGCCACCACCGCGCGCCTGGGCGAGGCCACCCGACTCGTGATGCAGGAGGCGCAGGCCCTGATCCCCTTCGAGCGGCTGGAGTTCAGTCTGCGCTCGGGGGAGCCCGACACCGTGTCGCTCCTCACCCCCGGCGCCACGCTTCCGCTGGCCGATCTCCCCCGGGTCCCGCTCCGGAACACGCCGGTGGGCAAGGTGATCCGGGGCGAGGCGCCGCATCTCCTCACCGGCGAGCCGGGGGTGCGGGCACTCCGGTCGATGCTGGTCGTCCCGCTCCGGGTAGCGGGGCGGGTGATCGGCGCCATGACGCTGGCCGCGTCGGGACCCGGCGCGTTCAACCCGGCCGACGTGGCGCTGGCCCAGCAGCTCGCCGATGCGATGGCCCCGCACTTCGAGTTGCTTCGCCGCTCGGCGGCCCCGGTGCCGCCCGCCACCGCCTGGCGCCGGCTTCCGAAGTAGGTGTCAGGGACGAGGGGCCGGGGTGCGCCGGCTCAGCCGCCTTGTGGCCTCGGCGGCTCGGCCGGCGCCGGCTCCTGGAACCAGCGGGACCGGTTGGCCAGCCAGTAGGCGAGCGCCCCCCACACCCCGATCACCAGCGTCACGGCGCTCCAGAGCCAGGCAGGGGTTTCGAGCAGGAGCCGAGGGCGCCGACGGGCGTCCTGGTGGACGAAATAGGCGAAGACCAGGTGGGTGAGCAGGAAGAGCCCGTGCCGGAGGCCGCGAAAGCCGTCCCACCAACCCCACCAGAAGATGTCGTCCCAGTCCCAGCCGTGGAGGAATGGCAAGAGATCGTGCATGCTCGCCTCGCCGAGAGGTAGGGCTGGAGCCCCCGACGGGACGAGTGGCGGGAATGTTTCAAGGGGGAACGTCTGAGCCCCGAGCTCACCGGGTGAGCTCGGGGCTCTGGCGCCGTCGGGCACTCCCTGCGAGGCGCGATGATGGATACGGGGTGCCGGACCCGCGGACCCGCGGCCCGCGGATCAGAACTGCGTTCCCACCCGCACCACCACGGTCCGGCCCGGATCGAGGGCGTACGTCTTGTAGCGACTCAGGAAGCCGGCGTACGCCTCATCGAAGAGATTCCGCACCTGCAGGTCGAACGCGACCCGGCTCCGGCCGGTGGCGACGCTGAACCCGCCCCCCACGGAAAAGATCGAGTAGCCCGGCGGGGCGAAGTCCTCCGGATCGGGCCGGGTCTGCCGGGCGTTGGTCTCGCCGCCGAGGGTGAGGTACGGTCCCTCGACGATCCCGATCCGCGGCCCCTCGAGCCGCACGCCGTAGGTGACGCGGAACGGGGGGATGAACGGGAGCGGCCGGTCGGTGGTGGTATTCTGGCCGTGGGTGTAGTCCGCCGTGGTGCGGAAGTGGATCGACGGGGAGAGGTGGAGCTCGGCGCTCGCCTCGAGCCCCGCGATGCGCGCGTTCCCCTGGACGATGTCGTAGACCTGGAGCCCCGACTCGGGGTCGACCTCCCCGGTCGGGTCGGGGAAGATGTAGTCGTCGATGAAGTTCACGAACCCGCCCAGCTCGGCGCTCAGCCGGTCGGTCTGGATCCGGAGCCCGAGATCGGTGTTGAGCGAGGTCTCGTTGGTGAGCTCGGGGTTGCCCCGCTCGAACCGGCGGGTCCCCTCGTGCACCCCGTTGGCGAAGAGATCGAACGGCGAGGGGGCGCGGTATCCGCGTCCCACGTTGACCACCAGCGCCAGCGGCTCGGCCAGGCGGTAGAGGACGCCGACGTTGCCGGTCAGCGAGTTGTAGCTGCGATGCTGCGCGGCCACCCCCAGCTCGGCATCGTCCGAGACATCGAGGCGGCGGTGGTCGTAACGGAGCCCGAGGGAGAGGTGCCAGCGGCCCAGCTCCGCCTGCTCGAAGGCGTAGATCCCCACGGCGTCCACCCGGTTCTCGGGGACCAGCGTCTCCTCGCCGAACTTCTCGAGCTCGCTCCGGAGGTACGACGCGCCCACGATCCCCGCCACCGGGCCGAGCGCGGCGTGGTGGTAGTGGGCGTTGGCGGTGACGGTCTGCTCGAGGAGGCCGAGCGCCACCTGGGTGGCACCCGCCTCCTCGAACTCGCGCCGGCGGCTCCGCTCGTAGCCGGCGTCCACCTCGAGGCGTGCGGCGCCGACCGGGACGTTGAGCGTGAAGGCGGCGCGACTGGTGCCGATCCGCTGGAACGGCGTCGCGCCCGGGTCGTCCGCCGGATCCTCGTGGATCTCCACCCGCTCGTCACGCCGGGTGAAGGCGATCGAGGCCGACCCCCAGTCGCCGCGGAGGCCCAGGGCGCCGGTGCCGTTCAGGGTCCGCGCGCCGCTGTTGAAGAGGACGCCGTCGGGCGTGGAGAGGTCCTCGCTGGTCCGACCGGAGAACGAGGTTCGGAACCCGAGCCCGCCCGCCGCGCCCTCGAGCAGCACCGTGCCCTCGGGGGCGTCGCCGTTGCTGGTATAGGCGGCGGTGAACGACCCGTCGAGGAAGGGGCGGCGGCCGACCGCGTCGGGAAGCTCGCGGGCCACCACGTTGATGACCCCGCCGATCGCGTCCGAGCCGTAGAGCACGCTGGCGGGGCCGCGGATCACCTCGATCCGGTCGGCGTCGGCGGTCTCGACGCTCGGCGCATGTTCGTCGCCCCACTGCTGCCCCTCGATCCGCTGGCCGTCGGCGAGGACCAGGATCCGGTTCGAGGTGAGCCCGCGGATGACCGGCTTCCCGATGCCCTGACCGGTACTGTAGTTGCGGAGCCCGGCCAGGTGCTGGAGGGTCTGTCCCAGGCTGGGGGCGTGGGTCTGCTCGAGTTCGGCGCCCGAGACGATGCTGGTCGGCTGGGGGGAGGTGAGCGCGGTGGTGGCGAGCGGCGTCGCCGTGACCTGGATCGGCGGCAGCTCGACCGTGCTCGGCTGCAGGATCACGTCGAGGGTCACCTCGGCGTCGCGGATGGTGACCCGGCGGACCTGGGGCGCGAAGCCCACCAGCGCGAAGGCGACGCCGTAGGTGCCGTTCGCGAGGTTGGGGATGACGTAGCGTCCCTCGGCATCGGTGGTGGCGGAGCGGTTGGCCTCGAGGATCGTGACCCGGACCTCGGCGAGCGGGGTGCCGGCGGGATTGGTCACCCGGCCGGTGAGGCTGCCGGCGCCGGGATCCGGCGGGGGCACGGATGGCACGGCGGCGGCCAGCGCGGCCGCCAGAACGAGCGGATGCATGCAGGTCTCTCCCGTGGCTGATTCGACGGTGGACCCGGCTCGCCGCGGCGGTGCGGGCGAGTCGGGGGAACGGCGGGATCAGACGCGAGAGGGCGGCGCCCGGGGGTGTGCGGTGGTGGCCGGGCGGAGTGCCCGGGGTGCCTCGTGAGCCGGCCGGGGAGGCGGGGCGAACGCGGCCGCGCCGGATCGGGCGATGCCGGCCGCCGGTTCCGCCCCCCGGGCGGTGGGGAGCGATCCGCCAAGGGCGCAGTGGCCGTCGTGCCCGTGACAGTTCCCGGCCTCCTCCAGATGCGGGAGTCCGGTCGGCGCCTCGGCGGATTGCCAGTGGTAGAGGAGCGCGTCGAGGCCGGGCAGACTCGTCCCCGTCGCCAGGAAGGCGAGGAGGAGGACGAGCGCGCGCAGTCTGGCGGTCGGCCCCGGGACGCGGATCATGGAACCAATATATCCGGTTCCGCGAGGGGGAAGCGGGGCGGCAACCCCGGCGGCTCAGGCCAGATCCTGCTCCGGGTTGGCGAGGATGTGCTTGGCCACCCGGACCACCCGGCCGTAGTTGAACGTCGGGCGATCGTTGCCGGCCCGGTCGGGACTCCGCGCCTCGTAGCGGACGAAGGCCACCACCTCGATCAGCACGCTGGAGAACCAGGGCTCCCCGCCGTCCCGGGGGACGACCACGAGCCCGTCGGCCTCGAGGCGGTCCAGGTGGCCCTCGAAGAACTCCCGGATGGTGAAGAACCGCTTGAGATGGCTGAGCAGCACGGTGGTCGAGGCCGCGGGATAGGTGCGGCAGAGATAGCGCCACATCTGGTTCTCGACCGCGTCCATCTGGGGCAGCCGGGGCAGCCTGAGCTGGTCGGGGGCCGCGGGAGGGATCGGCCGCGGGAGGGGGCCGCGATCCCAGTCGTCGTGCGGGGTCCGGAGGAGGCGGAGGTACTCGGCGTGGGCGGCGGAGAAGCCGGCGGTCGTCCAGGGAATGGTGCCCGCATGAATCTCGGACCAGGCGGGCTGCTCGGGGGTCATAAGGCGGTCCACTGGGGTTCGGGCGAGTTATACCCCGGATGAGGCGCCCAAGATGCGCGGTTGGGCGCTTGACGGGCACCGGATCCCCCGGTAGCGTCCCCCGGTAGCGCCCGACTCGACGGCGTCACACCGGTCGCCACGGCCCCGCCGGCGGCCGACGGCGCCGCGCGCCGACCCTCACCCGGGACGTTCCATGACCGAGCCGGAGCCGGTCCCCCTCTCCCCCAAGCCGCCATCCAAGATCCGCGGCGTCTTCCTCGTGAACGGCGAGCGCCGCGAGGCGCTCTTCGCCCCCCAGCGCACCCTGCTCGAGGTGCTGCGGGAGGAGCTGGCGCTCACCGGCACGAAGCACGGGTGCGAGCTGGGGGAGTGCGGCACCTGCACCGTCCTGCTCGGCGGCGAGCCGATCCTTTCCTGCCTCGCGCTGGCGGCAGCGTGTCAGGAGCGCCCGATCACGACCGTGGAGGGGATGGCGGACGGGGCGGCGCTGCATCCCTTGCAGCAGAGTTTCATCGAGCTGGGGGCGGCGCAGTGCGGCTACTGCACGCCGGGCGTGCTGCTCACCGCGCAGGCGCTCCTGGCGGAGAACCCGGCGCCCACGCGGGACGAGATCAAGGCGGCGCTGGCGGGCAACCTCTGCCGTTGCACCGGTTACATCAAGATCTACGAGGCGATCGAGCTCGCCGCGGCACGGATGCGGGGCGAGCCGGCGGCGCCCCGACGGGAGAGCCTGTATGGCCGGTGAGACGACGCGCGGCGGCGCCCGCGGTGCGGGGACGGCATCCCCGGACGCGCGGCCGGTGGAGGCGACCCCGGTCGACGCCGGGGGCCGGGTACCCCCCGGCGTCGACCGGCTGAGCGTGGTGGGAACACCACGCCCCAAGATCGACGCCCACGCCAAGTGCACCGGGCAGACGCTCTACGCCGACGACCTCTCGCTCCCGCGGATGGTCTGGGCCAAGCTGCTGCGGAGCCCGCATCCCCACGCCCGGATCGCCCGGATCGACACCGCGCGGGCCGAGCGGCTGCCCGGGGTGCTGGCGGTGATCACCGGCCGCGATCTCCCGACGCCGTACGGGATCCTCCCGGTGAGCCAGGACGAGCACGCGCTCTGTCCCGAGGTGGTGCGGTTCGTGGGCGATCCGGTGGCGGCGGTGGCGGCGGTGGACGAGGACACGGCGCTCGAGGCCACCCGCCTGATCGAGGTGGCATACGAGCCGCTGGCGGAGATCGCCTCGTTCGAGGACGCCCTCGCCCATCCCACGCCCCGGCTCCACGACTACGCCGACCACGGCAATCTCCACAAGCTCGTCCACCTCCAGTTCGGCGATCTGGAGGCCGGGTTCGCCCGGGCCGACCTGGTGCAGGAGGACCTGTACTTCTACGAGGGCAACACCCACCTGCCGATGGAGCAGCACGCGGCGCTCGCGCTGCCCACGCCGGACGGCAAGCTCACGCTGTGGACCAGCAGCCAGACGCCGCACTACGTCCACCGGGCGCTGGCCAAGGTGCTGGGGATGCCGCCCAGCCGGATCCGGGTGATCGCGACCCCCAACGGGGGCGGGTTCGGCGGCAAGAGCGATCCGTTCAACCACGAGATCGCGGTGGCCAAGCTGGCGCTGGTGACCGGGCGACCGGTGAAGATCTGCCTCACGCGGGAGGAGGTGTTCTACTGCCACCGCGGGCGGCACCCGGTGCTCATGAAGGTGCGGGCGGGCGTCACGAAGGACGGCGCGATCACGGCGCTGGACTTCGAGTCGTACCTCGACGGCGGGGCCTACGGTTCCTACGGCGTGGCGAGCACCTACTACACCGGCGCGCTCCAGACCGTCACCTACCGGGTGCCGGCCTACCGGTTCCGCGGCGCGCGGGCGTTCACCAACAAGGCGCCGTGCGGTCCCAAGCGGGGGCACGGGACGCCGCAGCCCCGGTTCGCCCTGGAGGTGACGCTCGACAAGATCGCCGAGCGGCTGGGGCTCGACCCGGCCGAGATGCGGCTCCGGCACCTGGAGCGGCGCGGCGCGGTCACGGCCAACTGGCTCCGGATCGGGTCGATCGGCCTCGCGACCTGCATCGAGAAGGTGGTGGAGGGCTCGGGCTGGCGGGAGCGGTTCCGCCGCCTCCCCTACGGCCGCGGGCTCGGGCTCGCCTGTTCCTCGTACATCACCGGCGCCGGCCTCGCGATCTACTGGAACGACATGCCGCACTCGGGCGTCCAGCTCAAGCTGGACCGCGGGGGCGGGGTGACGGTGTTCTGCGGCTCGACCGACATCGGCCAGGGCTCCGACTCGATCCTCGCCTACATCGTGGCGGAGGTGCTGGGGATCGACCCGTTCGACATCCGCGTGGTCACCGCCGACACCGATCTCACGCCGGTGGACCTGGGGAGCTACTCGTCCCGGGTGACGCTCATGACCGGCAACGCGGCGATCCAGGCGGCGGAGCGGGCGCGCGAGGTGGTGGCCCGGGCGGCGGGGGCGAGGCTCGACGTGCCGCCCGACCGGCTCTGTTTCCAGGGCGGCCGGGTGTTCGACGCCTCCGACCCGGCGCGGGGGATGAGCTTCGCCGAGGCGGTGGTGGCGGCCGAGTCGGCGTGGGGCACCGTCGGCACGGTGGGGAGCTACGCACCGCCCAAGGCGCCGGGCAAGTACCGCGGCGCGGGCGTCGGCCCGTCGCCGGCGTACAGCTACTCGGCGGCGGTGGCGGAGGTCGAGGTCGATCCGGAGACCGGGATCGTGCGGGTGCCGACGATCTGGATCGCGCACGACGTGGGGCGCTGCATCAATCCCGCGCTGGTGATGGGGCAAGTGGAGGGGAGCGTCTACATGGGGCTGGGCGAGGCGCTGATGGAGGAGATGGACTACCGGGAGAACCGCCGGGTGGTCCACAAGTTCCCCTCGCTCCTCGAGTACAAGAGCCCCACCACGCTCGAGATGTGCGAGGTGATCACCTACCTCGTCGAGGATCCCGACGCCAACGGTCCCTTCGGCGCCAAGGAGGCGGGGCAGGGGCCGCTCCTCCCCGTGATGCCGGCGGTGGCCAACGCGATCTACGACGCGGTCGGGGTGAGGGTGGACGAGGTGCCGATGAGCCCACCGAAGGTGCTCAAGGCGATCCAGGCCAAGGCGGCGGGGAAGGAGCCGCGCCACGGCCCGACCCGGGCGCCGGCGGTGCCCTGGCCGCCCGCGGTCCGGGTGCCCACCCCGGCCGAGGGGGGCGACGGCCGGGCGCTCCCGGCGTCCTGAGCCGGGCCGGCGAACCACCAGCGACGACGAGCCATGCTGCGACTGCCGCCGTTCACGCCGCATTTCCCCACCACGGTCGAGGCCGCCCTCGCGCTCAAGGCAGCGCACGGCGCCGCGGCGGCCTACGTGGCGGGGGGAACCGACCTCTACCCCAACATGAAGCGCCGGCAGCAGACCCCGGCGCACGTGATCGACCTCCGCGGTCTCGCGATGCTGGGCGAGCTCCGGGTCACGGCCGAGGGCACGCTCCGGATCGGCGCGGGGGTGACGCTCACCCGCCTCATCCGCAGCCCGCTGGTGCGGGAGCGGTGGCCGGTGGTGGCCCGGGCGGCGGCCACCGTCTCCACGCCCATCCTCCAGAACATGGGGACGGTGGGGGGCAACCTCCTGCTCGACACCCGCTGCAACTACTACGACCAGAGCTATGAGTGGCGCCGGGCGATCGACTTCTGCATGAAGAAGGACGGCGCCATCTGCTGGGTGGCGCCGTCCTCCCCGCGCTGCTGGGCGGTGCAATCGAGCGATCTCGCCCCCGTCATGGTGGCGCTCGACGCCCGGGTGGAGCTGGCGGGACCCGAAGGTGGCCGGACCATCCCGGTGCGCGAGCTCTACCGCAACGACGGGATCCGGCATCTCGGCAAGGCGCCGGACGAGCTCCTCGTCGCGGTGGAGATCCCGCCGCTCGAGGGGGCGCGGGCCGACTACCAGAAGCTCCGCCGCCGCGGCTCGTTCGACTTCCCGGTCCTGGGGGTGGCGGCGTGGGCGCGGCTCGAGGGGGAGGTGGTGCGGGAGGCGCGGATCGTGCTCGGCGCCGTGGGCTCCTGGCCGATCGCGAGCGCCGAGGCGGCGGCCGCGCTGGTGGGGGAGCGGCTCACCGAGGAGACGATCGACGCGGCGGCGCGGGCCGCCGCGCGCCCGGCCAAGCCGCTCGACAACACCGATTTCACCATCGGTTGGCGGAAGGACATGGTGCCGGTCTTCGTGCGTCGGGCGCTCGAGGCGCTCCGGGCCTAGGGCCGCCCGCGCGGTCCGGGGAGACCCCTTGCGCGCACCGCGCGCCCGTCACCGTCGGCGGACCGGCCCCTCCCGCGGCAGGATGAACCAGAAGGTGCTTCCCTTGTCGGGGATCGACTCGACCCCGATCGTCCCCCCGTGCATCTCCACGAAACGCTTGCAGAGGGCGAGCCCCAGCCCGGTGCCCTGTTGCCGCCGGCTGGCGGAGGCGTCCACCTGGCTGAACTCGATGAAGAGCTTCGGCATGTCCTCCGGCTTGATCCCCATGCCGCTGTCGCTCACCGCCACCCACACCGCCTCCCGGGGGGCGAGCTGCGGGGTGTCGCCGGCCCGCTCCGCCGGGACGGGCAGGGGGGCGCGGGTGCATACCGCGCTCACGGCGATCTCCCCGCCCTCGGGGGTGAACTTGGAGGCGTTCGAGAGGAGGTTGAAGAGGATCTGCCGCACCCGTCCCCCGTCGGCCAGGACCACGAGCGGCGTCGGGTCGAGCTCCACCCGGCACCGCTGGCTCTTGGCGGCGCGGAGGCTGGCCGTATCGGCCACGACGCCGGTGATCACCTCCCGCAGGTCGGTGTCGGCGAGCTCGAGGCTCATCCGCCCCGATTCGATCTTGGAGAGGTCGAGGATGCTGTTGATCAGGCCGAGGAGGTGGCGGCCGTTCCGCAGCACCGACTCGAGGAACTCCCGCTGGGTGTCGTCGAGCGGACCCGCCCCCCCGCTGAGCAGGAGGTCGGAGAAGCCGATGATCGCGTTGAGCGGGGTGCGCAGCTCGTGGGACATGTTGGCCAGGAACTCGTCCTTGAGCTGGGTGGCGCGCTGGAGCTCCCGATTCTTCTCGGCGAGGGCCCGCTCGTTGCGACGCATCTCCTCCAGCATGTGCGCGCGGTCGACCCCCACCACCGCCTGTTCGGCCAGGGTCTCGAGGAGCCGGAGGTCGTCGTCGCGGAAGGAGCCCCGGTCGCCGCAGTTGTAGACCATCACGCTGCCGATCACCACCCCGGCGGAGCGGAGCGGCACGATCGCGACGGTGCGCAGCCGGGCGCCCCCCTCGAAGTGGTAGGTGCGGGGGTCGGCGTCGGCGGCATCGGTGATCATCGACCGATCATGGGTCACCACCCACCCGTTGATCGATCGGTCGACCGGGACCAGCGCGCCTTCGCTGAGTTCCCGGAGCGGCCCGGTGACGGCGGCGAGCTTGAGGAAGCGCCCCTCCTCGACGAGGAGCGCGATCACCCCGCCGTCCGCCTCGAGGAGCTCGGCCGCCGCCCGGGCGATCTCCTGGAGGATCTGGTGGAGGTCCCGCGCGGCGAGGAGGGTGGCGGCGAGGTGGCGGAGCCGGTCGAGTCCCCGGTTCCGGGTCGCGGCGGCCACGGCGGCCCGGCGCGCCTCCTCGAGCGCGGCCTGGAGGGATTGCTGCTGCCGCTCGTTCAGCACCCGCCCGCGCTGTACCGCGAGCAGCCCGAGCAGCGTGGTGAGCACCGCCAGGGCGAAGCCGAGGGCGACGTCCTGCCGCAGGTAGACCAGCAGGAGCGCGGTCCACCCGGCGACCACCGCCAGCCAGATGAGCGGCGCGGGGGCGTAGAGGCGGGACCAGGGGGG
>DATLZT010000120.1:0-5864 GCA_035573835.1 Gemmatimonadales bacterium
GGGCGCTCGTCCGCCGGGTCGGCCGCCCCGTCGCCGCCCGCCAGCGCCACGACCGTGCGCTCCATCCGCCGCCGGCGGGCCGCCATGGTGCGGCAGCGGTTGACCAGCACCCGGAAGAGCCACGCCTCGAACCGCTGCCGCTCCTCGTACCCCGGCAGCGCCCGATGGGCCCGGACGAAGGTGTCCTGGACCGCCTCCTCGGCGTCGCGCCGGTCGCCCAGGAGGTGGAGCGCGAACCGGAGGCAGCGCTCGTAGTGGCGCCGCACCAGCAGCTCGAAGGCCTTCGGATCGCCGGCGGCCGCCCGCCGGGCCAGCGCCGCGTCCTTCGCTGCCGCGTCGCTCGGTGCCTGAGTCTCCACGACCTCGGTCGTCGCCAGGTGCAGGGGGTGACGGCGACCCGGCCGGGAGGCCGCTCGACGCGCCGACGCCGGGGCGTCGGTGACGAGCCGCAGCGGGGCCGCCATGGTCAGGGTTGCCGGACCGGCATCGGCTCGACGCTCATGTCGACGTCGCGGCCCGCCGACCCGTTCCCCACCGCCCCAAAATAGTTGCTCCCCCAGCAGTATGTCTCCCCGTTCGGCCGGAGCCCGCAGCTGGTGAAGGGGCCGACCACGAGGGTCGTGAAGGTGTAGTCGCCGGAGACCGGGACCGGGGTGTGCCGGTCCTCGAGGGTCCCGTCGCCCAGGGTGCCGAACTCGTTGTTGCCCCAGCACCAGGCCTTGCCCCCGGCGTCGAGCCCGCAGGAGTAGAAGGCCCCGGTGCCGATCTGGGTGAACGCGACGGGCGACTGGACCCGGACCGGGGTCGGCTGGTTCCCGACGCTGCCGTTGCCGAGCTGGCCGTACTCGTTCCGGCCCCAGCACCAGGCCTCGCCCTGCGCAGTGAGGGCGCAGGCGTGCGCGCCGTGGAGCCGCAATTGGGTGAAGCGCAGGGTGGTCGACACCGCAGTGGGCTCGTTCACTGCGACTCCCGTGCCGTGGCGCCCCCCGTCCCCCACCTGGCCGTACTCGTCACTGCCCCAGCACCAGGCCTTCCCGTCCAGGTCCAGGGCGCAGGTGCTGAAGAGCCCGGCGCTGATGGACTGGAAGGCGTGGCCGCCGGTGACCGGCATCGGGGTGTGCATGGTGAGCCAGTTGCCGCCGCCCAGTTCGCCGTCGCCGCCGTGGCCCCAACAGTACGCCTGGCCCCCGGCCACCAGGCCGCAGGTGTGGACGGTCCCGGCGGTGATGTCGGTGAACACGAAGTCGCCCGAGACGGGGAGCGGCGTCGCGCTGCCGCCGATGTGGAGCCCGTTCCCCAGCTCGCCGGTCGGCCCGGAGCCCCAGCAGTACGCCTTGCCGGCGCCGTCGAGGGCGCAGCTGTGGCTCTCGCCCAGGGCGAAGCGGGTCAGCCCGGTGACGTCGACCACCTGGGTGGGGAAGAACGTCTCCCAGGGCATCCCCCGGGTCCCGTTCCCCAATTGTCCCCAGCGGTTGTGGCCCCAGCACCAGCCGATCCCCGCCGGATCGGCCCCGCAGGCGTGGGTGCCGCCCACCGCCACCGTGGCGAGCCGAAACCCGGGCGCGGCGGCGCCCGGCGTGCCGACCCGGAGGGCGACGTAGTCCTGCACCGCCATGTTCACCCCGGCGACGATAATGACGAGCCCGTCGGCCAGCCCCGATACCGTGGCGTGGGTGCCGTCGGTGACGGTGACCGAGACCAGGGAGTCGTTGGTCGTGAAGAAGAGGACGTCGTTGTCGGTGAGGATCTGGCCGTCCTTGCCGCGCACCACCGCCGTCACGGTGGCCGTGCCGCCCACCGGGATCGTGGGCTGGTCGACCGTGACCTCGATCGACACCGCCCGGGTCGGCAGCACCTGGATGAAGGAGTGGCCGGTGGAGTCGGCGTAGGTCGCGGACACCTGGACCAGGCCGAGCTGGTGGGGGGTGAGGACGCCCTCGGTGGAGATGGTCGCGATCGATTCGTCGTCCACCGACCAGGTGACCGGGAGGCCGCGGTGGTCGACCCCGGCCGTGTCGATGATGATGGCCTCCATCTCCAGCGTCTCGCCCAGGTGGACGGTGCAGAAGGCGCCGATGCTGCAGAACGTCCCCTTGGGCGCCACGCTGATCGCCGCCACCACCGGCCCCACGGGCTCCGGGTCGGTCGGGTCCCGCCGCTCATCGCCCCCGCAGCCGGCCAGGAGCATGAGCGCGAGCAAGAGGAAGCCGAGGGCGTACGACACCGAGCGGGGGCGAAGGTGCATGGCGGCGGATCTCCTGGAGGAATCGGCGGCGGTCGCGCGAGGGGCGGACCGCCTCTCCTGGAGTAACCCGCCCGGGGGTCGCGGCGTCACACCCGGGCGCCCGGCCGCCGGGGTGTGACCGGCGGCGCCGAGCCGGGGTTAGGTGATCGACGACCTGTCTCACGTCCATCACCGCTGCCATGACCTCACGACGATTCTTCCTCGCGCTCGCGCTCGCCGCGGGCGGGCTCCCCGGGCTCCAGGCGCAGGAGCCGGTCGCGCCGCCGGGCCAGGTGTCGCGCGCCGGGAGCGCCCGTACCGAGCTCGAACGGCTCGGCGCCACCCCGCTGGGCGCCCGGGCGGCGCTCCTCGCCGTCTCCCAGGACCCCGTCTCGTCCGAGCTGAGCGTGGACGTGCTGCTCCGGGCCCGGCCTGGGGTGGAGGACGCGCTCCGCGCCGCCCGGATCCGGGTGGGCACCCGGGTGGGCCAGTGGCTCACCGCGCGGGTGCCGCTCTCGGCGCTGCCGGCGCTGGCCCGGACCGAGGGGGTGCTCGGCGTCGACCTTGCCTACCGCGCGTATCCCACGGTCGACTCCGGGGTCGTCGACATCGGGGTGGCGGGGCTCCGGCAGGCGATCCACGCCGACCAGTTCGAGGGCAAGACCGGGCGCGGGGTGATCATCGGCATCGTCGACACCGGGCTCGACTTCACCCATCCCGACTTCGTGGAGGACGACACCAAGCAGTCGCGGGTCCTCTACCTCTGGGACCAGACGTTCAACGGGAACGTCCCCGGCGACGTCGGCGGGGTGGGCTTCTGGTACGGCCATGAGTGCGGCCGGGAGGCGCTCACGACCGGGGCGTGCGAGAGCCGCGACGCGGTCGGGCACGGCACCCACGTGGCCGGCATCGCCGCGGGCGACGGCTCGAGCTCGGCCCGGCACGGCACCACCCACGCCTACACCGGGGTGGCGCCGGGGGCCGAGCTGATCGTGGTCAAGACCGACTTCAGCTTCGGCTCGGTGCTCGACGGGGTGTACTATGTCTTCAAGCGGGCCGAGGAGCTGGGCCGGCCGGCGGTGGTCAACCTGAGTCTCGGCGCCCAGATCGGCCCCCACGACGGGCTCGATGCGGTCTCCCTGATCCTGGACGCGCTGACCGGCCCGGGACGGATCGTCGTGGCCTCGGCGGGCAACGACGGGCTCAACCCGACCGGCACCATGCCGAGCACCGTCTCGCTCCACGCCGAGGGGGCGGCGGCGGTGGGCGACTCGGTGGTGTTCGAGCTCCAGGTCTCGCCCTTCTCCCCGGGCCCCTGGGGCAACGACGACCTCGCCTTCATCCAGGCGTACTTCGATCCCAACGACCAGTTCGACGTCACCGTCATCCGGCCCAACGGCACCGGCCTCACCTTGCCCCACGGCGCGTACCCGCGCACGGCGAACGACGTGGCGGGCGCGATCCGGCTCTACAGCGGCACCCAGGCCGGCGACGACATCATGGGCAGCGGGTTCAGCTTCGGCGGCCTCGCCGGGGACTCGCCGCTGCACGTGGCCCAGATCTACCTCGGCGAGTGGACCCTCGGCGACGCGTTCCCGGCGCCGGGCACCTGGCGGCTGGTCTTCCGTCGGGTCGGCGGCACCGGCCCCGGCACGGTGGACGCCTGGATCCCGTTCTCGACGTTGAACAACGCGGTGCTCTTCACCCGGGGCGCGAGCAACCGGAAGCTGGTGGGGATCCCGGGCGGGGCGCGGTCGGTGATCACGGTGGGTGCGCACTCCAGCCGCACCTACTGGACGGGCGCCGACGGGAATCCGCACTACTTCCTGGACGGCGTCCCGACCGGGGAGCTCCTGGCCTTCAGCTCGCCGGGGCCGATGATGGACGGCCGGCTCAAGCCCGACCTCACCGCGCCGGGCCGGGTGCAGGCGGCCCGCTCGCGCGACGCCGAGCTCGACATCCGGCTGATCGACCCGGACACGATGCACGTGCTGTTCCAGGGCACCAGCATGTCGGCGCCCCACGTCACCGGTGCGGTGGCGCTGCTCCTGGCCCAGCGGCCGACCCTCACCCCGGACGAGGTGCGCGACATCCTGCAGTCGAGCGCGCGGGGGGACCAGCACACCGCCCGGCGCGGTCCGCTGCCCAACCCGCTCTGGGGGGCGGGGAAGCTCGACGTGCCGGCGGCGCTGGCGCAGGTGGGACCGACGCCCGGCCGCGCGGTGGCGGCGGGGCACGCCGTCGCCGACACGGCGGCGAGCAGCCGGCGCGGCACCCGGGTGCCGCTGCAGCTGGTCCGGATCGGCGCCTCGGACGCCGAGTCGCTCAGCGTGGTGCGGGTCGGGGTGGAGGTCAGCGGCCGGGACCAGGGGTTCCGGCTCCTGGCGGTGCTCGATCTCGACCGCGACGGTGCGATCGACGAGGGCGAGCCGGTGGCGGCGGCCGGGGCGCCGGTGGCGCTCGCGGAGCCGACCTACCTGGCGCTCACCATCCCCACCCGCGCGGTGGTGGCCCCGATGGGCGGGAGCGTGGACCTCATCCTCGCGGCCGACGTCTCGGGCGCCACGCCGAACGGGGACGCCTTCGCCGTCCGGCTCCTGCCCGACAGCGGCATCACCGTGGGTCTCGCCACCGGGCGGCGGGTCGCCTTCAGCGGGAAGGACGCCAGGGCCACGGTGCGCACCACCGTGCTGGCGGCCGACGAGCGGATCAACCTCTCGGAGAACCCGGTCCGCCGCGCCGAGCTCACCATCAACTTCCCCGAGACCGCCCGGAGCATCGAGCTGTACGACTTCGGCGGGCGCCGCATCCGCCGGCTCGCCCCCGCGCCCGAGGACCGCTCCGCCCGGTGGGACCTGCGCGACGCGCGCGGGGGGCGGGTGGCGCCGGGCGCCTACCTGCTGGTGGTGGACCTCGCCTCGGGGCCCGTCCGCCGAACCGTCTTCGTGGAGCCGTAGCGATGCCGCGCCGTCTTCTCGCGTTCGTCCTGCTCGTCACCGCCACCGGCTCCGCCGCCGCCCAGTCGGCCGCCAACGGGGCGCTGGCGCTCGAGCTCCCGGCCGCGCCGCGGGCGCTCGCCCTCGGCAACACCGGGGTGGCGCTCGCCGGCGACGAGACCGCGGTGTTCTACAACCCGGCGCAGCTCGGCGGCGTGCGCCGCGCCGCCGCGGGCCTCTCGACCCAGGCCTACATCGCCGCCTCCTCGCTCCACGCCGTGGCGGTGGCGCTGCCGCTGGGCCGCGGCACCCTCGGCCTCGGGCTCCAGGCGCTCGACTACGGTGACGAGGAGGAGTATCGCTGCGGCAACCCGGCCGACTGCCAGTACGGGGAGCCGACCGGCAACGAGATCTCGGCCACCGACGGCGCGCTCACGGTGGGCTACGGGCTGGCGATGGGCCGGCTGCGGGTGGGCGCGGCGGCGAAGCTGGCCTACCAGAGCGTCGCGTCCCAGTCGGCCGCCGCGGTCGCGGCCGACCTCGGATTGGGCCTCGATCTCACCCGCTGGCTCTCGATCGGCGCCTCGCTCCGGAACGTCGGCAGCCGGCTCGGGTTCGACGACCGCGACGTACCGCTCCCCCGCATCGCGCGGGTGGGCCTCGCGGTACCGGTGCGGCTCGGGCCCGGGCTCGCCCTCACCGCC
>DATLZT010000121.1:0-4062 GCA_035573835.1 Gemmatimonadales bacterium
CGCCGCGCCCGCGACGCCGGCGCCGGCCGCGGCGGTGCTCAAGGAGATCAAGTCGCCGATGGTGGGGACCTTCTACATGGCCCCGGAGCCCGGTGCCGAGCCCTACGTCAAGGTGGGGAGCCGGGTGACCCCGGGGCAGACGGTCTGCATCATCGAGGCGATGAAGATCATGAACGAGATCGAGGCCGAGATCGCCGGGGTGGTGCGTGAGGTGTGCGTGGAGGACGCGCAGCCGGTGGAGTTCGGCCAGGTGCTCTTCCGGGTGGATCCCAATGGCTGAGCCGCTCGCCGCGTCGCCGCCCCCGTTCAACTTCAAGCAGGCCATCTCGCAGATGGTCCAGCGGAACGGGTCGGACCTGCTGCTCAAGGTCGGGCGCCCGCCGACGGTCAGGGTGAACGGGGAGCTCACCGCGTTGGCGATGCAGCCGCTCAAGCCGGAGGAGCTCAAGCAGCTCGCCGAGCAGATCATGACCCCCCGCCAGGTGAAGGAGTTCACCGAGAGGAAAGAAGCCGACTTCGCCATCGGCGTCCCGGGGGTCGGCCGCTTCCGGACCAACATCTACCAGCAACGCGGCACCCTGGCCTTCGCCTTCCGGGCCATCCCTTACGAAGTGAAGACGATCCGCGAGCTGCAGCTCCCCGAGGTGCTGGAGGAGATCGCCCTCCGCCCCCGCGGGCTGGTGCTGGTCACCGGGATCACCGGCTCGGGCAAGTCGACCTGCCTCGCGGCGATGATCAACCACGTCAACCAGCACCGGCGGGTGAACATCATCACCATCGAGGACCCGATCGAGTTCCTCCATCGGGACCAGATGGCCAATATCTCGCAGCGGGAGGTGGGGAGCGACACGCTGTCGTTCGCCAACGCCCTGCGGCACGTCCTGCGCCAGGATCCCGACGTCATCCTGATCGGCGAGATCCGCGACATGGAGACGCTCGACACCGCCCTCAAGGCGGCCGACACCGGGCACCTGGTCTTCTCGACGCTGCACACCACCGACGCGACGCAGACGATCAACCGGATCATCTCGTTCTATCCGCCGCACCAGCACCAGGAGGTGCGGATGCTGCTCTCGACCGCGCTCGCGGCGGTGATCTGCCTCCGGCTGGTGCCGCGGAAGGACGGCCAGGGGCGGGTGCCGGCGGCCGAGGTGCTCATCAACACCGCGGCGGTGGCCGACAACATCCGCGACATCGAGAAACAGCTGAACATCCCCGACCTGATCGCCGAGGGGACGGTCTCCTACGGCATGCAGTCCTTCGATCAGTCGCTGATGAAGTGGTACAAGGAGGGGGTGATCTCCTACGAGAGCGCCCTCTTCTACAGCTCGAACCCGAGCGAGTTCGCACTCCGGGCCTCCGGGATCAGCTCGGCATCCGACCGCACCTTCGGCGAGATCGACGGGGCGACGCGGGGCCTGGGCCAGGACCTCATCCCCTGATGTTCAAGAAGGTGCTCATCGCCAACCGCGGGGAGATCGCCCTGCGGGTCATCCGGGCGTGCCGCGAGCTCGGCATCCAGACCGTCGCGGTGTATAGCGAGGCCGACCGGGAGTCGCTCCACGTCCGCTTCGCCGACGACGACGTGTGCATCGGTCCCCCGCCGAGCCGGGCGTCGTACCTCAAGATCCCGCACCTCATCGCGGCGGCCGAGATCACCGGCGCCGACGCCATCCACCCCGGCTACGGCTTCCTGGCCGAGAACGCCGAGTTCGCCGATACCTGCCGGGCGTCCGGGATCGCCTTCATCGGCCCCACCGGGGACCAGATCCGCCAGATGGGCGACAAGGCCTCGGCCCGTCGCCTGGCGAAGGCGGCCGGGGTGCCCACGGTGCCCGGGTCGGAGGGGATCCTGGAGGACCTGGACGAGGCGCTCCGCGTGGCCGACGGGATCGGCTACCCGGTCATCATCAAGGCCACCGCGGGCGGGGGCGGGAAGGGGATGCGGATCGCCCACGACCGGGAACAGTTCACCCAGTCGTTCACCCTGGCCCAGAACGAGGCCCTCGCCGCGTTCGGGAACGGCGGCGTGTACGTCGAGAAGTACCTCGCCCGGCCGCGGCACGTGGAGATCCAGGTCATGGGGGACACCCACGGCAAGGTGATCCACATGGGCGAGCGGGACTGCTCGGTGCAGCGTCGGCACCAGAAGCTGATCGAGGAGGCGCCCAGCCCGGCGCTCGACGACGAGCTCCGGGCCCGCATGGGGGACGCGGCCGTGGCCCTCGCCTCGGCGATCGGCTACATCGGCGCCGGCACCATCGAGTTCCTGCTCGACGAGCACGGCTGCTTCTACTTCATGGAGATGAACACCCGGATCCAGGTCGAGCACCCGGTGACCGAGATGGTCACCAGCTTCGACCTGGTGAAGGAGCAGATCCGGGTGGCGGCCGGGGAGCGGATCAGCTTCAAGGGCGAGGGGCGCAAGCTGCGGGGGCACGCCATCGAGTGCCGGATCAACGCCGAGGACCCGTCCCGCAACTTCCAGCCGAGTCCCGGGCTCATCACCGCGTACCACCCCCCCGGCGGCCCCGGGGTCCGGGTGGACACCCACATCTACGCCGGCTACACGGTGCCGCCGCACTACGACTCGCTGCTCGCGAAGGTCATCGTGCACGGCAACGACCGGGCCGAGGCGCTGGCGCGGATGAACCAGGCGCTGGAGAGCTTCATCATCGAGGGGGTGCACACCACCATCCCCCTCCTGCTCCGGATCATCCGCCACCCCGACTTCGTCCGCGGCAAGGTCGACACCAAGTTCCTGGAGCGGGAATCGCACCTCCTGCGGTCGGACGCATGAGGCTGGACGTCGTTTTCTCCCCCCAGGGGCTGGCGCCGACCGAGGTGGCCGGCCGCACGGTCTTCGTGGTGGACGTCCTCCGCGCCTGCACCACGATCTGCGCCGCCCTGCATCACGGCGCCCGGGCCGTGATCCCGGTGGGCTCCACCGAGGAGGCGCTCCGGCTGGCCCAGACGCTCGACAGCCGGGACGTGCTCCTCGCCGGCGAGCGCAACTGCGTGCGGATCCCGGGCTTCGCGCTGGGGAACAGCCCCCGCGAGATGACCGAGGAGACGGTCCGGGGCAAGACCCTGGTCATGACCACGACCAACGGCACCCGGGCGCTCCTCGCCACCCAGGGCGCCGCCGCCGTCTTCCTCGCCGCCGCGGCGAACCTCGGTCGGGCCGGGGAGAAGGCCCGGGAGGTCTGGGAGCGCGACCGCGACCTCCTCGTGGTCTGCGCCGGCCGCGAGCAGCGGTTCTCCCTGGACGACGCCTACGCCGCGGGCCGCCTGGTCCTCGCGGCCCTGGGCGGGAAGCACCGGCGGAAGGGGCTCAACGACGGGGCGCTCGCCTGCCTCGACCTGGTGCGCCGGTACGGGGAGCGCTGGGAGCGCCCCCTCGCCGCGAGCCGCGCCGGCCGCGAGCTCGCGGCGCTTGGCTTCAAGGACGACATCCTCGAGTCGGCGCGGCTCGACGCCTACCCCGTGCTCGCCCATTACCACGAACGGCGGGTGACCGTATGGAGCGAACCGACACCCGCGTAACCCCCGATCCGCGCCGCCGGCTCGGCGCCATCGCCGCCCTCGTCCTCGGACTCTTCGTCGGGCTGACCCTCCTCCCCTTCACCATCACCGGTCCGGTCGGGCGCGGGCTCGGCGAGCTCCTCTGGCAGGGACTGGGCCTGGGCGCGCTCGGCTTCCCGCTGCTGGGACTCGGCGTGGGACTCGCCGGCTTCGACCGGCTCCCGCGGCTCGACATGAAGCGGGCGGCCGCGCTGGTGGGCGGCCTGAGCTTCCTGGTGCCCACGTTCGTCGGGCTCCTCGTCGTGGCGCACCGGGTCACCCACCGCTTCCCGGCCGCCGCGGCCGACTGGCCCTGGCCCGAGCGGGCGGTGGGGATCCTCCCCGCCTGGGCCGCCGAGGCCCTCTACGGCGCGATCGGCCTGGGGGGCGGGATCCTCGTCTGGTTCCTCGCGCTCTCGGCCCTCACCCTCCTCACGTTCGCATGGCATCCGCTCCAGCGGCTCGAACGGGCGGAGGGATGGGTGGCCCCGACCGGCG
>DATLZT010000122.1:0-16097 GCA_035573835.1 Gemmatimonadales bacterium
AGATGGTCATGCCGGGGGACAACGTGCAGATGACGATCGAGCTGATCACCCCGATCGCCATGGACGAGGGGCTCCGGTTCGCCATCCGCGAGGGCGGCCGCACCGTCGGCGCCGGCGTCGTCACCAAGATCCTGAAGTAAGGACGGACATGACGGTCCGGGCGTCCGAGCCCGGGCCGTCCTCTACCGAAACGAGAGGGCAATGGCACAGCGAATCCGCATCCGCCTCAAGGCGTTCGACCACGTGGTGCTGGACCAGGCCGCGGCGGACATCGTGCGCACGGCGGAGAAGACGGGCGCCCAGGTCTCCGGACCGATCCCGCTCCCGGTCAAGGTCGAGCGGTGGACGGTGCTGCGGAGCCCGCACATCGACAAGAAGAGCCGCGAGCAGTTCGAGCTGCGCACCCACAAGCGCCTGCTCGACATCAACGATTCCCGGCCGCAGACGATGGACGCGCTGACGAAGCTCGACCTCCCGGCCGGGGTGGACGTCGAGATCAAGGTCGAGTAGCCATGCCGACGGGACTCATCGGCCGCAAGCTCGGCATGACCCGGGTCTTCACCGAGGACGGCGCGTCGGTGCCGGTCACGGTGATCGAGGCGGGGCCGTGCCGGGTGGTCCAGGTGCGGGAGAACCAGGTGCAGCTCGGTTTCGGCGCCCGGAAGGCCCAGCGGACCACCAGGGCGGAGCTGGGGCACGCCAAGCGGGCGGGGCTCGAGGCCGCGCCGCGGGTGCTCCGGACCTTCAGCGGGAACGGCGAGGTCAAGCCGGGCGACACCGTCACGGTCCAGATCTTCGCCCCGGGCGACATCGTCAAGGTGACCGGCACCACGAAGGGCCGCGGCTTCCAGGGCGTGGTGCACCGGCATGGCTTCGGCGGCGGGCCGGCGACGCACGGCAACACCCGGCACCGCAAGCCCGGGTCGATCGGGCCGGGCACCGACCCCTCGCGGGTCATCAAGGGGAAGCGGATGCCGGGCCACCACGGCGCCGCGCGGCACACCGAGCTGGGGCTCCGGGTGGTCAAGGTGGACGCCGAGCGGAACCTGCTCTTCGTGCGGGGGGCGGTGCCGGGCGCCAAGAACGGGATCGTGACCGTGGCCAAACAGGGGGGCAGAAGCCGCTATGCTTGAGGCTCCGCATTTCACCGCGGCCGGGGCGCGGCGTGAGGCGGCGTTCGCCCTGCCGGCCGATTACTTCGACGGCACCGTGAACGAGCCGGCGATGCACCGGGCGGTCACCGCGCTGCTCAACAACCGGCGCCAGGGGACCCACGCCACCAAGACCCGGGGCTTCGTTTCCGGCGGCAACCAGAAGCCGTGGCGGCAGAAGGGCACCGGCCGGGCGCGGCAGGGCTCGATCCGCGCGCCGCACTGGCGGGGTGGCGGGACGGTCTTCGGGCCGCAGCCGCGGGATTACACCACCGGGATTCCCCGCAAGCTGCGCCAGCTGGCGCGGCGCTCGGCGCTCAACGCGCGGGCCCGGGAGGGGGCGCTGTACGTGGTGGAGCGGTTCGGCTTCACCGAGCCCAAGACCGCCCGGCTGGTGGCCCTGCTCGAGCGCCTCGGGCTCGCGGGGCGGAAGGTGCTGATCCTCACCCGCGGGGTGCAGGAGAACGTCTACCTGAGCGGCCGGAACGTCCCGACGCTCCGGGTGATGAACTACGCCGACGCGAGCGCCTACGACGTGCTCTGGTCGGACGCGGTGGTGGTCGAGGAGGGGGCGCTCACCGGCGTCGAGCCGGCGCCGCTCCCGGCCGAGGAGACCGCGCCGGCCCCGGTCGAGGGGGAGGCCGCGCCCACGCGGGCCAAGGCCGCCAAGACCGCCGCCAAGCGGGCCGCGACGGCGGCCAAGGCGCCCAAGGCGGCGAAGCGGGGGGCCAAGGGCGAGGGGGCGGCCAAGAAGCCGGCCGCGAAGCCGTCCGGCCGGAAGAAGGAGGAGTAGATGCCGGCGCTCCACGAGATCATCGTGCAGCCGCTCGTCACCGAGAAGAGCTCGGCGGCGTTCCAGACGCGGCGGGAGTACGCCTTCGTGGTGCATCCCGAGGCGAACAAGCACCAGATCCGCGACGCGATCCAGCGGCTCTTCGGGGTGACCGTCACCGACGTGCGGACGATGCAGATGCGCCGGCACGCCGTCACCCGGGGCCGGACCCGCGGCACCACCGCCCGGTGGAAGAAGGCGCTGGTGACCCTGAAGGACGGCGACACGCTGCCGGTGTTCGAGGGCTGAGATGAGCATCAAACAGTTTCGGCCGGTCACTGCCGGCACGCGGTTCCGCTCCGTCTCCGGGTTCGACGAGATCACCCGGTCGACGCCGGAGAAGTCGCTCCTCGAGCCGCTCAAGGGCCGTGGTGGGCGGAACAACCTGGGGCACCTGACCTCCCGGCACCGGGGGGGCGGGCACAAGCGGATGTACCGCCGGATCGACTTCAAGCGGAACAAGTTCGGCATCCCGGCGCGGGTGGCGGAGATCGAGTACGACCCGAACCGGAGCGCCCGGATCGCACTGCTGGTGTACGCCGACGGCGAGAAGCGGTACATCCTGCACCCGAAGGGGCTGCAGCAGGGGGACACCGTGGTCTCGGGGCCGGGGTCGGACATCCGGCTGGGGAACGCGCTGCCGCTGGGCGAGATCCCGCTGGGCACGGCGGTGCACAACGTCGAGCTCAAGATCGGCAAGGGCGGGCAGCTGGCCCGGACCGCCGGGGCGAGCGCCCAGGTGGTGGCGAAGGAGGGGGACTACGTCACCCTGCGGCTCCGCTCCGGCGAGATGCGGATGGTGCACGCCCGCTGCCTCGCGACGATCGGCGAGGTGGGGAATGCGGAGCACGAGCTGCTCTCGATCGGCAAGGCGGGCAAGAGCCGCTGGCTGGGCCGGCGGCCGAAGGTCCGCGGCGTGGCGATGAACCCGGTGGACCATCCGCTGGGCGGCGGCGAGGGGAAGACCTCGGGCGGTCGGCCGGCGGTGTCGCCCTGGGGCAAGCCGGAGGGCCGGAAGACCCGGCACCACAAGAAGCCCTCGACCAAGTACATCGTCCGGGGCCGGAAGCGGGGCAAGGCCACGCAGTAGGGGCGCACCGCGGTCATACGCATAGGAACGACACATGGCGCGTAGCGTGAAGAAGGGCCCGTTCGTCCAGGCGGCGTTGTTGGAGAAGGTCCAGCTGCTGAACGGCAAGAACGAGAAGCGGGTCATCAAGACCTGGAGCCGGGCGAGCACGATCCTCCCGGAGTTCGTGGGCCACACCTTCGCGGTGCACAACGGGAACAAGTTCGTCCCGGTGTACGTGACGGAGAACATGGTGGGGCACAAGCTGGGCGAGTTCGCCCCGACCCGGCTCTTCCGCGGGCACAGCGGGAAGCTGGTGGCGGACAAGAAGGCCAAGCCGGAGTGACCATGGAAGCGCGCGCGATTCAGCGGATGGTCCGGCAGTCGCCCCGCAAGATGCGGCTGGTCGTCGACCTGATCCGGGGCAAGGACGTCAACGAGGCATACGCCATCCTGAAGTTCAGCAAGAAGTTGGCGGCCAAGCAGGTCAGCAAGACGTTGCGGTCGGCGGTGGCGAACGCCGAGCAGGCGGCGCTCAAGCACAACGAGCCGTTCGACGTCGACGAGCTGTACGTGAAGACGGCGGTGGTCAACATGGGGACGCCGCTCAAGCGGTACACCGCGGCGGCCCAGGGCCGGGCCACGCCGATCCGGAAGCGGACCAGCCACGTGGAGATCCGCGTGGCGAGGAAGGAGGGCAAGTAATGGGGCAGAAGACCCATCCGACCGGCATCCGGCTCGGCATCGTCAAGCCCTGGAAGTCGCGCTGGTACGGCGCCAAGGACATGCCGGCGCTGCTCAAGGAGGACGAGCTGATCCGGAAGTACCTCAAGGCGCGGCTGGGGCACGCGGCCATCGCCGAGGTGCACGTGGAGCGGAAGCCGGGGAAGGTGACGGTGACCGTGCACACCGGCCGTCCCGGGGTGGTGATCGGCAAGCGCGGGGCCGAGGTGGACAAGCTGCGGGACGAGCTGGCGCAGCTCACCGGCAAGGACGCGGCGATCAACGTCGAGGAGATCAAGCGCCCGGAGCTCTCGGCCCAGCTGGTGGCGGACAACATCGCGCACCAGATCGTGCAGCGGATCTCGTTCCGCCGGGCGATGAAGCGGGCGGTGCAGAGCGCCATGCGGATGGGGGCGCAGGGGATCAAGGTCCGGGTGAGCGGGCGGCTGGGCGGGGCGGAGATCGCGCGGTCGGAGGTCTACCACGAGGGTCGGGTGCCGCTGCACACGCTGCGGGGCGACATCGACTATGCCACCGCCACCGCGAAGACGACCTACGGCACCATCGGGGTGAAGGTCTGGATCTTCAAGGGCGAGGTGATCGAGGATCTCGCCGGCCGGACGTACAGCACGGGGGCGTGAGGCGATGCTGGCACCGAAGCGGGTGAAGTTCCGCAAGATGTTCAAGGGGACCACGAAGGGCATCGCCTACCGGGGGAACACGGTGGCCTTCGGCGAGTTCGGGCTCATGAGCCTGGACCCGGGCTGGGTCAGCAATCGCCAGATCGAGGCGGCGCGCGTGGCGATGACGCGCGAGATGAAGCGCGGCGGCAAGGTCTGGATCCGGATCTTCCCCGACAAGCCGATCACCAAGAAGCCGGCCGAGACCCGGATGGGGAAGGGCAAGGGGAACCCCGAGGGCTGGGTGGCGGTGGTGAAGCCCGGGCGGGTGATGTTCGAGGTCGAGGGGGTCTCGGAGGAACTGGCGCGGAAGGCGCTGGCGCTGGCCGCCGCGAAGCTGCCGGTCAAGACCCGCTTCGTCAAGCGGGAGGAGGCCTGAGCGATGAAGGCGAGTGAGCTGCAGGAGCTGTCGGTCGAGGAGCTCGAGGCCAAGCTGGAGGAGCTGACCAAGGAGCGCTTCAACCTGCGCTTCCGGTCGGCCACCGAGGCGATCGACAACCCGATGCGGTTCCGGACCCTGCGGCGCGACATCGCGCGCATCAAGACCGTGCTGCGGCAGCGGGGCATCCGGCGGTAACCCGACGGCGACAGGCGCCAACGAGGACGAGAGCGATGGCAGACGAGCAGAAGGTCACGGGCGCGGGGGCGGGCGCCGCGGCGGGGGCGAACCCGCGGGGCCGTCGGAAGGTGCGGACCGGCATCGTGACGAGCGACAAGATGACGAAGACGGTCACGGTGACGCTCACCCGCCGCTTCGCCCACCCGATCTACGGGAAGCAGGTCACCCGGACGAACAAGGTGAAGGCGCGGAACGAGCTGGGCGCGCGGGTCGGCGACACGGTGCGGATCATGGAGACCCGGCCGCTGGCCAAGACCGTCCGGTGGCGGGTGTTCGAGATCGTCGAGCGGGCCAAGTAGGCGAGCGCGCGAGGAGCCCATGGTTCAGCAAGAGTCCATCGTGAAGATCGCGGACAACTCGGGCGCCCGGCGGGCGCTGGTGATCCGCGTGCTCGGCGGGAGCAAGCGGCGCTACGCCGGGGTGGGCGACCAGGTGGTCGTGACCATCAAGGACGCCATCCCCACCGGGCAGGTGAAGAAGGGCGACGTCGCCAAGGCGGTGATCGTCCGGACCGCCAAGGAGACCCGCCGGCGGGACGGCTCGTACATCCGGTTCGACGAGAACGCGGCGGTGTTGATCAACGACGCGGGGGAGCCGCGGGCCACCCGTATCTTCGGCCCGGTCGCCCGCGAGCTGCGCGAGAAGAAGTACATGAAGATCGTCTCGCTCGCACCCGAGGTGCTCTGAGATGAAGCCGCTCGTCTACAAGAAGGCCAAGCGGGTGCGGCACCGCCCGGCGGTGCGTCGGACGCTCCACATCACCAAGGGTGACACCGTCCAGGTGATCTCGGGCGACGACGCGGGGAAGCGGGGGAAGGTCCTCCGGGTCTACCCCAAGACCGGGCGGGTGACGGTGCAGGGCGTGAACCTGATCAAGAAGCACCAGCGCCAGACCCCCGCCACCGAGGGGGGGATCATCGTGCGCGAGGCGCCGATCCATCACTCGAAGGTGATGCTGATCGACCCGAAGACCGGCGAGCCGACCCGGATCCGCCGGCGGAAGGACGCCGACGGGACGGTGGAGCGCATCGCGGTGAAGTCCGGGGAACCGATCCCGAGGAACCGGTAACGATGGCCGACACGAAGCAGAAGCCCGCCAAGGGCGAGCAGGCCCGCAAGGGCGCCGCGCCGGGCAAGGGGAAGGAGCGGGCGGGTCCGGCCCTCCCGACCGACCCGGCGCCGAAGGCGAGCGAGGGGAAGCCCCGGCTCCAGCGGTACTACGAGACCACGATCCGCCCCAAGCTGGCGCGGGAGTTCGGGCTCCGGAACCCGCACCAGGTGCCGCGGCTCGAGAAGATCGTGCTCAACGTGGGGCTGGGCGAGGCGCCCAAGAACCCGAAGCTCCTGGACGCGGCGGTCGAGGAGTTGGCGCTCATCGCCGGCCAGAAGCCGGTGGTGACCCGGGCCAAGAAGTCGATCGCGAACTTCGGGCTGCGGGCCGGGATGCCGATCGGCGCGATGGTGACGCTCCGGGGCGCCCGGATGTACGAGTTCCTCGACCGGTTCATCAACGTGGCGGTGCCCCGGATCCGCGACTTCCGCGGGCTGCCGAACCGGAGCTTCGACGGTCGGGGGAACTACTCCTTCGGCATCAAGGAGCAGATGATCTTCGCCGAGATCGACTTCGACAAGGTCGAGAAGATCCACGGCATGGACATCACGATCGTGACGACCGCGGGTCGGGACGACCTCGCCATGGCGCTCCTCCGGGAGTTCGGCTGGCCGTTCCGGGGCGAGACGCCGCCGCAGCTGCAGGTCGCGTGAGCGGCGGATCAGGGTCAAGGAGAGACGATGGCAAAGACAGCCTGGATCGAGCGGGCGAAGCGCCCCCCGAAGTTCAAGTCGCGCGTCGTGCGTCGCTGTCAGCGCTGCGGCCGGAGCCGCGCGGTCCTGCGCAAGTTCGGCCTGTGCCGTATCTGTTTCCGTGAGCTCGCCTTGAAGGGGGAAATCCCGGGCGTGCGCAAGGCCAGCTGGTAAGGGGACGACCGACGCATGAGCATGACAGATCCCGTCGCGGACATGCTGACGCGCATCCGGAACGCCTGCTCGGCGGGGCACCGCCGGGTGGACATGCCGGTGAGCAAGCTCAAGACCGAGCTCGCGCGGCTGCTGCGCGACAACCACTACATCGCCGACTACAAGGTCCTCGACGACGGCGGCCACGGCGTGCTCCGGCTCTACCTCAAGTACCACAACGAGCAGCCGGTCATCCGCGAGCTGCGCCGGGTCTCGACCCCGGGGCTCCGCCGCTACGTCAAGTTCCGGGAGATCCCGCGGGTGAAGAACGGCCTCGGGATGGCCATCGTCTCGACCCCCAAGGGGCTCATGACCGATCGGGAGGCGCGCAACGCCCGGCTCGGCGGCGAGCTCCTGGCCGTGGTCTGGTAAGGAGGCCCCGGTGTCTCGAATCGGAAAGAAGCCGGTCACGGTGCCGAAGGGCGTCACGGTCGAGCTCCAGGGGAGCCGGCTGGTGGTGAAGGGGCCCAAGGGCGAGCTGGCCCGGGCCTTCCACCCCGACATGGCCCTGGCGGTCGAGGGGGAGCGGATCACCGTCAACCGGCCGAGCGACGAGAAGCGGCACAAGGCGCTGCACGGGCTCACCCGGACGCTGGTCCAGAACATGGTCGAGGGGGTCTCGAAGGGCTACAAGAAGACCCTCGAGATCCAGGGCGTGGGCTACAAGGCCGAGTCCCGGCCCTACGGCGTCCAGCTGAGCCTCGGCTTCTCCCACCCGGTCGAGTACCGGGCGCCGGAGGGGATCAAGCTGACGGTGCCGAACCCCACGACGCTGGTGATCGAGGGGGCGGACAAGGAGAAGGTCGGCCAGGTGGCGGCGGAGATCCGTGGCATCCGGCCCCCCGAGCCCTACAAGGGGAAGGGGATCCGCTACCAGGGTGAGCAGATCCGCCGGAAGGCCGGCAAGACAGGAGCCAAGTGAGCATGCGCCCGATTCATTCGCCGAAGACCCGGCAGGAGCTCCGCTACCGGCGGCACCTCCGGGTCCGGAAGAAGGTGAGTGGGACGGCCGAGCGGCCGCGGCTGGTGGTGTTCCGGTCGCTCAAGCACGTCTACGCCCAGTTGGTCGACGACGACCGGGGCGTGACGCTCCTGGGCGTGGCCGACACCAGCGAGGGGATCCGGGTCGACGGGTCGGGGAAGATCGCCAAGGCCCGGGCGGTCGGGAAGCTCCTGGCGGAGAAGGCCAAGGCCGCCGGCGTCACCAAGGTGGTCTTCGACCGGGCGGGTTACCGTTACCATGGTCGCGTGCAGGCCGTTGCCGAGGGCGCGCGCGAAGGCGGACTGGAGTTCTGATCATGGCCGAACAGGAAGCACAGAACGGCGGCGCCGCCGTCGAGGCCGCGCCGGAGCAGGGCGCCCGGCGGGGCCGGGGCACCCGGGGCGAGCGGGGTGAGCGCGGCGGCCGGGGCGAGCGGGGATCGCGGCGCGACCGCGGCGAGCGGGAGCACAGCGACCTCATCGAGAACGTGGTCGCCATCAACCGGGTGGCCAAGGTGGTGAAGGGCGGCCGGCGGTTCTCCTTCAACGCCCTCGTCGCCGTGGGCGACGGCAAGGGGCGGGTCGGGGTGGCCACCGGCAAGGCCAACGAGGTCTCCGAGGCGGTGCGCAAGGCGGTGGACGCCGCCAAGCGGCGGATGATCGAGCTGCCCCGGGTCGGGGCCACCATCCCGCACGAGATCCTGGGCGAGCACGGCGCCGGTCGGGTGCTGCTCAAGCCCGCGGCGAGCGGCACCGGCGTCATCGCCGGCGGCCCGGTCCGGGCGGTGCTCGAGTGCGCCGGGATCACCGACATCCTGACCAAGAGCCTCGGCTCCACCAATCCACACAACATGGTGCGGGCCACCATGGACGGGCTCAGGCGGCTGGTGACGGCCCGGCAGGTCGCCCGGGAGCGGGGGATCGAGGTGGACCAGTTGGCCTACCGGCCGCGCCAGGAGGGTTGACGATGGCCAGGAATCCCGCCGTCGGCCGGCAGGGGCCGGGGTATCACGCGGCCACCATCCCGGGCGAGGCCGAGGCCCGGACCCTCGCCGTGAAGCAGATCCGGTCCGCGATCGGACATCCCGAGACGATGCGGCGCACCCTCCGGGCGCTGGGACTGCGGCATCACCAGCAGGTCGTGCGGGTGCCGAACACCGCGTCCATCCGGGGGATGCTGTACAAGGTGCGCCACCTCGTCGAGGTCGCGCCCGCGCAGGAGGCATGATGGCGGACGAGACGACGAAGATCACGCTGTCCACCCTGAAGCCGGCGCCCGGCTCCACCCAGTACCGCAAGCGGGTGGGCCGGGGGCCGGGCTCGGGGCTGGGCAAGACTGCCGGCCGCGGCCACAAGGGCCACAAGGCCCGGACCGGTGGCCAGACCAACCCCGGCTTCGAGGGCGGCCAGATGCCGATGTACCGGCGGCTGCCGAAGCGGGGCTTCACCAACCCGTTCAAGGTCATCGCCCAGCCGGTCAACCTGAAGCAGCTGGCGAAGGTCACCGCGCCGGAGATCAACCCCGAGACGCTCTACAGCGTCGGGCTCATCAGCAAGGCCGACGCCCCCGTGAAGATCCTCGGGACCGGCGAGGTCGACCGGCCGTACACCCTGCGTGGGGTGAAGGTGTCCGCCTCGGCCCGCGCCAAGATCGAAGCGGCCGGCGGCCGGATCGAATCGTAGGTATCTCATGACTGCTCCTCGCCCCTCCCTGGCGATCGACCCGGAGCTCAAGCGCAAGCTGCTGTTCACCCTCCTCGCGCTGGTGATCTACCGGGTCGGCGCCCACATCGCCGCCCCCGGCGTGAACGTCCAGGCGCTGGCGGATTTCATCCGGAACTCGGCGGCGGCGGGCTTCTTCGGGCTGTACGACATGCTGGGCGGTGGCCTCTCCCGGGCCACCGTCTTCGCCCTGGGGATCATGCCCTACATTTCGGCCTCGATCATCTTCCAGCTGGCGGGCGGCGTGGTGCCGTCCATCGGCAAGATGCAGAAGGACGAGGAGGGCCGGAAGAAGCTCACGCAGTGGACCCGGTACCTCACCGTGGCCCTCTCGCTCTCGCAGGCCTACACCTTCGCGCTCTTCACCGAGTCGATCCCGGGAGCGGTGGCCAATCCGGGCTTCGGGTTCCGGCTCATCATGGTGCTCACCTTGACCACCGGCGCCATCTTCGTGATGTGGCTGGGCGAGCAGATCACCGAGCGCGGGATCGGCAACGGGATGAGCCTCCTCATCGCCTTCTCGATCCTCGAGCGGGTGTGGCCCAGCGGGCTCCAGTTCGTGCAGTTCGTCCGGAGCGGCGTGGTCTCCCCGATCGGCGCGGTGGTGTTCCTGGTCGTGGTGGTCGGCGTCATCGCGGCCACGGTGGCGATGACCGTGGCCGCCCGGCGGATCCCGATCCAGATCCCCCGCAAGGTGATGGGCCGGGGCCGGATCCGGGAGGGCCAGAAGACCTTCATCCCGATCCGGCTGATCACGGCCGGCGTCATGCCGATCATCTTCGCGCAGACGATCATCATCGTGCCGGGGACGCTCGCCAGCTTCTCCCGGAACCCGGTGCTCACGGAGATCGCCAACTTCTTCACCCCGGGCGACCTGCCGTACGACCTCGTCTTCGCGTTCATGGTCGTGGTGTTCAGCTACTTCTACACCTCGATCATCTTCAACTCGGTCGACCTGGCCGAGAACCTCAAGAAGCAGGGCGGCTTCATCCCGGGGGTGAAGCCGGGCGCCAGCACCGCCGATTACATCGACGACGTGCTGGCCCGGGTGACGCTGCCGGGCTCACTGTTCCTCGCCCTCATCGCCCTCCTCCCGATCGTGCTGAGCCGCCAGCTCGGGATCCAGACGCAATTCGGCGGCACCTCGGTGCTCATCGTGGTCGGCGTGCTGCTCGACACCCTGGCCCAGGTGCAGAACCACCAGGCGCTGCGGAAGTACGACAGCTTCATGAAGGTCGGGCGGGTGAAGTTCCGCGGCCGCCAGCAGCGGTACATGTAGGTGGCGGGTGCCGGGCGTCGGGTGCCGGGTGTCGATCGCCCCGGCGCCCGTTCCCCGGCATCCGGCACGCGTGCCATCGACCATTCCCGATCCAGCATGGACATCCTCCTCTTGGGCCCGCCGGGAGCGGGCAAGGGTACCCAGGGCGCGATCCTCGCCGAGCGGCTGGGGCTCCCGAAGTTCGCCACCGGGGACTTGCTGCGGGACGCCGTGAAGCGCGGCACCGAGCTCGGACGCCGGGCCAAGGCGGTGATGGAAGCCGGCCACCTGGTGAGCGACGAGATCATCCTCGGCGTGGTCCGGGAGGAGCTGGGGAAACCGCAGGCGGCCCGTGGGGTCATCTTCGACGGCGTGGTGCGAACCATCCCCCAGGCCGAGGGACTGGAACGGCTCCTGGCCGAGCGGGGCCGTCGGATCGACCACGTGCTCTTCTTCGACGTGAGCGACGAGGAGATCCTGGGCCGGCTGGAGAAGCGGCGCCGGATCGAGGGCCGGGCCGACGACGATCCCCAGGCGGTGGCCACTCGGCTCCGGACTTACCGGGAACAGACCGCCCCGGTGCTGGCCTGGTACGAGCAGCGGGGCGGGGTGCGGCGCATCCCGGCCGTGGGCACCGTCGACGAGGTCGCGGCACGGGTGCGCGCGGCGCTGGGCGTGTAGCGGGACGGCGCATGATCACCATCAAGTCCCCGCGCGAGATCGAGACGATGGCCGAGGCCGGCCGGATCGTTGCCGCGACGCTCGACCTGGTGGGGCGGAATGTGCGGCCCGGGATCTCGACCGAGGAGCTGGACCGGATCGCCGAGGAGTTCATCCGGAGCCACCCCGGGGCCCGCCCCTCCTTCAAGGGCCTCTACGGGTTCCCCAAGACGCTCTGCACCTCGATCAACGAGGAGATCGTCCACGGGATCCCCTCCCGCAAGCGGGTGCTGCAGGATGGGAACATCGTGAGCGTCGACGTGGGCGTCTGCGTCGACGGCCTCCACGCCGATTCGGCCCGGACCTTCCCGGTGGGCGAGGTCTCCCCCGAGGCCGAGCGCCTGCTCCGGGTGACCCGGGAGTGCCTGGAGGCGGCGATCGCCCAGGCCCGCGCCGGCAACCACGTCGGCGACATCGGGCACGCGGTGCAGACCATCGCCGAGGGGGCGGGGTTCGGCGTGGTGCGGGAGCTCGTGGGGCACGGCATCGGGGCCCAGTTCCACGAGGAGCCCCAGGTGCCGAACTACGGCAGCCCCCGCCGCGGCCCCCGACTCCTCGAGGGGATGACCCTGGCGATCGAGCCGATGATCACCCTGGGGAGCCCGGCCACCCGGACGCTGCCCGACAAATGGACCGTCGTCACCGCCGACGGCACCCTCTCCGCGCACTTCGAGCACACCGTGGCCATCACGGCCGACGGCGCGAGGGTACTGACCCGCGGCTAGGCGTTCGGCGCCGGGCGGCTAGTCCCTCGCGCCGTCGGCCAGCGCCCCCAGCAACCACCCGTGGATCGCCGGATTCCCGGCCACCACCGGGCTCTGCTCGAGTCCGAGGTCGCGGCCCTGGAGGTCGGTCACCCGGCCCCCCGCCTCCCGCACCAGCAGCGTCCCGGCGGCGATGTCCCACGGCGCCAGCATCAGCTCCCAGAACCCGTCGAAGCGCCCCGCCGCCACGTCGGCCAGGTCGAGCGCGGCGGAGCCCGCCCGCCGGACGCCGCTGGTCCGACCCAGGAGCCGGCGCAGCTGATCGAGATAGCGGTCGAGGTGCTCCAGATGCTTGAACGGGAAGCCGGTGCCGAGGAGGGCGTGGCTCGGCTCGACGATGGACGACACCTCGAGCCGGCGCTGCCCCTCCCAGGCACCCCGTCCCCGCGCGGCGTGGAACACCCGGTCGAGCGGGACGTGCCACACCACCGCCGCCTCGAGCACGCCGTCCACTGCGGCCGCGATGGATACGGCGTAGGCCGGGAAGTCGTGGAGGAAGTTGGTGGTGCCGTCGAGCGGATCGACCACCCAGACGAGCCCGTGGGGCGAGCCGAGCTCGGGGGTGAGCTCCTCGCCCAGGATGCGGGACCCGGGCTCGGCCCCCAGCAGCACCTCGGCAATGAGCTCCTCGGCGGTGCGGTCCACCGCGGTGACGAAGTCGTGGTGCCCCTTCAGGGTCCAGCCGGCGGGGTCGGCCGGGCGCTCGACCGAGCGGAGGTAGCGCGCGGCGCGGCCGGCGGCGGCTCGGGCGAGGTGGAGTAAGTCCAATGATGACGCCATCTTGCGAGGTCGCGTCGATTCGGGTTAGCTTGCCTCGATGCCACGCATCTTCTCGGGTATCCAGCCTTCCGGCGAGCTCCACATCGGCAACTGGCTCGGCGCGGTGCAGAATTGGGTGCGCCTGCAGGAGCGCTACGAGTGCTTCTATTGCATCGTCGACCTGCACGCCATCACCGGCCGCTACGAGGCGGCCACGCTCGCGCGGCGCACGGTCGACATGGCGATCGGCCTCCTCGCGTCGGGGATCGACCCCGACCGGGTGACGCTCTTCGTGCAGTCGCACGTGCCGGAGCACGCCGAGCTGCAGTGGCTGCTCAACACCGTCACCCCGGTGGGCGACCTCGAGCGGATGACGCAGTACAAAGATAAGGCGCAGCAGTTCGAGAGCGTCCCCGCCGGGTTGTTGAACTACCCGATCCTCATGGCGGCCGACATCCTGCTCTATCGGGCGGACCTCGTGCCGGTGGGGGAAGACCAGACCCAGCACCTCGAGCTCGCGCGGGACATCGCCCGCAAGTGGAACGCCGAGTTCGGGCGGGGCGAGGACTTCTTCCCGCCGCCCCAGCCGCTCCTCACCGAGGCCAAGCGGATCATGGGGCTCGACGGGCAGTCGAAGATGTCGAAGAGCCGGGGCAACACGATCGGCCTCCTCGACTCGCCGGAGGAGATCTGGCAGAAGCTCCGGCCGGCGGTGACCGATCCGGCCCGCGTGACCCGCAAGGATCCCGGCAACCCGTTCATCTGCAACATCCACACGCTGCACACCTATTTCTCCCCGCCGGAGACGGTCGAGCGGGTGCGGGAGAACTGCAGCGGCGCCAAGTGGGGCTGCCTCGAGTGCAAGCGGGTGCTGGCGGACAACATGATCGCGACCCTGGCGCCGATCCGGGAGCGGGCGCTCGCCCTCAAGGCGGACGAGGCGCGGGTGCACGAGCTCCTCGCGGAGGGCGCTGCGCGGGCCCGGCGGGTGGCCCGCGAGACGATCGCCGAGGTGCGGGAGCGCATGGGCTTCCTGGAGCCCCGCCCGGTGGCGTTCACGGCGTCGGGCGGCGCCCCGCCCCGCTCGACCGCGGGGTGACGGATGGAGAAGATCATCAAGGTAGCGGTGGAGCGGGGCGCGTCCGACGTCCACATCAAGGCGGGGGACGTGTTCCGGGCCCGGATCGACGGCCAGCTCGTCCCGCTTACCAAGCAGCGCCTCACTCCCGACCAGACCAAGACGATCGCCCTGAAGCTCATCCCCAACGAGCTCGACCGGGCCCGCATCGACCAGCTCCGCGACTACGACTGCTCCTGGGGCATGCCCGGGGTCGGGCGCTTCCGGGTGAACATCCTCCGGCAGCGGTCGTCGTTCATGATCGTGATGCGGGTGATCCCATTCACGGTCCCCACCCTCGACGCGCTCGGGTTGCCCGGCGCGTTGAAGGCGGTGGCGCTGGGCGAGCGGGGGCTGGTGCTGGTCTCGGGGCCGAGCGGGAGCGGGAAGAGCCACACGGTGGCCGCGCTCGTCAACCACATCAACCAGGAAGCCCGGAAGCACATCGTCACGGTCGAGAACCCGATCGAGTTCCTCCACCGCGACATCAATGGCTCGGTGACCCAGCGCGAGGTGGGCGTGGACACGGACTCCTTCGCGGCGGGGCTGCGGGCCGCGCTCCGGCAGGATCCCGATGTGGTGGTGGTGAGCGATCTCCGCGACCTCGAGACGCTCGACACGGCCTTCAGGGCGGCGGAGACCGGCCACCTGGTGATCGCGGCGATGGCGGCGCCCGACGCAGGCGCCGCCCTGTCCCGCCTCGTCGCCTGTTTCCCCCCCGACGGGCGGGAGCTCGGGCGGGTGCGGCTGGCCGAGGCGCTCTCGGCCGTGGTGGCCCAGCGGCTCCTTCCCCGGCGCGACGGCAGGGGCCGGGTGGCCGGCGTGGAGCTGGTGCTCGCGAGCGCCGAGGTGCGGGCCTGCATCGCCGCGGGCGACCACGCGGCGCGGCTCCGCGCCCTCGTCGCGGACGGCCACCGCGAGCTCGGCATGCAGACGCTCGAGCAGCATCTCCACGCGCTGGTGCGGGAGGAACTGGTGAGCGCCGAGGCGGCGCGGGCCGCGCTTCCCGAGGCGCAGCGCCCCGGGCTCGAGGCGCTCCTCGCCGCGTCATGAGCGGGGCGGCGGAGCTCGCGGCCGAGCTCCTCGCCCACCCGCGGGAGGCCGGCACCCCCGAGGCCGCCCGCGTCCGGACCCTCGTCTCCCACCGACTCCGGGCCCTCGGCTACGTCGTCGAGGAACAGCCATTCGTCTTCTCCCCCGCCTCGCTGTACGCGTTCCCGGTACTCGGCGCGGGCCTTGGCTGGCTGGCCCTCGTGCTGCTGCCGCTCCTCGCCGCGCCGGCGCCCCCCCGCTGGGCGGCGATCGCGGTCTGGATGGCCGGTCTCCTGGCCCTCGGCATGATCGTCTGCGGGCTCGGCGTCGGCTGGGCCCCCCCGGGTAGTCCCGCTCGCCAGGACGCGAACCTCATCGCCACCCGGGGCCCAGGGGTGGTGCGCCGCTGGATCGTGGCCCACGCCGATACCAAGGCCCAGGGCCACTCGATGGCGGGCCGGCTCGTGGCCGTCTGGATCGTGACGCTGGCCGTGGCGGTCGAAACGGCCCTCGCGGTGGCCCGGCTCGGGGGGCCGGTGCCCATCGCGTGGGTGGCCGCCGGCGCCGGTCTCCTGGTCGCGGCCGGGTTCCTGGCGGGCCGGGGGCGGCTCCGCGGCGGGAGCCGGGGCGCGCGCGACAACGGCTCCGGGCTCG
>DATLZT010000123.1:0-19796 GCA_035573835.1 Gemmatimonadales bacterium
CTCGAGCTCGGGTCCCGGTGCCAGGACGCGGGCCGTCACGCGCTGCTCCCCCGCCACGGTGCCGAGCACCCATCGGCTCGCGGCGCGGCCGTCGCCGTCGGTGATGGCGGTGTCGGGGGAGAGATCGGCCCCGGCGCTGCCCGGACCCGGCTCGAAGACGACCCGCTGGTCCACCACCGGGCGGCCGCGGGTGTCGGTGACGCGCAGCACGAGCGAGTCGGGAAGCGGCTCGCCCACCCGGCCGGTCTGGCCGTCGCCGGAGGAGATCGCTACCGCGGCGGGATCGCCCTCGTCGGGCAGCAGGAGGTCGTCGCCGCCGCACGTGATCGACGCGGCGGCCAGGAGGAGGGCCGGCCACCGGCGTCGACACCAGGGACTACGACTCACCAGCATCGGTTGGACCATCGGGAGGGGGCTGGCACGGCCGGTCCGGCCCGGTACCGGGGGAAGACTCGCCGACGCGCCCCTGGTCGCCGAGCCGGCCCGTCCCAATCCTATCCCCGGGGTCGCCGCCGCGCCAGGTGAGGCCTCAGGGATACGGCCTGGCGGTGGCGGTGAAGGTGACGGTCCGACCCGGATCGGCCTCGAGCGCGGCCTCGACGGTCTGCCGGCGGCCGAAGACGCCAAGGGTCCAGCGCACCGAGGTGAGGCCGGCGGCATCGGTCACGGTGCGGGGCTCGCTCACGAAGCCGCCGCCGCGGGTCACCGCCCAGTTCACCTGCGTCCCCTCCACCGGGTTGCCGTAGCGATCCTCCACCCGGACCACGAGCGGCTGGGGCAATGCGGTGCCGGGCACCGCCGACTGGTCCTGGCCGCCCGCCTCGATGAACACTTCGGGCGGGCCGGCCCGGGCCGAGGCGGTGACGGTGGCGACCAGCCCGCCCGACGCCACCGGACTCTCGATCCGCGCCTCGAGCCGCTGCTCGCCGGCCGCGGTGCCGAGCACCCAGCGGGCGGCCGCGCGGCCGGCGGCGTCGGTGAGCACGGTGTCGGGGCTGGCGAGCGCGTCGTCAGGCAGCGGCACGAACGCCACCGGCTGCCCGGCGAGCGGCCGGTCCTCGAGGTCCAGCACCCGCACCACCACCGAGTCGGCGAGCGGCTCGCCCACCGTGCCGACCTGCGCGTCGCCCCGCACCACGGTGACCGCACCCGGCATCGCCTGCGATGGCAGCGTGAGGCTGTCGCCGCAGGCGGCCAGCGCGACGCACGCGAGGAGCGAGCAGGACGGTCGAGGCATGGAGCGAGGGTAACGGGTCGACCGGCGCCGCGGGCCGGCGAGACAGGCGTACCGGGGGGCCGGGAGGTCGGGGCCCGAGCCCCGCCGCGCCGCCGCCGGTCAGTGGAACACTACCCCGAGCCCGAAGTTCAGGATCCGCTCGCGGTAGTCGTCGTAGCCCTGCCCCACGAGGTCGATCGTGGGCACGATGGAGACGCTCCGGCCCACCCGGATGTCGTAGCCGGCGCCGGCCACGAGCCCCACGCCGGTGTTGCTCACCGTGGCCACCCCGTCGTCGAACCGGTTGTCGGCGATCCCGAGCCCGCCCTTGAGGAAGAAGGCGCCGCGGCGCGCGGGATACCACTGCACGATGAACAGCGCCTGGCTCAACGTCTCCTCCACCCCCCCGTCATCGTGGCCCCAGGCGAACAACTCGGCGCCGAGCAGCACCGACTGGCTCGGCGTCCCCCCGAGCTTGAGATAGAAGGTGGGACGGGTGAGATCGTCGGTATAACCCGCGCCGTCGCCCGCCACGTCGTACGACTCGACGCCGGCGCCCAGGCCGAAGCCGATCCAGAAGCCGCGCCGTTCGTTGGGGGAGATCTCGCGCAGTCCGCCGCCGTGCTCCTGCGCGGCGAGCGTGGGGACGGCGAGCAGGAGCCCGCCCCAGGCGAGGAGGGCGCCGCGGCGGAGGAGCCGCATCGGGACGAACCGCATCGGAGCGAGCCGCATGTCGGGGCACCTCGGGCTGAGATTGCGTTGGACCAGGGAGCCGATCAACTTGCGGCACCGACGTAAGCAAACCGCGGGCCGACTCCCGCCCGAGATCTATCTCGTTGTCCGACGCGAAGGTAGATCCGGCGGCCGGAACCCGACCGAGCGTCCCTGTCCTCCCGAGCAGACACATGGCGTCACGCGCCCGGAGCCTCGTCCTGGTCCTCGTCGTCGCAATCGCCGTCTTCGTCCGGCTGGGCCTCTGGCAGTTGGAGCGGCTGGACGAACGCCGGACGATCAACCGCCGCGCCGAGGCCCGGCGGAACGCGCCCCCACTCGACCTCAACACCGGCGGAGCCACGATCGAGGCGGCCGACCGGCGGGTCGTCCTCCGGGGCCGGTACGACCGGGCACACGAGCTCGTGATCCGGAACCAGAGCTACCGCGGCTCGCCCGGGGTGCACCTGATCACGCCGCTGCGGCTCCCCGGCCGGGACACGGCGGTGCTGGTCAACCGTGGATTCGTGCCCGCGCCGGACGCGGTGACCGTCGACGTGGCGGGGCTCGACGAGCCGGGCGAGGTGGAGGTGCGTGGGGTGGCTTTCCCCCTCCCCGAGGGGGACGATGGACGGCCGGTGGAGCGGCAGGGCCGCACCACCTGGAGCCGGCTCACCCGGGAGGCGGTGCGGCGAGCGGTCCCGTATCCGGTGGCCGCGGTGTACGTGCTCCAGTCGCCCGATCCGGGGCTCCCCTCGTTCCCGCGCCGGGTCGAGCCGCCGCCGCTCGACGACGGCCCCCACCTGAGCTACGCGGTCCAGTGGTTCGCGTTCGCGGCGATCGCGGCGACGTTTGCGGTGGTGGTCTGGAGGAAAGGGGTGGGAAAGGCGCGGGACGTCGCAGGCGATGGGTGAGAGGCCCCGGGGGCTGGGGGGCGCCGCCCGGGTTCTCGTCATTGCGAGGGCGCGCAGGGCGTAGCCCGGAGCGCCCGAAGCAATCCGGCGGCCCGGGCGGCGGGGTTGCGTCGTCGCCGGCTCCGCCGGCTCCTCGCAATGACGCCGGAGGGTCCAGCCCGGAGGCCTCGACGCGGTCCCGGCGCCCTGCCCCACTCCACGCCCCCTGCACCGGCGAAGGGGCGGCGCGAGCCGCCCCCTCCCTTCCCTCCAGGCCCCGCGCTCAGCGCGTCGCCCGCGGGCCGGGGCCGTCCAGTTCCTCGATCGTCTTGGTGCTGGGGGGTCGGGCCGCCTGGAGCCGCTTGGCAGTGGCCTCCGCCGCCCGCATCACCCGAAGGAGATTCCCGCCGGCGAGCTTCCTGAGGTCCTCGTCGCTCCAGCCGCGGCGGATGAGCTCGGCGAAGAGGTGGGGGAATTTCGAGACGTCCTCCAGCCCCTCCGGCACCTGGTCGATCCCGTCGAAGTCGCTCCCGATGCCCACATGGTCGACGCCCGCCACCTTGCGCACGTGCTCGATGTGATCCGCCACCTGGGCCAGGGTGGCGCGGGGGAGCCGGTGCATCCGGGCGAACTCCCGCCGGACCGCGGCGCGGGCGCTGTCGGTGGGCGCGGCGTCGAGCAGGCGGCGGAGCTCCGGCTCCCAGGCGGCCTGGGAGTCGGCGATCTCCTGCGAGATGAACTGGGGCACGAACGTCACCATCACCACCCCGCCGTTCTTCGGCAGCCGCCGGAGGATCGAGTCCGGAACGTTGCGGGGCACGTCGGTGAGCGCCCGGGCCGAGGAGTGGGAGAAGATCACCGGCGCCTCGGTCACGTCGAGCGCGTCGCTCATGACCGCGGGCGAGACATGGGAGAGGTCCACCAGCATCCCCAGGCGGTTCATCTCCCGCACCACTTCCTTGCCGAACTCGGTGAGGCCCCCGTGCCGGGCGGTGTCCATCGCGGCGTCGGCCCAGTCGAGGGTGACGTTGTGGGTGAGGGTGAGGTAGCGCGCCCCCAGGGCGTAGTACATCCGGAGCGCGCCGAGGGAGTTCTCCAGCACGTGGCCCCCCTCCATGCCGAGGAGCGAGGCGATCCGGCCCCGCTTGAACTCGCGCTCGATGTCGTCGGCGGTGAGGGCGAGCGCCAGCTTCTCCGGGTAGCGGGCGATGACCCGCCTGGCGATGTCGAACTGCTCGAGCTGCACCCGGGCGTAGCCGCTGTCCCGCATTTCGCCCGGGACGTAGATCGACCAGAACTGGGCGCCCACCATCCCCTCGGCGAGCCGGGCGAGGTCGGTGTGCCCCGGCGTGGGCCGGCGGAGATCGTAGGTCTCGACGTCCCGCGGCGCGTCCTTGCTGGTGCGGATCTCCCAGGGGAGGTCGTTGTGGCCGTCGATGAGGGGGGTGGAGCGGAGGATCCGGCGGGCGTGCTCGAGCGCCGGGTCGGCGGTGGTCTGGGCGGCGGCGGTCGCGGTCATGCTCACGAGGGTGATGAGGAGCGAGAGGAAGGCGGGCGGCCTCGCCGGCCGGATCGCCCGTCGATGGGTCATCAGGATCTCCGTGTCGGGGTGTCGGGTTCGAGGCCGAGCCGGACGAGCTCGGGCCGCCGGACGAACTCGGGACAGATCGTCCGGTCGAACTCGTAGGGCCCACCGGTCTCGGCGTCGGTCCAGGGAAAGCCCCGGCAGACCGCCGGGTAGTAGGGCGCGTCGTGGATGGTGCAGACGTTGTCCCGCAGGAACACGCAGCGCCGGTTGCGCACCCGGGTGCGCCACTCCCCCCAGCGGGTCCGGTAGACCAGCTCCGGCCCGTGCCGCCGCCGGATGGCGGCCGCCTCCTCGTCGCTCAGCGTGGTGCCGTAGGCGCAGCAGGCCGACGCGTGGGGGCAGGGGAAGCAGGGGAGCTTCGGGTACGTAGGACCACGGGGCATCGCGGCTCCGCGTGACGCTGGGGCGTTGGCGAGCGGGAAACTTATCGCGGCCCGGCCGCGGGCGTGAGGCCCTCGGGAGGAGTGCCCCCGGGGCTCACTCGCGGCCGGACAAGGCGGGCTCGCGCCGGGCCGGTGCCGGCACCGGTGCCGCGCCCTGCTCGCCGAGGAGGACGGCCACGCCCTCGTCGTCGCCGCGGCGCCGGAGCTCCGGGAGGCCGAGCAGCGAGCGCCGCCGCTCCGGGCCGGTGTACATCGGCAGCCGCCGCTCGAGGTAGAGGTAGACGGCGGTGAGGAGGCCCACGCCGAGGAGCGCCATCGGGACCAGGAGACCGGGGTAGGCCCAGCCGACCGTGGCCAGGATGCCGAGCACCAGGTTGAGGCCCAGCACCTTGAGGCAGACGCGGCGATGCGAGCGGCCGAGCCGCACCGCGCGGTGGAAGGCGAACTCGCGGTGCGGCACCTGGATCGGGTACCCCTGGAGGAAGCGCCGCACGACGGTCACGGTGGCGTCGAAGACGAAGACGCCCATCAGGGTGCCCCAGGTGATCATGGGCACTAGCTCGCGGTTGGCCGAGGCCACCGCGATGGCGCAGAGCATGAAGCCGAGCAGGGTGCTCCCGACGTCGCCCATGAAAATGACGGCGGGGGACCAGTTCCAGCGGAGGAAGCCGGCCGAGGTGGCGGCGATGAGGAGCGCGAGGAGGCCGAGGGGGCGATCGCCGGAGACGATGAGGAAGGCGCCGCCCACCGCGCCCACGAAGACGGCCTCGAGCCCCGCCAGGCCGTCGATCCCGTCCATGAAGTTGAAGAAATTGATGCCCCAGACGATCCCGATCGCCGCCAGTACGCTGCCGGCCAGGCCGAGCTCGATCTCGGTGAAGCCGAGACGGAGGACGGGATACCCGCCGATCCAGGCGAGGAACCAGAGCGCGGCGGCGAGGTGGACGCAGAAGCGGGTGCGGGCCCGGAGGCCGCCGTGGTCGTCCAGCCAACCGACCACCGCCACCATGAGGCCGCCGCCCAGGAGCCCGATCCCGAGTCGCCGCTCGACCACCCCCGCGACCGTGGCGAGCGCCACCCCGGCCAGCACCGTCGCCGCGATGGCGATCCCGCCGCCGCGCGGGGTGGGCCGGCTGTGCGCGCTTCGCTCGTTGGGCACGTCGAGGACGCCGCGGGCGAGGGCGTACTCCCGCGCGGCCAGCGTCCCGACGTCGCCGGCGAGGAAGCCGAGCAGCGCGATCGCGAGGTACTCGGACGTTTCCGGTTCGAGCAGCGTCATCATGGTCGGTCGGATCCGGGCGTCGTCACGCCACCGCGGCCATCGCCGGCTCGTCGCCGGTCACGCCGGGCCCGCCCGCGAGCGCCACGAGCATCTCGAGATAGCGGTCGGCCAGCGCCGCCCGCGAGAAGTGGCGATCGACGTAGTCGCGCGCCCGCTCGCCCATGGCAGCCCGCGCGTCGGCCGGCGTCCGGCGGAGCCGCTCGATCCCGTCGGCGATCGCCGCGGCGTCGCCGGGGGGCACCACCACGCCTCCGCCGCTCCGCTGCACGATGGCCGCCGCCTCGCCGCCCACACTCGCCACCAGCGGGCGCCCGCAGGCCATGACCTCGAAGAGCTTCGATGGCACCGTCTCCTGGAACACGTCCACCGGCGCGAGCGGCACCAGGCAGACGTCGCACGCATTGTAGAAGGCCCGTGTGACAGCCTTCGGGATCGGGGGATGCACCACGAGATTGGGGAGCTGGAACTCCCGCACCCGCGCGACGAGCCCCGCCCGGGCCGGTCCGTCGCCGGCCAGGACGAACCGCACCGGCGCGCGCCGCGTCGCGAGGATGGCGGCCGCCTCCACCACCGCCTCGAGCCCCTGTCCCGCCCCGAAGTTGCCGAGATAGCCGACCACGACCTCGCCGTTCCGCCGCGCGAGCGCCTCGAGCGGCGGCGGCTCCTCCGTCGGGAAGTAGAACGCGGTGTCCACCCCGTTCGGCACCACCGTGATCCGCTCGGCGGGGACGCCTTTCTCGATCACCCGGGTCTTGAATGACTCGGTGACCACGACGACCCGGTCGGCCCGGCCGAGCACCCGGCGCTCGAGCCCGAAGAGGAGCCGGGTCTCGGGGCGCCCCGGCTTCAGCACCCCCATCCCCACCAGGTAGTCGGGCCAGAGGTCGCGCAGCTCGAGCACCAGCGGCACCCGCTTCGTCGCCGCGAGGAGCGCCCCGGTGAGATGGGGGAAGAACGGCGGCGCGCTCGCGATGAGCACGTCGGGGCGACCGCCGCGCCAGAGCCCGTGCACCGCGCTGGTGACCATGAAGGTCAGGTTGTTGAGAACCGTGCGGCCGAAGCCGTGCCGGGGATCGGCGTAGAGCCAGGAGCGGAGGACCCGCATCCCCTCCCACTCCTCCTCCATGAACCAGCGGCCCCGATACTCGGGGTAGATCCGCCCCTGGGGCCGGTTGGGCATCCCGGTGATCACCGTGACCTCGGCCCCGGCCGCCATCCAGCGGCGGGCCATCTCGACGACCCGAGCGGGCCCGGCGCCCACCTCGGGGGCGAACTGCTGGACCAGGTACCCGATGCGGAGCGGTCGAGAATCTAACCGTCGTGCGGTCATTGGTGTCCTGGGGCAATCCCTAGTGGGTACCGGCGCGCGAACGTTGACCGCCGAGCGCGGCGATTCGATAGCCAAACTGTCCAGTCGATGTCGCTACTGCGTGCAATTCCAGGGCCAACGCCGGAGACCGGACACCGAACTCCGGGCAGTACCAGCCCTGCGCCGGATCCCGGGCGCCGCGGGCGATTTCCACCCGCTCGACGCCGAACGGCTCGATGGCCACCGCGAGCCGGGGGGAGCGGGCCACGATCCGGCCCGGCTCGATGGCCTCGACCTCGAATTCGGGGTGGAGGTGCAGGTAGCTCACGGCCCGGGCCGCGTCCGCCCCGGTGAACTGGTCGGCCACCCGCCAGCTCCCCGGTCGCCCCTCGACCCGGCGCCGGTGGACCAGCCGCCGGTCGAAGTACGGGCGATACGCCCCTTCGAACCGGATTCCGCCGGAGTCTCCCTCGATCCGGGCGTCGAGCGGCTGGGCCCGGCGCGCCACCCGGAAGGCCCCCCAGACCTCCGACTGCTCGCACCCGGCAAGGGTTGCCGTATTATGCGCGCGGGTGCTCCGGACGTACTCGCGGAGCGGGTCTCCCTCGTAGCCGGAGACGCCGGAGTCCACCACCACAGGGACCCCCGCGAGGTCGAGCTCGTAGCTCAAGAGGTCGCAGTGGGCGTGGCCCGGCTGGTACGCCGGCCCGGGCTCGCCGCAGTCGATCAGGAACCGGTCGCCGCCGGGGCCGCCGACGTAGCCGTAGTAGCCGGCATCGGGAAGCGAGACCGCGCCCCGCGGCTCCGCCACCCGATTGCCCAGCACCTGTTCCGCCAACCCGAGCAGCCGGGCCCGCGGCGGGGCGATGCCGTCGGCCGCGTCGTTGAAGAGGTGAAGCCGGCCGTCCTCGCGCGAGAGCACCGCCAGCGCGGCCGCCATCCGGCTCACCCGCGCGATCGCCACCCCGGGCGCCGCCCGCCCCGCGCCGTGGAGGAGGGCGATGGCGAGGAGGTAGTCGCCGAGCGCGAGCGCGTGATACATCGGCGAGCGCTCGAAGTGGGCGCCGTCGGGGAGCACCTGTTCCTCGAGCTCACGCCACAGCCCGTCGACTCCCGCGGCGCGCCACCGCTCGGCGTCGCGGCCCGCAAGATAGAGCCCACCGATCGCCAGCGCGAGGTAGTTCTTCTGCAGGTGGTTGGCGAGCAGGTGGCGCTCCAGCCGCCGCTCGAGCCACCGGAGCTGGGCCGCCAGGCTGCGGTGGAGCCGCTGCCGCGCCGCCGGCTCGACCGCGGAACCGAGGAGGAGCAGCGCGCCGATCCAGTTCACGATCCGGACAGACACCGCGTACGGCTCCCAGCCGTCGCCGCGCCCCGACCGCGTGCCCTCGATCCAGCCCCGCGCCAGCTCGACGAAGCGATCGGCGAACTCGCGCCGACCGGTGAGGAGGTGGGCCCAGGCGAGGTCGACCGCGTAGTCGAAGTAGTGGAGGTTGTAGCTCCACAGGTGGCTCACCTGCCGCCGGGTCCAGTCGATCCGCTCCAGCCGTTCCTCGTGATTCAGGAACCGGAACCGACCCGCGAGCACGGCCGCCGCGGTGGCGAGGCGCGCTGACTCGTCACCCGGCCCCATGGCACGGAGCGCGCGTGCCAGCGCGTCCACCGGGCCGGTGCCGGGCGGCCTCCGCGCCAACACCGGCCGGGCGCGCGTCATCCGCTGGAGCCGGCGGAGCGGCAGGTAGACGAGCTGCGACCCCTTGAGCGGGGCCAGCGTGCGGAGGTAGAGCGCGGCGCGGTCGAGCATCAGGCGCGAACGGCTTCCCGGGCCCCCCGGGCGAGCTCGGCCGCACGGATCGACCAGCGGGAGACCTCGAAGAGCTCCTCCGGCGGGATCGGCGCGGGGCCGCCGCTCCGCACCGCCCCGCGCCAGGCGGCGAGCTCGGCCGCGTGCCCCTTGTCCATCCGGCGGGTCCGCTCGAACCAGGGCCCCGGAATGCCGAACCGGCGCAGCCTGCGCCAGTTGTCGATCGCGAAGGTCTTCCCGTCGAAGAACCCCTCGATCCGCTCCTTGGGGAACGCCTTCGACCCGTTGGCGAGGTAATGCACCGCGGCGGTCGAGCCGTCGGCGAAGGCGAGCGACAGCGTGGCGACGTCGTCGATGGGCCGGCCGGCCCGGTCGCGCGCGGCGGTCACGTCGAGCGACGCGATCGGCGCGCCCACGAGCGCGCGGGCCAGGTCGATGAAGTGGCACGCCTCGCCCACGATCCGGCCGCCGCCCGCCTCCGGGTCCTGGGTCCAGTGGTCGCGGGGGATGGCGCCGGCGTTCACGGTGAGCACCAGCGCGAGCGGACCGGCGCGGCCGCGGAGGAGCGTGCGGGCCTCCTGGGCGAGCGGGGCGAAGCGGCGGTTGAAGCCCACGGTGAGGAGCCGCCCCGTCCGCGCCGCGGCTTCCTCCAGCGCGTCCAGATCCTCCGGCCGGAGGGCGAGCGGTTTCTCCACGAAGACGTGCTTCCCCGCCTCGAGGGCGCGGAGCGCGAGGCGGGCGTGGCTGTCGTGGCGGGTGAGCACGAAGACCGTGTCGATCGCCGGGTCGCCGAGCAGCGCGTCGACGTCGGTGGCGACCAGCTCGAAGCCGAACTTCTCGCCGGCCACGGCGCCGCTGGCACCGCCGCCCGAGGCGATGCCCCGGAGCCGGAAGCCGGCCGCCCTCATCGCGGGGAGGAGCGTGCGCACCGCGAAACTCCCCGCCCCGATCACCCCCGCCGTGCCCGAGGCGGGGGCCGACGCGGCGGGAACCGGCGCGGCCGCGGCGCGCCGGATGACGCGTGCCTCGGCCGCCGGCGGCCGGCCTCCGCGATCGGGATAGCCGAGGATGACGCCGAGGCTCGGCTCGGGGCTCGCGATGAGGTCGTAGGCGCGGGGGGCCTCGTCGAAGGGGAAGCGATGGGTGACGAGGGGGAGCGGATCCACCGCCCCGCGCGCCATGAGCGAGAGCACCGCCTCGAAGTTCCGCTGCTCGGTCCAGCGGACGTAGGGGAGCGGGTAGTCCCGCGCCTGGTCCTCGTAGACCGGGTCGTAGCGGCCGGGCCCGTAGCTGCAGGAGACCTGGAAGGAGAGCTCCTTCTTGTAGAAATCGTCCCGCCGGAGCCGGAGGCCGGTGACGCCCACCAGCACGATCCGGCCCCGCTTCCGGCTCATCACCGCCTCCTGGTGCACCGGCTCGTCGGATCGGGAGGCGAGGGTGAGGAGTACCGCGTCGGCGCCGATCCCGCCGGTCATGGCCAGCACGGCCTCGGCCGGGTCCCCCGCCCCGCCGTCCACCGGCTCGGCACCGAACCGGGCGGCGAGGGCGAGTCGGCCGGGATCGCGGTCGATGCCGATCACCCGGCAGCCGTTGGCGCGGAGGAGCTGGACGGTAAGGCTCCCGATCAGGCCCAGGCCGAAGACCACGACCGTCTCGCCCAGCGTGGGGGCGGCGAGGCGGATCCCCTGGAGGCCGATCGCGGCGACGGGGGTGAAGGCGGCGGCCTCGAAGCCCACCCCGTCGGGGATCCGCGCAGCGAGCGTCTCGGGAACCCGGACGTATTCGGCGTGGGGGCCGTTGGTGACCACCCGGTCGCCGGGGGAGAAACGCTGGACGCCGGCGCCCACCTCGACCACCACGCCGGCGTGGCAGTAGCCGAGCGGGATGGGGGCCTCCAGCTTGGAGCGGACGGCGTCGAGGGTGGGGCCGATCCCGTCGGTGCGCATTTTCTCGAGCACCTGGCGGACCTTGTCGGGTTGGCTCCGGGCCTTCTCGAGGAGGCTGCCGCGGCCGAACTCGACCAGCATCCGCTCGGTGCCGGCGGAGACGAGGGTGGCCCGGGTCTCGACGAGGAGATTCGGGCTGCTCGTTCCGGGCACCGGCACCTCGGCGAGCCGCGTGTCTCCCGTGTCCAACCGCTGCAGCAATGGCTTCACCGTTCCACTCCAGACTGCCCCACGTCCGTGCATCTCCTTGGGCCGCGACAATGCCGCGCCGGGAATGGCGCCTATTCCACCGCCTCCGCGGGAATCGCGCCGAGGAGGGCGGCACAGGCATCGCCGCCTTCCATCACGGCTACGATCCGCTGAACCCCTGTGACCGCCCGAAACCGAAGTCGCGCCGTTCGATGGGCGGCGGCCCCCAGCTGGACCCGCAGTTGGGGGTCGTTCAGCAATCGCTCCAGCGCCCGCCCGAGCCCGCGGAGATCGGACGGCTCGACTAGCAGCCCGTTTTCGCCGTCCACGACGACGTCGGGGATGCTGCCGACCGGCGTCGCAACGCAGGCGAGACCCGCCGCCATCGCCTCGATGAGCGAGTTGGGCAGCCCCTCCGTGTAGCTCGGCAGCACGAACAGATCGGCCTGGGCATACAGACGGCGCATGTCGTCGCGTCCTACCCAGCCCAGAAACCGAACGGCTCCGCCGAGTCCCTGCGCCCGCACCCGCTCCCGCGCGGCGGTCGACAGAGATCCCTCCCCGGCGACGAGCAATTCGACCCCTCCGGCGGCTCCGGCCGCCGTGAGCGCCTCGAACGCGGCCAGCAGGTCGAGGAGCCCCTTCTTCGGCTCGAGCCGTCCGACGAACAGGATTCGGATGACTTCGCGGGGGCACGGGGAGCGGGAGGCGCCGACCTCGAGCAGCTCCTCGGAAGCGGTCCAGTTCTCCACGATCACGCAGCGCGTGGGCGGCAGGCCACACTCGTCCACGAAGAACCGCAGCCACCGGAGGCCCTGGCAGAGCTGCACGTGAGGCACCCGCAGAAGCGGCGACGCCAACCGACGCCAGAGCGCGCTGCGGCGCACTTGATCGGTGAAATGGCCGGACCGGATGGTCATCACGACCCGCACCCCCAAGAGCCGGGCGGCCGCGGCGACCAGCGACTTCTCGAGGAAGCTGCCACCGGCCGAGGCGAAGACCAGCATGGCATCGGGTCGGTGACGCAGCAGCCGCGTTCCGACGCGCCAGAGGCGCTTCACCGCGGCCGCGAGCCGGGTCCCGAGCGGAGGCGGCGGCACCGCGAGCTGCGTGCTGTCGACCAAGATCAGGTCGGCGTGCTCGCCGAGGCCGTTGTCGAGCAGGACCTGGCAGTCGGTCAGGTTGCCGCCGAACACGTCGCCGCGCCGGCTCGGGAACGCCCCGAGGATGAGCCATCGCGGCCTTGCTCGTTTCACCGATGCCGCCCTCAATCCGCCCGCCGGTCGGCGACGCCAAGGGGATCGCCGCCGACGTTCGCGCCCCCCGAGGCGGACATGGCCGGTTGGGACCGATGAACGGCCGTCGCGTCCCGCAGGATTGCCGCGCGTCCCGGGTACTCCTCGTAAAGGCGGAGGTAGCCGTCCGCCATCGCCTCGACTCCGTATCGGTCCGCCGCGCGCCGCGCGGACTCTCGGAGCCGTCTCAGTAGGGATGGATCATGCGCCAGGCGCTTCATCCGCTCGGCGCACCCGGCGACGTCCCCCCGCTCGACGAGAAGCCCCCACTCGCCCTGCCCCAGCACACTCGGCACCCCGCCGACCGCCGCGGCGATGACAGCACACCCCGCGCACATGGCCTCCATCACGGCGAGCGGCTGGCCCTCCCACGACGAGAAAAGGACGAATACGTCGCTCGCGTGGAGGATATCGGGCACATCGGCCCGCTTCCCGAGGAAGCGCACGCGGCCGCCAAGACCGAGGTGGTCGGCCTCCGCCCGCAGTGCCTGCTCCTCCTCGCCCTCCCCCACAATCAGCAGTCGCCCTCCGCCCTCCTCGTGAGCCGGGCCGGCGGCGAACGCACGCAGCAGCCCGGAAACGTTCTTCTGGGGCGCCAGGCGTCCCACGAATACGAACACTCGCTCCTCGGGATCGATGCCGTGCGCCGCGCGCCATTCGAGCCGGGACACGCGCGGTGCGCGGTACTGGTCGAGTGGAATCCCGTTCGGAATGAGCGCCGCCGGAGCCCGCCGGTAAACACGGGTGATCGACTCCGCCACTTCGGGCGCGATGGCCACCGGCCGCACCCCCAGTCCGAACGCGACCCGACCGCCGAGACGCCCCAGGGCGCCCACCTCCCGCTCGGCAAGGTTGTGCACCGTGTGTACCCAGCGACTCCGCCGCATCCGCGCGATCGCCACCAGCGCGTATGAAAGGGCGTAGCGATGAGTGTGCACCACGTCGGGCTCGTGTCGGTCCAGCACGCGGAGCACCCTGCCGAGCATCCTGAGATCGATGCCAGGACGCTTTCCCAGCGAGCTCAACCCGATGCCCGCATCCCTCAGCCGCGCGGCGAATTCCGGCTCGACGCGGTCGAAGAGGGTTACGCACGAGACCGCGAATCCGCGGCGGCGCTGCTCGCACATCAGGTTGACGGCCATCCGCTCGGCCCCACCGCAGCCGAGATCCGGGAGCAGGTGAGTTATCCGCACGGGAGCAGCCCCGTGACAGATGCCTCGCGACACTGGCGTCTCACGAGCCGCGCGCCTCCAACGCGTCCGTCGTGGCCACGGAATTCCTGCTCCGACGGTCCTCCAGCCTGGACTCGACCACGGGCCGCGGGGCCGGATCGCGGCGGTCGGCCAAGGCAAGGAGGGCCCGGACGTCCGCGTCCAGCGCCCGGCGGATCTCAGCTACTTCCTCCGCGATCCGACTCTTGAGCTCGGCCCGGGCCGTCAGCGCACGCCTGATGCCATCGCACAGCTCGTGTGCGCTGAGCCTGTCGATCTGAAAGACATATTCGTCGAGGCGGAGTCCCTGCATGATCCCCTCCGCCTTGAACCCGTGGTACGCGATCGCGACGGCCGGCGTCCCCGCGGCGAGCGCCAGGATCACCGAATGGAATCGGGTACCGACCACGAGCTCGGCTCGCCGGTACAACTCCACGAGCTGCGCGGGACTGAGGTCAGCTCGCAGCTCGAGGAGCCTGGTCTCCCGCCCGCACAGCGCCAGGAGCTCCGCCCACGCCACGCGGTCGTCCTCCGCGGGGGTCGGGCCGACTACCTGGGGCGCAAGAACGACCGGCAGCCCGTGCTCGCGGTTCACAACCCGGACCACCTCGGCCAGCGTGCGCAGATACTCCCGATATCTGCGGGCCGCCTCCTCCCGGCTGGTGAGGTACGGGAAGTGCCATTGCCGTACAGTCAGGACGACGAAGCGCCGGGGGAGCAGCTCGGTGACCTCATCCGGGAGGGCTGCCGGGGTCAAGGCAAAGGCCGTGTCCCGCGTGAGCCGCGCCGTCCTCTCATGGCCCGGTCCCAGGAGGGATCGCGTGAGCCCGAGCGATAGCTCCTCGCGTGTGGCCACCAGTGCACAACGCCGGAGCGCCCATCGCACCAGCCACCGACTCGCACGCCCGTGTACCGGCCCGATCGAGTGCGCGAAGATGGCCGTCGGGCGCCCGAGCCGGATGCCGAGGAGAATCGGAAACAGGTTCAGGTAGAGGCCGACTAGCCCCCGGAGCCCGCCTGAGGAGAACAGGATGTGTCCCCCCTTGGAGACGACCAGATCGTGCGCCAGGTAGGCCGCGAGCCGGCTGTCCACGCGGGCCGCGCCCGGCCAACGCCGGACGATGGGCGCGACCGCCAAGAGCGCCAGCGAGCGCGCGAGCCACCCGAGCCTGGCGATGGCACCGAAGCGTCCCCACGGCCGGTCCAGCTTGGGCGCGAGGAGGGACCCCTCGATCCGCAGGTCGGGAAACAGCGCTGCCGTGAGTCGGTGGTGGCTCCTGAATCGGGGCTCTCGTGCGGCGAACGTCGAGATCAGGGCCAGTCTCACTCCGGGGCACGCCGACTGCAGGCTCTGCAGCATCCCATGCACGATGGCCGCGTCGCCCTTGTTGTCATCCGACCACCCGTTGACCAGCAGCACGCTAGGCGTCCGCACTGCACCTCCTCGAGACGCGGAAATACGCGACGAAGAGCCCCGCGTAGAGCACGACCATGCACGCGGCGAAGGCCCGTACGACGCCTTCGATGTCTCCATGGCGCGCGGCCACCAGAATCACGCCACCGACCGCCACGATCCGGAGCACGTCCCATGCGAGCTGGTGTCCCAGCCGACCGAGCAGATTGAACACCTGCGCGACCGGTGTGACGACGAGCTGCAACAAGAACACCGGGGCGAGGATTGACGCGAAGCGGCCCGCCATGGCCCACTCCGTCCCGAACACCGTGACGAAGATCGACTCGCCTCCCGACCAAAGCAGCACCGCCGCGGGCAGCCCTGCCAGGAAGAATCGCACCGACATCGACCGAAACAGGTCGTAGACCCGGCGCTCCCGATCGAAGGCAGCGCTGGACGCCTCAGCGACGAAAATCTGCCCCGCAACCCCACCGATGAGGGCGATCGGGGCCGCGAGCACACGCTGCGTCAACGCGAAGGCACCCACCGCGGGGGCGTGGAGCAGCGACGCCAACAGGAGCACCGGGAGTTGGAGCCCGAGCGAGTTGAGCAGCGCGGCCGGCAGCGCGCGCGCGGGATATCGGCGGTGTTCGACCGCGTGTCGCAGCAGCCACCCTCTCGTCGCGCGTGCCGAGCGGATCGCCTCGTCACGCCGCAGCACCGCCAGTAGAGGGTGAATCGCCGCGTACCGACCGACGAGGTCGCCCAGGAAGAGCCAGATCGACGCTCCTCCGGCGGCGGCGCCACCTAGCTGCACACCGACCTGGCCGGCCGCCTGTGAGATGCGGGCCGCGCCGACGCTGCGATACCTCCTCCCGCGCAACGCCCAGGCGGTCAGGGCCTGCGCCGTGCCGCCGAGGGCGGCCCCGAGAGGCAGCAGCCACTTGCCTCCGCCGAGATCACTCAGGAGCCGCAACCGCACTCCGAGCACCGAGCTCAGGATCAGCACGGCGAGCAACACCAGGCTCATCGCCCAAGAGGCGGCGATCGACACACCGAGGAGACCGGCTGCCTCTCGATCCTCCCTCGCTACCGACACACCGAGGTCGTAGCGGAGCGGGCACAGGACCACGAGGACGACGACGGACGACGCGTAGACCGCGAAGGCCGCGAACGAAGAGGGATCGTAGATCCGGGTAATGACCGGGGCAGCCGTGAGCGTCAGAATCTGACCAAGGGCGGTGGTCCCCGTGAGCAGCACCCCGGCGCGCCGGAGCGGCCCGCCCCGGAGCGACGGCGAAACGACCCCGCGCGCCCGATCAAGCGCCCTCCGCGCCAACTCAAGGGACATCTTATCGCCCCCCGGCCGCCTGGCACCGGGCAGATCCGGTCGGCGGGTGGCCCGTGCCACGAACCAGTTCGCCCGCCGAGGCCGAGGCTCGGCCAACAGACGCCGCTACAGGCGTGGCACCGCGCATCCGCACGGCTGCCGGCGCTTGGTCATGTCGGGCCTCCCAGGACCGCCTTTCACAGAACGCGATGGCCAGCGCCCCGAGCAGGTTCGGGAACACCGGAAACGCGACGCCGGCAATGACGAACGCCACGAGGATCCCGAGGCGCTCCAGGTCGCGCCCCGCCAGCGCGGCGACGCCAAGCCAGAGCACGTAGGCGAAGAACAGCGCACCGCCCACCACACCGGCGTCGTGGAGGACGGTGACGTACAGGGAGTCGCCCAGAAACTCGCCGCTCGGGCGGGTGAAGCCGACGCCCAGTACCCAGTTCTCCCGGAAGACCTGCATGGCCGCATTCAAACCGCCATCCGCCGCAGCGTACCTCGTCACGAGCGCGTCGGTCGGCCGGGTGAAGTATCCCAGGTACCAATCCACCGGCATCCCCCGGCCCCGCATCCAGTTCACCACGAGCAAGGCGGCCACGCCGCCGAGCGGGATGAGTCCGAAGAGGAACCGGCCGGCGGAGGCGAGCCGCCGGTCGCCCTTCGCCAGGAAAATCGAGGTCAGCGCGAGCCCGCCGAGCACCAGCGGTGCGCCGAGGAGAAACGTCTTCGACAGCGACGCGACCCCGCAGATCAGCGACGCTCCGAGAACGAGCACCGTCAAGTGTGACCGCCTGCCGAGGAGCAGCTGGGCCGTCGCGGCCGCCAACACCGTGAGCGCGAGACCACCAAGGTCGATCGGGGAGCCGAAGGAGCCCGTGGCGCGCGCGAAGCCTCCCATCTCCCGCAGGAGGCGGATCGGCACCAACGATTCCTTGAAGTACAGGTAGTCGAACAGGGCCACCGAGGCGGGAAACAGAACCTGCACCACCGTCAATCCCAGATTCACCAAGATGACTGCTGCCGCCACAGCCCTAAGCTGCACCGATGTCAGGGCGCTCGCGAGCGCCACCGCCTGCAGCGCCCCCCGTAGCAAACCGGCCATCGCGATCCAGTCAGGCGCGGCACCGAGGCTTGCGTTCGCGGCCGCAGTCGCGACCACGCAAACGCCGAGGTGTATTGCGAGCAATATGCTGGCCCGACGCGGCAGCCACTGCCGCGTCCGAGCCAGCGTCACAAGGAGCACCGGGGGCGCGGCGAATATCTCGTACGGTACGATGAGTGAGCCAACACGCACGTGCGGCGCGACCAGCGCGAGCACGGCGTAGAGCGCCACGCCGTGGCTCCGCCGACGTACTCCGAGGAGTACATTGAGGGCCGCGAGGGCGGCAGCAACGACGACAGGCACCTAGCACCCGCCCGGGTTGACGGCCCCCGTCGCCTTGTCGGCCATGAGGGTGCCGAGCGCGTGGTTCCGACGCCGCCGCCCGCCGAGCTCCCACGCTCGGCGGGCGGCATCCCGCGCCGGGCAGACGTCGGGAGGCAAGCTCATCCCGCTCGCTCGTCAGGAGTTCGAGGAGGAGTCGGTCCCATACCCGGCCGCATAGTAGTAGTACGACCCGCCATACCGCGCGTCGCGCTTCACGTCGAAGTCGTTGAGCACCGCCCCCACCACCGGCACCCGCACGTTCCGCAGCTGGTCCATGGCGAACGCCAACTCGTGCCGCGCGGTCTTGCCGGCGCGGGCCACCAGCAGCACCCCGTCCACCTGGGTGCCCACCACCGCCGCGTCGGTCACCAGGTTCACCGGGGCGCAGTCGATCAGGATCGCGTCGTAGGTGGGCTCGAGCCGCTCGAGGAGGTGGCGGAACCGATCGCCCCCCAGGAGCTCCGCCGGGTTGGGCGGGAACTGGCCGGTGGCGATGAAGTCCACTCCGCCGCCGGTACCGAGCTCCGCCCGCTGGATCGCCTGCTCCAGCGTGGCCCGGTTCACCAGGAGCTCGGCGAGCCCCGGCTCCCGCACCCCGCCCAGGTCCCGGTGCAGCATGCCGCGCCGCATGTCGGCGTCAATCGCGAGCACCCGGAGCCCCTGTTGCGCGAGGGTGGCCGCGAGATTCGCCACGCTCGTGGTCTTGCCGTCGCCGGGGGCGGGACTGGTGAAGACCAGCGTCTTGAGCGGCCGTTCGGGCCGGGCGAAGGTGAGATTGGTCCGGAGCGTCCGGTACGCCTCGGTCACGACGTGTCGCGCGTCCCTGGCCGCCACCAGCACCGCGCGTTGCTGGGTCGCGGGATCGGGAAGCGCCCGCCGCGAGCGCACCGCCACGAGCGGCCGCCGCCGGCGCCGGCCGTCGCCGATGTGCGGGATGAGCCCCAGCACCGCGAGCCCCGTGGCCGCCTGCACGTCCTCCTTGCTGTGCACCGCGCTGTCCATCCACTCGCGGCCGAAGGCGGCCCCCACCCCCAGCATCAGGCCCAGCATCGCGGCGAGCGCGAGGTTGAGCCCCTTCCGCGGCGCCACCGGCAGCTCGGGGAGGAAGGCGCGGTCCACCACCCGCGCGCTCTGGTCCTCCACCGCCTGGGCGATCTCCGACTCCTTGAGCCGGGTCTGGAGCAGGGTGTAGATCTCGCCCAGCACGGAGGCGTTCCGCTGCAGCCGGGCGAACTCCACCTCCTTGGCCGGGATCCGCTCGAGCCGCTCGCCGAAGCCCGCCAGCGCCGCGTCGACCGAGGCCACCTGCTTCCGGAGACCGTCGTTGTAGGTCTCCACCAGGTCGCGGATCTGCCTCTCGAGGTCGGCGATCTGTCGATCGAGCGCGATCACGTCGGGGTCGCGCGGGGTGCGCCGCTGGAGGAGCAGCGCCCGCTGGTTGTCCAGCTCGGTGAGGGCGGTAAGCAGCGCCGAGGCGGCCTGGTTCCGGAGCAGCGTGGGGAAGGCGAGCAGCCGGCGGTACGGCGAGGGCTCGCCCGGCGCCGGCCGCTCGGCCCGGACCTCCTCCACGATCCGCGCCAGCGCCGAACGCTCCGATTCGAGTTGGTTCCGGGCGGCCTGGAGCTCCGCCAGCCGGCCCACCTGGGCGTCCGCCTCCGCCGTGAGGCTCACCACCTGCTCCCGCTCCCGGAATACGCGCAGCGCCTCCTCGGCCCGGCGGAGCTGGCTCTCGATGGTGTCGAGCTGGGTCCGGAGGAACTCCACCGTGCTCCGCGCCCCGGTCTTCTGCACCGCCACCCGCCCTTCGATGAAGCTCG
>DATLZT010000124.1:0-29735 GCA_035573835.1 Gemmatimonadales bacterium
GGTACCGCCGATCCGGGGCGCGGGAGCCGACCTGTTCGCCGCGATCCTCTCCCCCGACCTGACGCGGCTCGAATACGCCGTGCGGATCGGCGGGAGCGGGCAGGACCGTGGCCGGAGCGCCGCGTTCGGCCCCGACGGCACCTGCTACATCGGCGGCGACACCGGCTCGGCGGACTGGCCCGCCCGGCCCGCCGCCGGGCGGCGTCCGATCGGCAAGAGCGACGGGATCGTGGTGGCGGTGCGTCCGCCGGCCCGATGACCCCGACGCGATATCGTTAGGCACCCGACCGAGGATTCCCATGACGCGACTCGCTGACCCGGGGCCCCGGCTCGCCCCCCGACGGCTGGCCTGCGGCGCGGCGCTGCTCGCGGCCCTCGCCTGCGGCGACGGGGGCGCCCCCGGGGAGGACGGGGGCGGCGGCGGCGAGCCGCCGCCGGGCACGTCGTTCGCCAGCTATCTCGGTGGCATCGCGGACGAGATGGTGCGGGACGTGGCGGTGGACGCCCAGGGCTTCGTCTACGTGGCCGGCCGGGCCGGGGCCGGGTTCCCGGTCACCGCCGGGGCGCTGCAGACGGCCTTCGGCGGCGGGGTCGACAACGCACCCTACGGCACCCAGGACGGCTTCCTCTGCAAGCTCGCCCCCGACGGCCGGAGCGTGGTGTTCTGCACCTACTTCGGCAACGCGGACAACGTCCCCATCCGCGACCTCGCGCTCGGACCGGGCGGCGACATCTGGATCGTCACCTCCGACGACCTCGGCGACTTCCCCTCCACCTGGTTCGCCAACACCGCGCAACCCACCATCCGTGGCGGACGGGACGCGCTGGTGGCCCGCATCAGCGCCGACGGCTCCCGCGTGGTCTGGGCGACCTACCTGGGCGGCTCCGCCGACGAGGGCAACACGAACACCATCCGGGTGGACCGTCAGGGCAACGCCTACGTCGCCATGTTCACCCACTCGCCCGATGCCCCCACGCCGAACGGGTTCGACGGGAGCCTCAGCGGCCCCTCGGACACCTACGTCGCCAAGCTGAGCGCCGACGGCTCCACGCTGCTCTATGCCACCTATGTGGGCGGCTCCGGCGGGGAGGACACGGAGACCCACCAGCTCGCGGTGGACTCGAGCGGCAACGCGTTCGTCGCCATCCCCAGCACGTCCACCGATTTCCCCACCACGGCCGGGGCGTACCAGCGCACGCTCCGGGGTCCGAGCGACGCCCTGGTCGTGAAGATCGGGACTGCCGGCCAGCTCCTCGCCGCCACTTATCTCGGCGGCTCCGGCGCCGACGGGGCCGAGGGCGTCGCGGTCGACGCCCAGGGCAACGTGTACCTGAGCGGCTTCACCCGGTCCGCCGACTTCCCGGGGACGATCGCCGGCGGTGGGGGGAGCGGGGACGACGTCTACTTGGCGGCGCTCTCCCCCTCGCTCGATGCCCTGGTGCTCGGTGCGCGCGTCGGGGGGAGCGGGGACGATCGCGGGCGGAGCGTCATCGCCGACGGTCGTGGCGGGGTCGTGGCGGTCGGCCAGACGACGTCGCCGAACTTCCCCGTCCGCAACGCCTTACGGAGCGCGCTCGCGGGGCCGGACGACGGCGTGGTCGTACGTCTGCAGCGCTGAGCCCCCGGCCGGCACGGGGCATGGCCTGGAACGAAGCTTGCTTCACCGGCTTGCGACCCAGCCCGTCCGGTGGCCGGAATCTCGATGACGCGAATTCGATGGGGCGTGGCCGCCGCACTCCTGGCGACCGGGCTCCTCCTGCCCGCCGATTCCCTGGCGGCCTCCTTGGCCGAGGGACGCCCGGCCCTGCTGGGCGAGCTGCGGCTCGGCTTGCACATCCTGCGGGCCCTGCTCGCGTTGAACGGTGTGGCGCTCCTGGCGATCCGCCACCCCCTGCCGCCCGGGGCGGCCGCCGGGGAGCCGGAGCCCGGATCCGGCCGGGCCGAGCGGCTCGCGCTGGGGCTGTCGGTGGCCCTCGCACTGGCGCTCCGCCTCCCGGGCCTGGGACACGGCCTCTGGTTCGACGAGATCCAGACCCTGGTCGACTACGTCCGGTTGCCGCTCGACCGGATCGTGACCACCTACGACAGCCAGAACCAACACCTGCTCTACTCGGTGGCGGCGGGTGCCGTCACGGCGCTCGCGGGCGAGAGCGCCTGGGCCCTCCGGCTGCCGGCGGTGCTCTTCGGAGTCGCCAGCCTCTGGGCCTTGCACCGGTTCGCCCGATTGGTGACCGACCGGCGGGAGGCGATCCTCGCCGTGGCGTTCCTCGCGGTGTCGTATCACCACGTCTGGTTCTCCCAGAACGCGCGCGGCTACACCGGTCTCCTGCTCTGGACCCTGCTGGCCAGCGCCGCCTTCCTGCGGCTGCTCACCGGTCGCTACCGGTCGGGGTGGCGGACGGCCCTGGCCTACGGAGCGGCGATGGCGCTGGGGATCTACACCCACGTCACCGCCGCCTTCGTCGCGCTGGCACACGCGCTCGTGTGGCTGGGGCTCGCGATCCGCGGGCGGGGGCCGGACCCGGTCCCCGGCGTCGCGGGACTCGCGCTCGCGGCGAACCTGACCCTGCTGCTCTACGCCCCGGTGCTGCCGCAGATGCTGGACACGCTGCTGGCGCCGTCGAACGACGGGATCCGCACCGCGTGGCAGAGCCCGGCCTGGTTCGTGGCCGAAGCGACGCGGGGCCTGGTCCGCGGCTTGCCGGGGGGATGGCTCGCGCTCGCCGCCGGCCTCGTGGTGGTCGGCCTGGGCGGGGCGAGCTACTGGCGGCGGAACGCCCCCGCGACGGCGCTGATGCTCCTGCCGCCGCTCCTCACGGCGGCGGCCGTGGTGGGCCTGGGGCACAACCTGTGGCCCCGGTTCTTCTTCTTCGCCGCGGGGTTCGCGGTGCTGATCGCGTTGCGGGGGGGCTTCGCGCTGGCCCAGGCGGTATTGCCGGCCCGCTGGCCGGGTCCGGCGCTCGCCACCGGGGCCGCGGCGGTCGTGATCGTGACCAGCGCCGCCACCGTGCCGCGGGCGTGGCACCCGAAGCAGGACTTCGAGGGGGCCGAGGAGTGGCTCGCGCGCCACCGCGCCCCGGGCGATGTGGTGGTGACCACCGACCTCACGAGCTTCCCGTACCAGCGGTATCGCGGCCGCGACTGGCCGGCCGTGCGCACCGCGGGGCAGTTGGAGGAGATCGAGCGCCGCCATCGGCGCACCTGGGTTCTGTACACCTTTCCGACCCGACTGGCCGCGGTCCAGCCGGACCTCTGGGCCCGACTGCAGCGCGACTACCGCCGCGCGGCGGAGTTCCCGGGCACCGTGGGCGGCGGTGCGGTGGTCGTGATGGTACGCCAATGACCGAGGTCGTGCATCCCGAGTTCCGGCCCGCGGCCGGCCGACTGATCATCGAGGACGTGGTCGAGGACGGGCTTCGGGCCCTGGACACGGCGGTCTCCGTCGTGATCCCCGCGTACAACGAGGCGGAGCACGTGGCGGAGCAGGTCCGCGCCGTCGAGCGGGTGATGCGGGAGACGGGGTGGCGGTTCGAGATCATCGTGGTGGACGACGGCTCCACCGACGGCACCGCGGAGCGCGCCGCGGCCACGGGCGTGCGGGTGCTGCGGCGGGCCCGCAACCGGGGCTACGGCGCGGCGCTCAAGCTCGGGATCCGCGCCGCCCAGTACGACTGGATCCTCATCACCGACGCCGACGGCACCTATCCGGTCGAGGCGATTCCCGGGCTCCTCGCCGCCGCCGACCGGAGCGAGATGGTCGTGGGCGCCCGGACCGGCGCCACGGTGCGGATCCAGTACTCCCGGCGCCCGGCGAAGGCGTTCCTCCGGTGGCTGGCCAGCTACCTGGCGGGCCAGCACCTGCCCGACATCAACTCCGGGCTCCGGCTCATGCGGCGGGACCTGGTGCGGCGCTACGAGCACCTGTTGCCGCAGGGCTTCTCGTTCACCACCACCATCACCCTCGCGGCCGCGTGCAACGACCACGCGGTGGAGTACGTGCCCATCGACTACCACGCCCGCCTGGGCCAATCGAAGATCCGGCCGCGCCACGCCTACGACTTCACGCTCCTCATCCTCCGGACGATCGTGTTCTTCAACCCGCTCAAGGTGTTCATCCCCTTCGGCGCCGCGCTCGCCCTCGCCGGCTTCGCCAAGTTCGTGTACGACGTGACCCGCGACAACCTCTCCGAGAGCGCGGTGCTGGCGCTGCTCGGAGCCCTGATCGTCTGGGCGGTGGGGCTGCTGGCGGACCAGAACGCCCGGATCGCGATGCACAAGTGAAGCTCCGGGCCAAGGTCGCGGTCAGCGTCGGGCTGCTGACGCTGCTCCTGGTGCTCTTGCCGTGGCACCAGGTGACGGCCGCGCTCGCCCGGCTCTCGGCCGGCGTCTGGGCCGCCGTCCTGGGCGGCTTCGTGGTGGGTCATACCGTCGGCGTCTTCAAGTGGCGGATGATCGTCAACGCCGCGCGGGCCAGCCTGGGCGTGGCCGACGCCGGGCTCTGCTATGCCGCGGGCCTCTTCGCCAACCTCTGCCTCCCCACCATCGTGGGAGGCGACCTGCTCCGCATGGCGCTCGCGGGGCGATTCACCCGCCGGCCCGAGGCGGCCCTCTTCGGCGGGATCCTCGACCGGATCACCGACACCACCGCGCTGGGCCTCCTCATCCTGGGCGGGGGGCTCGCGGCCCGGCACGCCCTCCCGGGCTGGGGCGGCGAGGCGCTGGCGGTGGCGCTGGCGGTCGCGGTGGCGTTGGTCGGCGCCTTCCTGCCGCTCGTCCTCCGGCGGCCGCTCGCCCGATGGCCCCGGAGGCTCCGCCGGCGGGTGGGTCGGGCGCTCGTGGCACTCCGCCGGATCGGCCGCACCCCGGGCACGGCGCTCGCCGCCCTCGGCCTCTCGTTCGCCATCCAGAGCGGATTCGTCGTGCTCAACGCCTGGCTCGGATGGATGATCGGCATCGAGGTGCCGCTCGCCGTCTGGTTCCTGGTCTGGCCCCTCGCCAAGGTGGCGGCCCTGCTCCCCATCAGCCTTGGCGGGCTGGCCGTGCGGGAGGCGAGCCTCGCCGCGCTGCTGGTGCCGTTCGGCGTCCCGGCGGCCATGGGCGTGGTCTGCTCGCTCCTCTGGCAGACGGTGATGATCGCCGGCGGCCTCCTCGGCGGGCTGGTGTGGCTGCTGCTGGCGCAGCGCCGCAGCCGGCTGGGCGGCCCGAGTCCGGCCGAATCGCTCTCGGCGGCCCGCTATGCCTGAGCCCCGCGTCGTGATCCTGGGCGCCGGCCCGGCCGGCCTGGGGGCGGCCTACCGCCTCCGGCGGCTCGGGAAGGTCCGAGTCGAGGTGCTGGAACAGCATCCGGTGGTGGGCGGCAACGCCGGCAGCTTCGAGGCCGGGGGCCAGCGGCTCGACTACGGGAGCCACCGGCTCCACCCCGCCTGCGATCCCGCGATCCTGGCCGACATCCGCGCGTTCCTGGGCGACGACCTGCTCGATCGGCCGCGTCACGGGCGGATCCGGCTCCGGGGAAGGTGGATCCACTTCCCCCTCAAGCCGGTCGACCTGCTCCTGCGGCTCGACCGGGGGTTCGCCTTGGGCACCCTGCGGGACCTCGTGGCGAAGCCGCTCCGTCGCCGCTCCGTCGACGGCGCCGCCAGTTTCGCGTCGGTGCTCGAGGCGAGCCTGGGGCGGACCATTTGCCGCGATTTCTACTTCCCCTACGCCCGGAAGATCTGGGGACTCGAGCCCACCGAGCTCTCCGCGATCCAGGCGCGCCGGCGGGTGTCGGCCGGGTCGTTCGGCAAGCTGCTCCGCAAGGTCCTGGGCCAGGTGCCGGGCCTCAAGCCGCCGGGGGCGGGACGCTTCTACTACCCGCGGTACGGATTCGGCCAGATCTCCGAGGCCTACGCCGCGGCCGCCGAGCGGCTGGGGGCCACGATCTCGCTGGGGACGCGGGTCGTGGCGCTCGAGGCGCCGGCGGAGGGGTGCGAGACCTGGACCATCGTGGTGGAGCGGGATGGGGAGCGGCGCTGTCTCGAGGCGGAGTATGTCTGGTCCACCATCCCGGTGAGCGTGCTCGTCCGACTGGTCCGGCCGGAGCCGCCGGCGGAGGTGCGCGCGGCAGCCGGGGCCATCGACTACCGGGCGATGATCCTGGTGTACCTCGAGCTCGACCAGGATCGGTTCACCCAGTACGACGCGCACTACTTCCCCGACGCGAACCTCCGGATCACCCGGCTCTCGGAGCCCAAGAATTACAGCGACCGCGCCGAGCCGGTGGGGCGAACCACGCTCTGCGCCGAGCTTCCCTGCTCGCCCGATGACAGCTGGTGGTCGGCGAGCGACGGGGAGCTGGGCCGGCTGGTGGCGGAAGACTTGGCGCGGGCGGGGCTCCCCTTAGCCCGGCCGCCGGTGGCGGTCCACACCCGCCGACTCCGGCAGGCATATCCGATCTACCGGACAGGGTACGAAGTGCCGTTCGGGGTGCTGGACCGCTGGGTGGAAGGCATGCCCCGCCTGCTGAGCTACGGGCGGCAGGGGCTGTTCGCCCACGACAACACCCACCATGCCCTATACATGGCGTACTGCGCGGCCGACTGCCTGGGCGACGGGATCTTCGACCAGGCCCGGTGGGCCGACTACCGGCGCGTGTTCGAGACCCATGTCGTCGAGGACTGAGCGGGTGATGCACGGCCGCTACAGGTGACGCCTCGACGCCTCGGCCGAGTGGGTTCGGGGTGCGGGAGCCGGGTGCGGCCCAGCCCGGGCATGGGAGTTGCTCCTCGTCGTCGCATTCCGGCCCCGCCCCTCGCTTCGGTGCCCCGCCGGGGTGGGCCGGGTCCCGAAGCGGTGCCGAGCAGCAGTCCCCAACGGAGACGCGGCATGAACACCGTCGAGCGGATCGCGCGGCACGTGCGACTCACCAGCGCCAACTACCGGGAGCTGCCGAGTCCGCCGTTCCTCGTCCTGTTCATCAACTCGATCTGCAACATGAAGTGCGAGCACTGCTTCTACTGGACGAGCCTGAACAAGCGGGACGACCTGACCCGGGACGAGATCTTCGCGCTCTCGCGGTCGTTGGGGCCGATCGAGAACCTCAACCTGTCCGGGGGCGAGCCGTTCCTGCGGAAGGAGTTCGCCGAGATCTGCCGGCAGTTCATCACCCACAACAAGGTGAAGCAGATCTACGTACCCTCCAACGGCTACTTCACCGACCGCACCATCAAGGCGGTATCGGAGGTGCTGGAGGAGAAGAGCCTCGAGCTGTTCGTGGTCGAGCTCTCGCTGGACGGGATGCCGGAGTTCCACGACAAGTTCCGGGTGGCGCGGCACGCCTTCAAGAAGGCGATGGAGACGTACGACGCGCTGGCGGAGCTCCAGGCGCGGGACCCGCGGCTCCGGATCCACTCGATCTCCACCGCCACCGACGTGAACATGGAGGAGATCCGGAAGCTCACGACGTACCTCTACGAGCGCTGCCCCAAGATGGACCACCACAACCTGGCCATCATCCGGGGCGACCGGAAGAACCCCTCGCTCCGGGGGCCGAGTCTGCAGCAGTACGAGGAGCTCTACGGGTACATCCGGCGGCTGTGGGCCCCCCGCGAGGAGGGGCGGTACGGCGCGATGGTCGAGCCGATGCTGCAGTGGGCCAAGATCCAGACGATCAAGCAGGAGCGGCAGGTCGTCCCCTGTCGGGCCGGCCGCCTCTCCGGCGTGGTCTACGCCAACGGCGACGTGAGTCTCTGCGAGATCCACAAGCCGATCGGCAACCTCCGCCAGAAGTCGTTCCCCGAGATCTGGAACTCGGAGGAGGCCCGGCGGCTCCGGGAGTCGATCGCGCGGCGCGAGTGCTACTGCACCACCGAGATCTTCATGTGGTCGAGCATCACCTACCAGCCCGTCCAGTTGATGAAAGCCATGGTCGGCGGGAAGGTGTGGCGCAAGCCGCTGCCCCTCCACCCGTCGGAGCGGGCGCCGGTGACGCTGGCGGACGGGCCCTCCGCCGAACCGGAACCGGTGGCGGAGGCGAGCGGCTAGGAGTGGTGATCGCGGGCCCGTCCACCGCCGGCCCGGCCCTATCCGGGCTCGAGCCGCTCCGGCTCACGGCTCCGCTCGCCGCGCCGGTGCCCGGGTCCGGCCGGCGGAGCGTGACGGGGCGGCTCTTCCTCACGGTCTGCCTGGTCTACCTCCTCCATTTCGCCTCGAACGTGGTCCGGGAGACGTACCTCGCCGTCTCGCTCGGCGACCGCCTCTCGATCCGGGTGGACGAATACCTCGGTCTGCACCCGGACCTCTTCGAGATCCCCGGCCGCGGCGCGTTCATCAACAACAATCCCGGCGCCTCGATGCTCGGCGCCGTGCCGTACGCCCTCGCCCGCCCGTTCATGGCGGGCCTCTTCCGGCTCCGGCCCGAGCTGGTGCGCCCGAAACCGGCCGCCCGGTACGACGACCCGCGGCCCAACCGGACCCGCTTCTTCAACGAGGCCCGGGCCCGCGGCCTCGACATCAAGCTGGGCCTCGCGGCGGCGGCGATGCACGTCGGGCTCATGGTGCCGCTCGCCGGTCTCGCCGCGGTGGTGATGTTCCGGTTCCTCGCGGTCCGGCTCCGCGACGAGCGCACCGCGCTCTGGCTCGCGCTGCTCTATGCCTTCGGCACCCCGATCTTCTTCCGCTCGGCGTTCCTCAACCAGAACGCCATCGTGGCGCACTGCGTGCTCCTCGGTTTCGTCGCCATGGCGGGAACCGAGCCGAGCCCGCCGACCACGCGGCGACGCCTCCTGGCGGGGGCGTTGCTCGGCCTCGCGCTCCTCACCGACTACAGCGCGGCGCCGCTCATCGCGGCGTTCGGGGTCTGGGCCACGATGGAGGGTTGGAGCCGCGGCGGCGTGGGCGCCGGCCTCCGCGCGGCGGGGGAATTCTCGCTCGGCGCCGCCGGCCCGCTCGCGCTGCTCTTCGGATACCAGTGGGCGGCCTTCGGCCACCCGCTGCTCCCGGCGCAGGCCTACATGCCCGACACCCACCTGAGCGTGCGCGGCTGGCACGGCTTCACCCTGCCGGACCCGACCCTGCTCCGGGGAAACCTGTTCGACCCGCGGTACGGGTTGCTCGTCTTCTGCCCGATGCTGGCGGTGGCCCTCGCGGCGCCGTTCCTGCGCCGTCGTCCCGGCGGACCGACGGGGCCGGAGCTCGGGTTCATCCTCGGCGCGTCGCTGGCGCTGTACCTCTTCAATTCGTCGGTGCAGTTCGCGCTGCTCCAATTCAACACCGGCGTGCGCTACATGGTGCCCGCGGTGCCGCTCCTGTTCCTCGCCGTGGTGCCCGTGCTGCTCCGGCTCCCCCGGGGCTGGACCTGGGCGCTGGTCGTGCCCACCGTCGCCATCTCCTGGAGCGTGGCGATGGCGCGCGAGTCGGTGCCGGTCTCGTTGATGCGGATCTTCCTGGGCGGGTTCGAGCTCCCCTGGCTCACGGTGCTGCGGAAGACCTCGAGCGCCTACCTCCCCTGGCTCGAGCGGGGCGCGTCGCCGCTGGCGCTGTTCGTCCTCGCGGGCGTCGTGCTCTGGCTGCTCTGGCGGCCCCGCACCGCCCGGGCCGACTGACGCCGACCCAACCTCACCCCCAGCACCGTCCCCGCGCCGAAGGTCACCAGCCCCAGCCCCGCCACGAGCGCAAGCCGGTCCGGACCGGCGATCGCCCGGGCGAGCCGACTCCGCCAAGTGGGCGGCTCCCACCGGGGCGCGATGGCCCGGTACCACTCCGGCGTGAACTCCCGGTCGAATTCCCCCAGGGTGCGGACGTCGTACCGGATGGTGGAGTCCCCGCCCACCACGTGGAGGAAGTTGTCGAACTGGGCGGACAGGAAGCGGCTCGACTCCCAGCTCCGGAGCCGCTCCACCGGCACGTGCCCTTCCATCGAGGTCTGCAGGTAGCGGATCCCGTCCCGGAGGGTGTGGGAGTACTTCATCGGTCCGTAGTCGCCGCTGAAGACGGCTCGCACCCCGGCGGGCGGGAGGAGCGGATGCACCTCCCGCCACCAGGCCTCCTCCCACCAGAGCAAATGGTGCATGAAGACGAAGCTCGGGGCCGATGCGGGCGGCAGCCCCCGGAGGAAGGCCACCTGCGCCGAGTCGAGCGCGTAGGTGCGGGTGCGCCGGGCGGAGGCAGTGTCGCCATCGGGCGGAAGGTAGGCGCTCGAGAGGAGGACGAGGCGGACGCCGTGCGTCTCGACCACGCGCGGCACCGGACCGTAGCGTCTCAGGTAGACCCGCCGGCTCACCGGGTCGTTGATGTCGTGGTTGCCGGGCACCCGGTACACCGGGACCCCGAGCGTGGCGAGCGCCGAATCGACCTGGTCCCACTCCCGCTCGATGGTCGCCGAATCGGTCGGGAAGTTCTCCAGGTTGCCCCAGATGATGTCGCCGGTGAGCACCACGAAGTCGGGCCGGAGCCCCCGGACCCGGGCGAGGAGCTCGCCGAGCTTCGGGTTGAGTCCGTCGGCGTTGCCGCGCACGTGTCCCAGCACGGCGAAGCTGAAGCGGCCCGGCGGGCGAGGGGCCTGCACGCCGTGCCGGGCATCGGGCCCGGGCCCGCCGGTGAGGGTCAGGGCGAGCGCCAGGGTGGCGAGCGGCAGGTTCACGTCACCTCCGTGCCGGGGGCGGGGAGCCCAGCGCCACCGAGCGCGGCCCGGGCGCGGGGGCCCCGATCGTGCGCGGCAGCACCAGGAGCCGATAGCCCCGGAGCTCCAGCCGTCCGCTCCGCAGCTCGACCAGGCCGGTGCGCCGCTGCAGCTTGGTGAGCCCCGCCACCGGGGTCACCGAGATGCGGATCTCGCGGTAGCGCCCGGGCGGCAGCGGGACCGCGACGTAATGGAACCGCGCCAGGTCGCCGCTCGGCTCGAACGGCCGGGAGACCGAGCCGCGGTCCGAGACCAGCGTCACCCTCCCGTCCACCGCGTCGAGGGCCGCGAGCTCGAAGACGGCCACCGCCTGGGAGTCGGCCGCGGCGACGTCCCAGTCGATCGACCGGTGGATGGTGCCCGGCTCCTGCTGCACCGCCGCCGCCAGGGTCAGGTGATGCTTCTCGACCCAGCGCACCCCGCCGGTCCCGATCCAGCCGTCCGAGACGCTCCCGAAGTCCTCCTCGAAAGTCACCGAGACCCGGGGCCGGAGCGCCGCGACCGCGGTCCAGCCCGAGGCCAGCCCAGCCGCCGGCGACGCCAACGCGATCCCGTGCTGGGCGTAGAGCCAGCCGAGATCGTCCGCCGGCGCCGAACCGGCCGCCGCCGCCTCCCTGGTGCCCGGCTTGGCCGGCGGCTCGGGGAGCGTGAGCCGGGCGTAGGCGTCGAGGTCGTAGTCCCGTTCGTTGCCCCGGAGCACGGTATTCGCCAGCTTGGCCCAGCCGCCCCCGCCGTAGCGCCAGTTCTTCCGGTCGGCGCGGATGCCGGTCCCGTTCTCCTCCAGCACGTTGTTGAGCAGGACCGGCTCGGAGAGGTCCTTGATCTCGATCCCCCGGGTCGACCGGGTCACGTAGTTGTTGAATACCACCGGGTGGCTCGCCTCGCCGATGGAGATGCCCTTGTCGCCCGAACCGGTGATGCGGTTGCCGATCACCAGCGGGTCCGAGGTCATCAGGTCGATGGCGTCGCCGCCGGTGCGCTCGAAGGTGTTGTCGGCGATGAGCCCGGTGGACAGGTCGAAGTCCACCGCGTCGGAGTTGGCGTCCACGAAGCGGCACCGGCGCAGGACCACGTGCGAATGGAGTGCGTGGAAGGTGTCGTCGCTCCGGACGTTGGCGATGAACTCCACCCGCTCGAAGTGGGCGGAATCAACCCGGTGCACGTTCACCATGCCGATGTACTCGATCCGGTCGACCAGCCCACCCCCGCCCTCGAGGAAGCGCACGTGCCGGAAGACGCTCCCGTTGGCCCCCGGGCCCAGGATCGTCACCGCTCCCCAGGGGCGGCCGGGGTCGGCCCGCCGGAACTCGATCGGGCGTCCGGCGCTGCCCTGGGCCAGCACCACCCCGCGCGAGACCAGCGACACGTCGGGGCCGAGCCTCACCACGGTGCCCGGCGCGATGTGGAGGGTATCGCCGGCGGGGATCCGGACCGTCTCCGCGAGCCGCACCGTGCCGCGCCAGCGGTGCACCGCGGGCCGGGGGACCGGGTACTGCCAGGGGCTGAACGACGTGGTGGGCGAGACCGCCACCTCGGCGGACCACGGCAGCACCGCCGCCGCGGCGCCCGTCACCCGGTTCCGCAGCTCGGGCCGCGCGGCGGCGAAGTCCGTTCCGGGGCCGACGACGAAGAATCGGTAATGGACCGGGCTCGGTTCGATGGCCTGCCCCCTGGCCTGCCAGCCGGCGAGGAGCGCCACCGGCTCCCGGGGCACGAAGCGGACCGCAGCGGGGCCCTCGGTCCAGGCGCCCACGACCTCGGGATCCCCGGGATCGGGCCGACCGTCGCGGTTCCGATCCATGAGGACCCGCGCGCGCCCGCGCGCGTCCGCCGGGCGGACGCCGGTCAGCTCGAGGGCGACGAGCTCGGTCCCCGCCCGCCCCCGACTCTCGAAGTCGAGGATCGCCGGCGCGCCGCGGGCGGCGGGGGTCGCGTGGAACGCCACCCGCGCGTCGGCCAGCCACGCGCCGAGCCGTGCGGCGTTGCGGCGCACGATGGCCGAGGCGTCCTCCGGGCGGCCCACGTCGGGGATGAGTCCCTGGCGGAGCCACTCGTACCGGAAGAAGTCCTCGTAGCGCCGGAACGCGCCCCACGCCAGCGAATCCGCCACCTTCACGATCCGCTCCTGTTCCAGCGCCCGGCGGAGCTCCCGGAGCGTCGCGTCGACCAGGAAGGGATCGCGCAGCGCCGCGCGCCAGAAGTCGCTCAGGTTGGAGGGGGGCCGGTCGAGGTCCAGGAGGCGCAGGTCCCAGGGGATCGGCACCAGGAGCGCGGTGGACGGGTCCTCGTACCAGAACTGGTTGTGGACGTTGTCCATGTGGTACGGGTCGCCCACGACGAGGAGGAGCGCCAGGAGGCGGCCGAGGGCCGGCCGGTCGAGTCGCTCCATCATGCGACGATGGTCCTCGAAGCCGCTCCCGTTGAGGTCCGCGAGGAAGAGCTGGAGCCCCGTGGCGCCCGGGCCGGTGGGCCGGTCGTTGCGGGCCACCCGATCCCAGATGTAGGGGTTGGCGAACATCCCCCGCGGCACGTGCTTGAAGACCTCGCCCCGCTCGGCGGCGTCACCCCGGTAGATGTTCCCCGGCATGCGCCGGTTGGGGCGGAGGAACGACTCGTCGAGCACCTCGACCACCCGGTACATCCCGGCGAACCGGTTGTTCAGGAACACCGGGGCGACGTGGGTCCGGGGGGCGAGGAGGGCGAATTCCGACGCGAGCGAGTTGGCCACGTAGGAGGGCAGCACGTCCTTCACCGAGAAGCCGAGCTCCCGGTAGCCCCGGAAGAAGCGCTCCTTCGGGGTGCGCAGCGTGAAGGTCTTCTTGCCGGTGGTCCAGTGGACGCTGTTGTCGCCGCGCTTCCGGACCCGCACCTGCATGATGTCGCTGCCGTTGACGAGCTCGCCCTCGATCCAGGTGCCCCAGCCGGCGAGGGGGTCGTCGAAGACCCGGCGCCACGCGTCCTGCGGCACGTTGAGGCGCACCACGCCCCCCACCGGCGTCTCCGGATCGAGCCGATGCTCGATCTCGAGCGCGGCCGGCAGGCGGCGAAGCGCGCGTACCCGGTCGGCGAAGGCCCGGACCGCGCTCCGGCCGTTGGACCAGTAGTCGTCGAACTGGAGGGCGCGCCGGTAGTCGCCCAGCGCGGCGAGCACCGGGTAGGCGGCCAGCACGAGGAGCGGGAGGGAGAGGACGATGGCGTCGACCAGGCGGACCCGGCGCCACCAGGGGCCGCGGGGCTCGAACGGCGACGAGCGAACGAAGAGACCCACGGCGACGCTACTCCCAGGTCACGGTGATGGCGTCGGCCCGCTCGGCCGAGGGGAGGACCACGGTCCGGTCGCGGGCGACCTCGAGCGCGTCGTGGGCCAGCCGATTGCGATAGCTCTTCCGGGCCATGGCCCAGAGATCGGGATCGACCGGTTTGAAGAGCCGGAGCTCGAGCCGGAGCCGCTCCACCCCGCGCGGCCGGGGCGGGACGGTGAGCCGGATCGCCGGGTCGGCGGAATCGGCGTAGAACCGGCCGTCCTCGGTGCGGGTCATCCCCCACACCTCCCAGGCGAGCGGCGCGAGCTCGAGGCTGTCGCGTCCCTGGCGCCCCACCACCTGCGGCCCCAGCACCGTCACCCGGCGGACCTCGATCGGGTAGCCGCGGCTCCGGAGCGCGAGCGGGCCGCTCCAGCCGGCCGCCCGCGGGAGGAGGACCTCGACGGGGTGCCAGCGCCCGTCGACCGGCACGCGGACGTCGGCGGCGGTGTCGCCCAGCTGCACCGCGAGGAGGTGGAACAGCATTGCGTCGAGATACCGCTCGTACGCCGCCACGACCTCGCCGAACTCGCCCCGGTCGAAGTGGTAGTCCACGTAGCCCCGCACCGACGGGAGGTGGCTCGGGTTGATGGCGAGCGCCGCGGCGAAAGCGTCCCTCGCCTCCGGGGCCAGCGCCCACCCGCCCAGGAAGCGGGCGCGGGCCACGGCGAGCTCGTAATGATTGCGGTAGTTGCGCGGGTCGAACGCCGCCAGGCTCTCGTAGGTCGCGAGGGCGCGGGCCTTCCGGCCCAGCGCGGTGTAGCTCGTCCCCAGCGCCCGGAGCAACCGCTCCCGCTCCTTGTCGCGCGCGTGGCGCACGTTGCTCGCGGGGAAGCGACGGTCCAGTGCCGCGAGATAGGCCGCCGCCTCGTCGTAGCGGGCCGCCGCCACCAGCGCCTCCCCATGCTCCAGCCGCCGGAGCCAGCGGTCGTCCCAGCGGCGGAGGATGCCCTGGGCCGCCCCGAGCGCCGCGGCCCGGGCCGGCGGCAGCGCGAGGATGGCGATCACCGACGCCACCAGGCCGAGGTAGAGCGCCACCAGCAGGCGCTCGTGGCGACGGAGCCGGGACCGCAGGCCGGAGGCGGGGGATCGGGCCGGCATCAGACGTTGATGTTCTCCTGTCCCGCGAGCAGCGCCACCTTGTGCTCGCCCACCACCCCCCGCAGCTCCTCGAGGAACCTGCCCTCGTCGGCTCCCCGCTTGAACTCGATCGAGTAGACCAGCTCGACCACGGTGCCGTCGCGGATGGTTTCCACGCTGAGCAGGGAATGGTCCTGCAGGTAGCGGTAGAACACGTCGTTGAAGACGGTGTGGTAGTCGAGGTACTCGGGGAGATGCACCTTGAGCAACACCTCCCGGGTGGTGCTGGCGCCGACCTCGAAGCGGGAGAGCAGGTAGACCATCCCGCAGGCGAACAGGGTGAAGACGATGGCGGTCAGGTAGAAACCCGTTCCGGTGGCCATCCCGATCGCCATCGTGAGGAAGATGAACGCCACGTCCCGGGAGTCCTTCACCGCGTTGCGGAAGCGGATGATCGACAGCGCCCCGACCAAGGTGAAGGCGCGGGCGATGTTGCTGCCGATGATCAGCATGATCACCGACACCGTCACGCCCATGATGATCATCGCGTGGACGAACGAGACGGAGTACGAGAGTCCCCGGTGGGTCTGCCGGTAGAAGTAGGCCACCATCAGGCTGAGCACCAGGCTCAGCGCGAGCGCGGCCATCACCTCCCAGATCCCGAAGAGGTCGCCGGTGGTCCCGCGGGACATCGTCTGCTGGATGAACTCGTCCACGTTGCCTCCCGAAGGTGGATGGCGGGCTCAGGTCAATTGCCCGCGATGGAATTCCCGGTCCACGGCGCTGCAGTACTTGGACATGCGGATCGCCCGGAAGCCGTGGCGGCAGACCAGCTTGGAGAGCCACTTCGGCACCCGGTGATTGAACTTGATCTCGAGGATCGCGTTGCGCGGGTCGACCACGTACTTCCCGGTGGAGAACGGGCGGGTGATGTCGAGGTCGGTGGCGCTGTACTGGACCCGGGTGTCGAAGGTGATCCGGAGCTCCGGCTCGAAGACCCCGAAGAACGCGTGTCGGCGGTAGGAAATGGCCATGCGGGGCGCCAACCGGTAGCGTCGGCAGAAGACCAGCACCTCCGCCGCCACCGGATCCGCCGCCGCGGCCTCGTCCCACCCCAGCCCGTCGGCGATCCCGAAGGTCCGCACCACGCAGTCCGCCGGCCAGCGGAAGCGCCGCTTGTGCAGCGTGCGGTCGATCCGCTGCTTGATCTCCACGAACACCTCCGGCGAATCGCCGTATCGCCGGAACCGGAGCTTCCGGCGGCACTTGAGCCCCTCGACCTTCTCCCAGAACAGGGTGAACTCGGGCGAATCCCAGTAGACCGAATAGACCGGATAGCCCCGCTCGTCCCGGTTGTTGGCGTCGGGCCGGGTATAGCCGGCCAGTTCCCGCCGGAGGGCGGGAAGCAGCGCCGCCGGCACCAAGTACTTGAGCTCGAACCGATTCAGCGTGTCGTAGTTGGGCACCGTCGGGGATTCGTCGTGGCGCGTGGCCGAATCGCGACCCGGATGTGAAGCCGGCGTGACGCGCCTCCGACAAAGCAAGTCCGGTGCCGGGAAACCCCACCCGCGCCGGCTGACCAACACAAATGATTCCAATGACTTACGCGCATACCGCCGGCCCGGGGCGACTACCCCCTGGCGCGTGGCACCGCCGCCGCCATGAACCGTTGCGTCGACGCGACTGTATGTGACCGGATGTCACACCGTGAGGATCGGCGGGCCGTCGCGCCGGAGCCGGACGCCACCCACCGCGAGGAGCGCTGCCAGGTACGCCGCCGCGCCGAGGGCGACGGCGAGCGGGAGCGAGCGGGGTGCGAGTGCCAGCAGGAGCCCCGCCATCGCCGCTGCGGCGGCCAGCGGCCGCCAGAGGCGGGGGATGCCCCCGACTGGGAAGCCGAGCCGTCGTGCCACCCGGAAGGCGATGACCAGTCGGACCGCTTCGGTGGCCACCGTGGCGAGGGCGGCGCCCGCCATGCCGTAGCGCGGGATCAGCGCGAGGTTGAGGCACAGATTGAGCCCGGCGGCGAGTGCCGTCACCCGCAGGACCTTGTCTTCCCGCCCGATCGCCATGAGCGCGATGATCGGGACGTCGCGCACCAGCGAGAGCGGCACCGACCAGCCGAGCAGCGCCAGCGCCGGCCCCGCCGGGGCGTAGCGCGTGCCGAACACCAGCTCCAGCAGCGGACCCGCCAGCAGTTGGCCCCCCACCGCCACCGGGAGCGACACCGCGAAGACCTGCACCACCGCGGTCTGGTAGAGCGCGGTCCGCGCGGCCGGTTCCGTCCCGAGCCGGGTGAGCGATGGCAGGAGGCTCAGGCTGTAGGCCAGGCCGAGGTTCACCCCGAAGCTCACGAAGGTGTAGGCGGCGGTGTAGAGCCCGGTCTCGGTGCTGCCCCGGAAGAGCCGCAAGAAGATCAGGTCGGCGTTGAAGATCATCAGGCCCAGCATCGTCCCGAGCACCAGCGAGCCGGACCGGGGCAGGAGTGGCCGGATGACCGAAGGCTCGAGCCGGGGAGCCAAGGGGATCCCGTCGAGACGGAGTCGCCGGAGGAGGAGCAGCGTGACGGCGACGTCGCCCGCGAGTTGCGCCAGCGGTACCCGCGCCACGTCGCGCGGGCCCCGGACCAGGAGCAGCACCAACCCGAGCACGAGGAACTGCCCCGCCGCCCGCGAGAGCGCCACCAGACCCGCCCGACCCAGCGCGAGATGCACCCAGCGGCCGCTCCCGCCCACCGCCACCAGGGTGAGGGCGTAGAGCGCCACGACGGTGGCCTCCGGCTCCGGCAGGAGGAGCAACGCCGCCGCCCCCGCCACCAGCGCGAGCACGACCGAGACGACCAGCCGCGCGGTGAGGATGGACGGCACGATGGCGGCCAGCCGGTGGGGCGCCGCCGCGACTTCGCGCACCCCGATGCCGAGTTCCACGCCGCCGTCGGCCAGATGGGTGAGGTAGAGCGTCACGGCCGTCGCCACGCCGATGGCCCCGTAGGAGGCCGGGCCCAGCACCCGTGCGGCGTAGATGGTGGCGGCGAAGGCGACGAGCCGGGCCACCGCCTCTCCCGAGCCGAGGGCGAGGAAGCGCCGCGCGACCTGGCCGTCGGCGCCCGGCGGGATCGCCTCAGGAGGACGGGACATCTCGTCGATGGGGGCGACCCGGGGTCGTGACCGGGTCCCCTGGTCCAGCTCGTGGAACGGCCGGCGCACCGGGCCCGGGGCCGGCCGGGGACCGGGCCGGCGTCACCCCGCCGCCTTGAGGGTCTGGTAGTCGATCTTGTCGGTGCTGGTGCGAGGCAGGGCGTCCAGGTAGACGAACCCGTCCGGGACCATGTACCGGGGCAGCCGCTCGGTACAGAACGCCTTGAGCTCGATGAGCGAGGGCTTCCGCTCGCTCCGTGGACTCAGGAAGGCGCGGATCCTCACGCCGGCATCCGGGTCGGGAACCGCCACCACCGCGACTTCACGCAGCTCGGGGTGGGCGGCGAGCCCCGCTTCGATCTCCCCCAGCTCGATCCGGTAGCCGCGCCGCTTGACCATCCGGTCCCGCCGCCCGTGGAACTGGTGGATCCCGTCGGGACCCTCCACCACGAGGTCGCCGGTGCGATACCAGCGTACCCCGTCGCGGTCCACCAGGAAGGCCTGGGCGTTCCGCTCCGGCAGGTTCCAGTACCCCGACATGATGCCGGGGCCGCTCAACACCAACTCACCCTCCTCGCCGGGAGGCAGCTTGCGGCCCGCCTCGTCCACCACCATCGACCGGAGGTGGGAACAGGTGGCGCCGATCGGGAACGGTTCAATGCGGTCGTCGGGGATGGCGGGCGGGATCTCGTACCAGGTGCAGACGTTGGTCTCGGTGGGCCCGTAGAGGTTGAAGTACCGCGGGTGCGGCAGCCGCGCCTTGAGCCGCCGGAGCTGCGGCACCGGGAACACCTCGCCCGCGAAGAGGACCGTCCGCAGGGCGCCGAGCTCGCGCTCCTCGAGCCGGCCGAACTGCGCCAGGAGATTCAGGATCGACGGGGTCGAGTACCAGATCGTGATCCGCTCCGCGGCGATCAGCTCGCCCAGCGCGAGCGGGTTCTTGCCCAGCTCCTCGCCGATCAGCACCAGGGAAGCCCCGTGCTTGAGCGGCAGGTAGATGTCGAGGATCGAGAGGTCGAAGTGGAACGGCGCGTGCGACGAGAAGCGATCGGTCGCGACCGGCTCGAAGGTCTCGGAGCACCAGTCGACGAAGCTGGTGGCGGCCCGGTGCGAGAGCATCACCCCCTTGGGCTTCCCGGTCGACCCCGAGGTGTAGAGGACGTACGCCAGCGCCTCCGGGTCGGGGGTGGCGGTCGGGGCGGGGGGCGCCGGCTCGACACGATCCAGTCGGTCGAGCGCGGCGGCGAGCCCCTCCCCCGCCCCGACGTCGTCCAACACCAGGAGACGCGGATCGGCGCCCAGCTTCCCGAGCTCGGGGGCCAGGGCGTCGAGGAAGGCGCGCTCGACCACCAGGGCCCGCACCGCGCAGTCGTTCAGGATGAAGGCCGCGCGCCAGGATGGCGAGCCGGGATCGAGCGGGACGTAGGCCGCGCCCGCCTTGAGCACGCCGTGGATGGCGGCGACGGCGTCCACCGACTTCCGGAGATAGACGCCCACGCGATCGCCCGGGCGAACGCCGAGCGCCACCAGCCGGTCGCGGGCCCGCTCCGACAGCCGATCGAGCTCGCCGTAGGTGAGGCCGCCCACACCGGGGTCGTCCACGGCACGGGCGGCGGGTCGCCGGGCGGCCGAGTCGATCAGGTAGGTATGGAGTGGGCGGAAGGCGCTCATGGCGTCGACCGACGCTTGGCCTCCACCAGGGCGGCGATGGCCGACAGGGTGTCGAGCCGGTCCCGGTCGGCTTCGTGCGCCTCCAGCTGGATGTCGAAGCGCTCCTCCAGGAAGGTCACCAGCTCCAGGGTGGAGAGCGAGTCGAGGATTCCTCCGCTGATGAGCGGCGTCGTCGGCGTGAGGAGGGAGGGATCCTCCCCGACGAGATAGCGGGTCAAGATGAACTCCTTCACCGGCGCGATCACGTCCTGCATGCTCACTCTCCTTCCGGGTGCTCGGGGTCGATGGGGCCCGCCAACCGGACGCCCGCGACCGGACCGACGAGACCGAGGGCATCGCGGTGCCGCCACAGCTCGAGGTACAGCCGCTCGGCGAGGACCGCGTGCCCGGCGGCGTTGGGATGCTTGTCCTCGGCGTCCAGGTGCAGCTCCGCCTCACGCCGCCCCTCGTAGGCGTCGCGGAGGTCGATGGTGAGCATGCCGGCCCGGCTGGCCCGGTCCAGCGGGACGTCGTCCCGGTAGAAGCGGTAGCCCGGCAACCGGATGGCGACCGCGACCGGCACCGCGCCCGCCTCCCGCGCCAGGCGCGCCATCCGGGCCAGGGTCCAGTCGGTCAACGAGTCCCGATAGGGCCACAGACGCCGCACCAGACGGGTCTTGCTCATGGTCGAGTCCACGCCGGCTTCGGCGAGGACGCGCCGGAGCTCGGGGTGCCGGACGTCGATTCCCCTGAGCACGGCATCGGCCACGGTGTGCAGGATGCGCACCGGGTCGCCTCGATGCAGCACGAAGAGGGCCGCATCCGGGTTGAACCGACCGACCCGCTCCTCGAATTGCAGCAGCTGCTGGAGCGGGCTGTAGCCGGGGACCCCGAAGTTGAGGACCTCGTACCGGCGGGCGCCGGCGGCGCGGAGCTCGCGGTTCAGCCGCGCCTCCAAGAGCGATTCGAAGTCGGCTTCGCCCGCCACGCCCCAGCCCATCACCGTGGACGGTCCCAGCAAGGCGATCCGATACGTCTCCGGGGGTTTCTCGAGCGCATGGTCCCCGTCGCGCATCCCCCAGCGATTGGTCTGGTAGACGTGCTCGCCGCCGGTGACCCGGACCGAGGGGGCAAGCTGCCGCTGGAGCAGGCCGTCGGTGTACGACATGAATCCGCCGGCACGGAGCTGCTCCCGCAGGGTACGCGCGCTCGCGCCCCCGGGGCCGCGCTGGATGCCGGCTTGGGCCCGGTTCAGGTCCTCGTAGTAGCCGCGGACCTCCAACGCCTCGTCCCGGGCGTTGCGGCTGGGGTCGGCGACCGAGGCGAGCACCGCGGAGGCGGTGCCGCCGGGAAGGCGCGCCACCGGGGGCGATGTCACGAGCGCGAGCGCGAGCATCCCGAGCCCGAGCCGGGCGCCCGATCGGACGTACTGCGCCACGCTCTCGGCGCGCTCCGGCCGGAGCCGGGCTCCCTCACCCCAGGAGAACCCTGCCAGCGCGAAGGCGGCGGTGAGGCCGCCGAGCACCGTCAGCAGCTCGACGGCGTCGGTGCGGACCGCGGCATCCCACATGTCGAGCCAGTCGGGCACCGCTTCCGCGGTCCACAACGACCAGAGCACGCAGAAGAGCCCGACCGTCGCCACGCGCCTCGCCGCGAGCGCGCCGTCCCACCGCCCCGCCGGCTTGCGGTGGCGGCGGCCGCCCTTCGCCTCCCGGAGCGCCGCCGCCACCACCAGGGCGCCGAGGATCCCCCAGAAGAGCGCGTCGTGGGCCGCCAGGAGCGGCTCGCCCAGGAGCCAGAACCATTGGTACGAATGGAGCGCCCAGGTGGCCACGAACACCAGCATCGTGGCGCCGACCAGCGCGAGGGTGCTGCCGTGGCGCCGCAGCCGGAAGAAGCTGGGATAGTAGACCAGCTTCAGCATGAAGTCCTTCCAGTAGATGTTGATGCGGCGCCAGAGGTCGGTGAAGCTCGACGCGAGCAGATAGCGGTGGTGGGTCTCCGGGAGGTTGAAGCCGAAGAGCTGGAGCAGCCCGACGATCAGGTGGAACTGTCCCGAGACCCGCAGATAGAGCAGGAAGACCGTCACCACGTGCCCGGCCAGGTCGCCCAGGGTGGCGACCTCGGCGGCGTCGACAACGAGGTGGTGGTAGACGATCCGGTAGAGGGCGAGGTGGACCACCCCGCGGAACATCCACTCCACGCCCTTGCGGTAGATCCGGAACTCGTCCCCGTCGTAGTAGGTCCGCTCGAAGGTCTTGTAGTCGACCACCGGGAAGAGCGGGAAGGCGGGGTTGGGCAGCAGGAAGAAATACGACAGCGACCGGATCGGCGCGGGCGCCTGCTCGGCGTGCTTGAGGTCGTAGAGGTAGATCGCCAACCGGAACATGAACAGCGAGCCGAGGATCGGCCACACCGCGGGCGGCACCGGGCTCGGGACCAGCTGGGCGCGGAGTGCCGCGAGGACGAGCGCCGCCGCGACGAGCAGCCCCACCCGCAGGCCGAAGGCCACGGGCAAATGGCAGGTCGCCACCAAGACCAGCCCGATCCCGACCAGCCACACCGCCGCGACCGGGGGCAGCACGAGGCCGATGCCCGCGAGCGAGAGGAGCAGGAACCAGGGCAGCCGGTAACGGAACGGGAGGAGCGCATGCACGAGCCAACCCGCGGCCCCCAGCGTGAGCAGGCGCACGGCGGCGACCGACTCGAGCCGGAGCTGGTGAGCCAGGAGGACGACCAGCCCGACCTGCAGCGCCACCGTGGCGAGCTTGGTGAGCTCGGGGAGGCCGAGCCGGGTTCGCGGCGCGACCCGGGCCGGTTCATCCACTGCGGTCAGGCTTCCGATCGTCATGTGGGGATGCGCTCCTCGGGAGTAGATCGCCCCCGAGGCGGCGATTCGGGCACGCGCCCGTCATCGGGCGCGCTCGCCGGGACGCTCGGGAGAGGCGGCGGTCTCGCCGCACCCGTGTGCCAGGGTCGTGCCAGGCCACCGGAGGGCCGCCGACCCGGTAAGCCGCGCTCCCGCTGAGGGATGTCCCCACGGGACCGGCTCCGCGCGCCCGGCGAACGGGCGGGGTGTGGCGCCCCCGCGTCACGGGTGGCGTCCGGGCGCACGGACGCCTCGGCCGGTCCGGCAGGGCGCCGGGCCACCTCAGAGCCCGAGGGCGCGGGCGATGAGCGTCCGCTGGATCTCCGAGGTGCCGGAGTAGAGGGTGCTCCCCACCGCGTCCCGGAGATCCCGCTCGACCTCGTACTCGACCGTGAAGCCGTAGCCGCCGTGGAGCTGCACCGCATCGAGGCAGGAGCGGACCCAGGCGTCGCTCAGGAAGAGTTTGGCCGCCGCCGCCTCGGGACCCGCCTCGCCGCGGGCCTGCTTCGTCCAGACGGCGCGGTAGAGGAGCAGCCGCGCCGCCTCGAGCCGCACCTTCATGTCGGCGATCCGGTGGGCCACGGCCTGGAAGTCGCCGATCGGGCGGCCGAACTGCTGCCGCTCCCTGGCGTAGCGCACGCACGCCTCGAGCTGCCGCTCCATCGCCCCCACCGCGCCCGCCAGGATGCCGGCCCGCTCCCACTCCATCGAGTCATTGAAGATCTGCGCTCCCCGCCCCTCCCGCCCGAGGCGGTTCTCCACCGGCACCCGGCACTCCTCGAAGACCAGCTCCGACATCGGGGAGGTGCGGAGCCCCATCTTCTTGATCTCCTTGCCCACCCGGAATCCCGGGAAGCCGCGCTCGACCAGGAACGCGGTGACACCGAGGACCCCCTGGGCCCGGTCGACCGTGGCGAAGACGAGGAAGAGATCGGCCACGGGACCGTTGCTCACGAAGGTCTTGGTGCCGTCGAGGACGTAGTGCCCTGCCTCCCGCCGGGCGGTGGTGCGGAGCCCGAACGCGTCGGAGCCCGAATCGGGCTCGCTCATGCCGTGGGCCCCGATCCACTCCCCGCTCAGGAGCCGGGGAAGGTAGCGCCGCTGCTGCTCCGGGGTGCCGAACCGGAGGAGCGGCATCTGGACGCTCAGCATCTGCGCGGCGAGCCCGAAGAGGAGCCCATGGTCGCGGCAGCCGTACCCGAGTCCCTCGAGGGCCAGCACGGCGGTGAGCATGTCGGTGCCGCCGCCGCCCAGGGCCTCCGGGAACGCGAGCCCCTGGAGGCCGAATTCGGCGCAGCGCCGCCAATGCTCCCGGGAGAACACGCAGTCGGCGTCGCGGGCCACGAGATCGTCCCGCAGTTCCTCGCGGGCGAAGTCGACGACCGCCCGCCGGAGCGCGAGTTGGTCGGCGGACCAGGAGAAGTCCATGTCCCCTCCGAGGAATGGTGGAGAGGCGATGTTGCAGGAATCGTGCGCGGCGAGGACCGATGGGGCGGCCCCGCCCGGCCACGGTCGGCCGGGGCGGGGATGCGCCTCACATGTAGCCTTCCTTCCGGAGGGTCTCCAGGCCTCCGCCGTCGTCCTTGTCCTGCGCCCGGCCCGAGCGCTCGGCGACGTTGGCGAACTTCCCGGTCTTGAGCTCGACGATGACGTCCTGGACCGTGCGCGCGTTGGACTCGACCGGCCTGGTGCAGGGGCCGCACCCCAGCGAGCGGTAGCGGGTGCCGTCACCCTGGTCGTAGTAGAGCGACACGGTCGGGATCCGCTCCCGCTCGATGTATTCCCAGATGTTGAGCTCGGTCCAGTCGAGCAGCGGGTGGATCCGGACGTGGGTCCCCGGGGCGAACTCGGTCTTGTACTGGTTCCAGAACTCGGGCGGCTGGTCCCCCACGTCCCAGAGGTTCTCGGTGGTGCGGGGCGAGAAGTAACGCTCCTTCGACCGGCTCCCCTCCTCGTCGGCGCGGGCGCCGACGATCACGCCGGTGAACGGCTCCCGGTTGGTGTCGAGCTCGTAGGCCTTCTTGGCGTGATTGAAGCGATAGCGGGGCCCCTCGCCGCTCAGCGTCTGCTTGAGCGCCTGGGTCTTGAGCAGGCCGCAGCAGGTGATGCGGTCCACCGCCCCGTCGGGGAAAGTCCGCTTCTGGCGCAGCGCCTCCTCGTTCTGGCCGTAGATGAGGTTCAGATTCCACTCGGCCACCAGGCGATCCCGGTACCGGATCATCTCGGGGATCTTGAACGACGTGTCGATGTGCACCAGCGGGAAGGGGACGTGCCCGAAGAACGCCTTGCGGGCGAGCCAGAGGAGCACCGTGCTGTCCTTCCCGATCGACCAGAGCATGCACAGGCTCTTGAAGTTGGCGTACGCCTCCCGCAGGATGTGCACGCTCTTGTACTCCAGCTGCTCCAGGTGATCCATCGTCGCCTGCCTATTCCGGTTGGCCGCCGGCCGCGGCGGTCGCGGCGGCGGCGTGCGCCGCCAAGACCCGTTCCACCGCCTCCGCGACGCCGGTGGCGGTGGTGTCGATCCGGAGCTCGGGCGCGGGGGGCGGCTCGTAGGGGTCGTCGATGCCGGTGAACTGGCGGATCTCCCCCCGGCGCGCCCGGGCGTACAGCCCCTTCACGTCCCGCCGCTCGCACTCCTCGAGGGGGGTGTCCACGAAGATCTCGACGAACCGCCGGCAAAGCCGCCGGACGAAGTCCCGCGACTCGCGGTAGGGCGAGACCAGCGAGGCCACCACCACCACGCCGTGCGCCTCGAGCCGGCTCGCCAGATACCCCACCCGGCGGATGTGGGCGTCGCGCTCGGCACGGGAGAATCCGGTGCCCGGGAAGACCTCGCGGATCGCGTCGCCGTCGAGGTACTCGACCGGCACCCCCCGGGCCCGGAGCCGCTCGACCACCCGGGTGGCAATGGTGCTCTTCCCCGAGCCCGAGAGCCCGGTGAACCAGAGCACCGCCCCTCCACCGCTCCGCGTCTCGGGGGTCGCGTCGTCCAGGCCGATCACGAAGCCGGGATTCCGGAGCTCCGGCTGGTTGTACACCAGGGGCGACGCCCGGCGCCCCGCGACCGCCGAGTTGCGGAAGATGCAGTCGCCGGCGGCGACGTCCCACTCCATGGTGGGGCCGAAGCGGGGGTAGATGTCGGCCCTCCCCTCGGCCACCCAGCAGAACTTGAGCGAGCTCCCGCCCTGGACCCGGCGCCGCACGTTGATCGTCGCAAGGTACGCCTCGAGCTCGGCCGACGGATGGGACCGGCTCTCCGCCACCACCAGCGCGTGGCCCGGGAGGGGCGGCCGGGAGACGATCCGTACCGGCGCCCCGTCCCCCTCCCGCTTCCAGGCGCCGAGCCCGTCGCCGGCGTAGTAGAGGAGGTCGAGGGCGGGCGCGTGGATCACGCCCAGGGTCGGGACCCCGTCCTCGACCAGGGCGATGTTGACGGTGAACTCGCCGTTCCGCTGGATGAATTCCTTGGTGCCGTCCAGCGGATCCACCAGCCAGAACCGCCGCCACCCCCGACGGACCTCGTACGGCGGGATCTCCCCCTCCTCCGAGATCACCGGCACCGTCGGGTCCCAGTCCCGGAGCGCCCGGACGATCACGTCGTGGGCGGCGTGGTCGGCCGCGGTGACCGGGCTCGCGTCGGCCTTCCGCTCCACCGTGAGCTCGGGCCGATAGTACGCCATCGCGGCCCGGCCGGCCTCCCGCGCGATCGCCGCGAGGCGGACGAGCGCCTCGGGCGAGACGGCGACCGGCAGGGCGTCGCGTCCGGTCTCCCGCACCGCGTCCCGGGTCGCGGTCACCATGGCCGGAAGATCACTCCCTTCTCCTGCAGGAGCCGCTTGAGCCGGTCGACCGCGTCCTCGTTGGAGAGATCGCCGGGGATCAGGGTGTCGTAGGCCAGGTCGGTGGTGACCCGATCCCCGACCCACACGGTCTCGATCCGCTCGGGCTCGACGGTGGTCTTGATGACGTCGAGGTCCTCCTGGGTGAGCTCGGCCGCGGTGACGATGAGGATCACCCCGGCGTCCAGCATGATGTTGGCGACCTCGGCCATGCGGCGCATGTGCTCGGCCCGGTTCTCCTGGCGCCGGTCGATGTCGGCGTCGACCCCGTAGAGCACGTTCCCGATGCCGAGGAAGTAGACCACCTTGCCGTCCTCGAAGAGGCGGGCCTCGAGGTCCTTGGCCAGGGCCTTCCGATCGGCCTCCTGGGACCCGGTCACGAGGATGAGCATCGAGCGCTGGTTGTACTTCTCGGCTCGCCGCTCCGGCACGATGAAGCTGGGCTCCCACTTGTAGTTGCGGAGCAGGACCTTGTCCCGGACCCAGGCCTGGCGGTCGGCGAGCGCCTCCCGCACGATGCCCCCGCCGCGGATCTCGTAGTTGTCGACCAGCACGAACCGGCTGGTGGCCGCGATCTCCTCCGCGAGATCGAACGCGATCGCCCGGTTGCACTTGAGGATGCACTCGGCCACGTCGTGGCGGTCCACCCGCTGCTTGGCCTCCGAGGCCGCGAGGTTCGAAGCGTCGATGACCCGGAGGATCTCCTCCACCCGGGCCACCACCCGGGCGGTGCCCAGCTTGAGCACGTAGTCCTTCTTCTTGACCAGGGGCTCCTTGCCGAGCCAGAACAGGCTCACCCGGAGCCGGGTGGTCACCTGCGGACGAGGCTGCCCGGCCACGGTCGCGAGCTCGCCCCGGGCCACGTAGATCTGCTCGGTGAGGGTGAACCCGGTCGACTGACCGGCCCGGGCCTCGGCCTGGGGCGGGCGGTTGAAGGCCTCGATCGACTTCACCCGGCTCTTCTTACCCGACGGATAGAAGACCACCTCGTCCCCCACCCGGATCACGCCGGTCTCGATGGTGCCGGCCACGATCCGGCGGTCGTCGCCCTGGGCGGTGAACTTGTAGACGTCCTGCACCGACAGGCGGAACGGCTTGTCCACCGGCAGGCGCTCGGTCTCGAACCGGTCGAGCACGTCGAGCACGGTCGGCCCCTCGTACCAGGGCATCGACGGGGCGGGGCGGGCGATGTTCTCCCCGTCGCGCCCCACCACCGGGATGAAGCAGGCCGGGACGACGTCGATCTTCCCCAGGAACTCGCTGTATTCCCGCACGATCCGGTCGTAGACCTCCCGGGCGTGGTCCACCAGGTCCATCTTGTTCACCACCACCGCGATCTGGCGGATGCCCAGCATCGACATCATGTAGCCGTGCCGCCGGGAGTTCTCCTGCACGCCTTCCCGGGCGTCGATCACGAGCAGCGCGGCCTCGGCGCGCGAGGCGCCGGTCACCATGTTCTTGAGGAACTCGATGTGGCCCGGCGCGTCGATGATGATGTAGTCCCGCTTGGCGGTCTTGAAGAAGACGCGGGCGGCGTCGATGGTGATGCCCTGCGCCTGCTCGTCCTTGAGGGCGTCCAGGAGGAAGGCGTACTCGAACGGTTTGGCGGTGCGGGCACAGAGGGCCTTCACCTGCTCCAGCTTCCCCTCGGGGAGCGAGCCGGTGTCGGCCAGCAGCCGGCCCACGATGGTGCTCTTCCCGTGGTCGACGTGGCCGCCGATCACGATGTGCATCCGCTCGGTGCGCGCGGCGGTCTCCGCGGATGCGCCGACGGGCTGGGGGGCTAGGGTCGTCATGGGGTCAGTCGGCGTCCTTGATCGCGCCCGGCGGAATGCGGGCGCGGATCCGGTCGATCAGGGGAGCCAGGCCCGGGTCGCCGGCAAGATTGCGCAACTGGAGCGGGTCTCCCTCCAGCGCATACACCTCTTCTACCCCGCCGGGCTTCCGGATGTAGTACAATCCCTCGGCCACCGCGGCCACATGGTACCGGCGCCGGCCCCGATCCACCTCCGCCAGGATCAGCTGGGGCACCGGGAGGGAGTCGCCCCCCCAGAACCGGGTGAGCGAGGCCCCGGGAAACCGGTGGGAGGACGAGTCGCCGAGGAGTGCCAGTGTCGTCGCGGGGAGATCCCGCAGGCTCACCGGCTCGCGCACCCGCTGCCCCGCCGGCACTCTCCCGGGGAAGATAAGCACCAGGGGCACCTCGAGCGCCGGCCGGTAGAGCCGATGGCCGTGACCGAAGAGCCCGTGCTCGCCGAAGTGCTCCCCGTGGTCCGAGGTCACGATCACGAGGGTTCGCTGGAGGACGCCCCGGCGGTCCAGCTCCCGGAACAGCCGATCGATCTCGGCATCGAGGTGGGCGATCGCCGCGTCGTAGGCATCCCGCTCGGCCCGCGTTTCCTCGGGGGTCATGGCGCCCCGCTGGCTCCGGGAGGCCTCGTGGAGCTGGTAGGCGATGCGGTGCGGCCTCCGGACCCCGCCCGACGCGAACCGACGCGCCAAGGAGTCGGGCGGGAGATAGGGCTCGTGGGCGTCGTAGTAGTTGAGGAAGGCGAAGAAGGGACGGTCGCCGACGGATTCGATCCAGCCGAGGAAGGCGCGGTTGATCTCGGCCGCGCTCTTGCGCCCGAGGACGTCGTAGTAGCCCACCAGGCGGCGGACCCGGGACCGGTTCGTGAGGAACCGCCCCAGGCTCGAACTCACCAGCACCTCGCCCGGACTCACCGGGAAGTCGTCGTATCGGGCGAAGCCCCGCGCGAGGCCGTGCTGGCGGCTGCAGTAGAGCAGGTTGGCCACGAATCCGCCGGTGGCGTAGCCCCGTCGCGCCAACGCCTCCGCCAGGGTCGGATGGGTCCGGTCGAGCGGGCTCGACCAGCCGGTCGACAGCTCGTGAGGCCAGCGACCGGTGAACATGCTCCCGTGCGACGGCAGGGTCCACGGGGCGGTCGCGTAGGCCCGCTCGAACACGACGCCCCGGCGGGCCCAGGCCTCCAGCGCCGGCGTGGTCGGGCGCTCGTACCCATAGAGGCCCAGGCTCATGCTGCGCACGGTGTCGAGCACCAAGAGCAGCACGTTCGGCGCACCCGCCGCCGGAGCCGGGAGCCGCGCCACCCGCCACCGCTCGACCACCCGGGAGGCGACCTCGATGCCGAGCGCGAGCACCAGCACGAGGCCGGCGAGCGGCGGGAGGCTCC
>DATLZT010000125.1:0-10786 GCA_035573835.1 Gemmatimonadales bacterium
CGCTGGGCGGGCTCAACGACGCGCTGACCGCGGCGCTCGGCCATCTCCGGCTGGCGGTGGTCGCCGCCGCCGACCGCCGCCGCGGCGGGGCCGTCCGCATCGACCGGGTGTGGCCCGGGCTGGGGGAATCGCTCGAGTCGCCGCTCTGGCCGGTGGCGTGGTCGGCCGCGGCGCTGCTCGTCTCCGACGAGGCGACCCGGATCCGCACCTGCGGAGGCCCCGACTGCGGCTGGGTGTTCGTGGATCGGAGCCGCAACGGACTCCGCCGCTGGTGCGAGATGCGGACCTGCGGGACCGAGGCGAAGTCCCGCCGCAGGGCGTCACGCCGGGCCTGACGGGGGGCGGCCGAGGCCGGTCGACCGCCGGTCCGCCCCGAGCCGCTGCACGAGGGCGTTCCGGGCCGTCATCGGGTCGGCGTCCGGATCGCGACCGACCGACGGACGCCCCGGGCAACGGGCAGGACGAGCTGCCCGACGTTGCCGTATCGGCTCACGACGGGCTCCGGACCAGTCTTCGCCCCCGGTCGTGGAACTCGGCAGGGCCCATCTCGACCGCCGGCCCGCCGGGCGCGGCGTCAGGCGGGGACATTTTCCCGCCTCCGACGCGGCAGTAGCCGCGACGGCAGGCGTCGCCCGGCCCCCGTTCCGCCCTCAGGCGAACGGGTACTGGTGCCCATGCGTCCATGCCCCGAGTCGGAGCGCCTCGGCCACATGCTCGAGGAGCTCGGGACAGTAGAAGTAGTCCCGCTGCGCGTGGATCGCGGTCGTGCACCGCAGCTCGATTATCGAGTACAGGACTTGCGCGCCCTCCCGCTCGGCGAGCACGAGGATCACCTCCCGACCGTCCACCACGCCGGGCCGCGCCCATTGACGCACCGGGTCGGCGGCCCATTCGGCGAGCGAGCTCCGCCGGCTGGCCTCGCGCCCGAGCTCCTCGGCGCTGCCGACGATCGTGGTGACGGCATCCTCGTGGAGGAGTGCGGCGATGGCGTCCGGGTCGCGCGCGTCGAACGCCGTGACGTACCGCCGGACGATCGGCTCGAGCCGGGCGAGGTCCCGAATCGACGCCCGCGGCGCCGGGGTGGCGGCCGGGGCCGCGGCGAGGGCGGCGCGGGCACGGTGCAGCGCGGCCTTCACCGCGCCCTCGCTGGTACCGAGGAGCGCCGCCACCTCGCGGGCAGTGAAATCGAGCGTCTGGCAGAGGAGGAAGACCACCCGCTGCAGGGGGGTCAGCACCGCGACCAGCCGCGCGATGGCGTCGTGCGCCTCGAGCCGGAGTTCGGGATCGACGGCGACCGCCGCCTGGTCCTCGGCCAGCTCGACCAGCTCGCCGCGCACTTCCCGCCGGCGGCGGTCGACCCACGCGTTCGAGGCGACGCGGAAGAGATAGGCCTTCGTGTTCACCGGCTGCCAGAGGTCGGCCAGCCGGGCGAGGGCCCGCTGCATCGTCTCCTGGACCAGATCCTCGGCGTCCCACGCGGACCCGGTCAGCCGGTGACAGTACCGCCACAGGGCGGGACGCAACGGCTCGACTTCCGCCTCGAAGGCCGCGCGCAGCTTGCGCGCCGATTCCGCCAGCCCATCCACCGACTCGACCATCCTCTCCCTCCTATCGGGCACCCGCTCCCCCGACGTCGGGCCGGGCCGCGGGTGTGCCCACGGGCAGGATGATGTAGGCCTGAGGCGTGCCCTCTTCGATCACGAAGGCCATGGAGCGGTCCGGTAGGGCGTGCTCGCCCGGCGAGCCGATGTCCCGGTTGCGGAGGTAGGGCGCGTAGACCATCACGTGGGGGCTGCCGGGCTCGGTTCGTCCCGTCGCCGGATCGTGGAACCGCGTGTGCGGCGACAGCATATACGCGACCCCGGTGCGGCCGGGGGCCCGATAGCGCCCGGTGCGGTACCCCTCCGCGATCGACGCGGCGACCGTCGCGGAATCCGCCCCGGACGCGCGCAAGGCGGCGGCGTCCAGCATGCGCGGCACGACCGACTCGGTCCCGGCCGCATCGAAGCAGATCGGCTCGATGCTCATCGGATGGGAGCGCCCGACGAGGCAGGTGAAGCCGTTGGTTCCGGGGCGCTTCAGGACGTACCCCCCGCGCTCCAACACGTAGACCGCGGCCGCCCGCGCGATGGACTCCGGCGCCGCGCTCTCCGCAAGAGCGATCTCCTCGGCCTCGCTCAGGAGCGGCGGGAGTCTCGGGCGCGTCGTGGACTGGGCCGAGACGGTCTGCCACGGGGCGAGCACCAGCCCGAGGGTCAACAAGATCCGGTTCGTCATTCCTCGCGAGCTCCGCCGGAGGTGATCACGCTGCGTTTCCCACCTAGACGCAAGGCGGAGGCAAATGGATACGCCGCGGCTGGCGGCGCCGGCGGACGCTTGCCCGGGCGGACCGGCCCGACCGGCGGGCCGAGGAGCGGGAGGGAGAAAAAAGGCCCGAGATCGATGCGATCTCGGGCCTTGCGATTGCCCCTCCTGGGATCGAACCAGGACTCTCCTGATCCAGAGTCAGGCGTGTTGCCAATTACACCAAGGGGCAGCGAGGACGGCTCTGGCGTCCGCCCCATGGAGCTGAGGGGAGTCGAACCCCTGACCTCTGCAGTGCGATTGCAGCGCTCTCCCAACTGAGCTACAGCCCCGGGCACCGCGCCGTTCCATCCAGCCAGCGGAGCGACTCGGCGAGGGGCTAAAACTAGCCTCCAAGTCCAACCGAGTCAACGGATTCGGGGCCGGGCCAGGAGCGTGGGGCAGGGCCGTCCGTCGGCCGGGACGCCCCGGCTAAACCGTTGTCCCGATGCGTCTTACACCGGGGTCCGTTGCGGCCCCTCGCCGGTCAGCTGGCCCGGGCCCGGACCGCCTCCCAGGTGAGGATGGCGCGCTTCCGGGGGAGCCCCCACCGGTAGCCGCCGAAGGCCCCGGTCTTCCGGATTACCCGATGGCAAGGGACCAGGAACGCCACCGGGTTCCGGCCGATCGCGGCCGCCACGGCCCGCTCGGCGCCGGGGGCCTCCACCATCCGGGCCACGTCCTCGTAGGAGACCATCGCTCCCGGCGGGATCCGGAGCAGTGCCTCCCAGACCTTGAGCTGGAAGTTGGTGCCCTTGAGGTGCAGTGCCAGCGGTGCCGCGCCGTCCTGGCCCCCGAGGGTGAAGATCCGCCGGGCGAGCGAGGTGGTGGCACCGGGGTCCCGCACCAGCGTCGCCCGGGGCCAGCGGCGGTGGAGCTCGGTCATGGCGTCGGGGAGCCCGCCCTGGTCCAGGAACGCCAGGTGGCAGACCCCCCGGTCGGTGGCGGCGATGAGGCACTCGCCGAACGGGGTCTGGTGGACCCCCCAGCGGATCTCGAGCCCGGCGCCGCCGGTCCGGTACTCGCCCGGTGTCACGGCCTCGACGGTGACGAAGAGGTCGTGGAGCCGGCTGGGGCCCGAGAGGCCGGCCTCGTAGGTGGCCGCCAGGATGCTGCGCGACTCCCGGAGGAGCTCGCGGGCGTGACCCACGGTCTGGAACTGGATGAACCGCTTCGGGCTGATCCCGGCCCAGCGGGTGAAGAGCCGCTGGAAGTGGAACTCGCTCAGCCCCACGGTCCGGGCCAGCTCGCCCAGGTCGGGACGGTGGGGATAGCTCTCGTCGAGATAACGGATGGCCCGCTCGATCCGGGCGTAGTCGGTCGGGCTCATGGCCGTGCTCTTGCGATCATCCCGTCTTGGAGGGTGGCGCGTCATGGGATGAAGTATAGGGGCGGGGGCGGCGGCGGCGACCCGATTCTTGCGCCCACGGAGGGCGGGCGGTCAGACGGCGAACGGCACGTCCACCACCATCCCGTCGCGGGCGATGACCGTCTCCGGGAAGACGGCGCGCGCTTCGGCCAGGAGCTCCGGCGCCTCCCGGGAGTAGCGGGGGCTGATGTGGGTGAGGACCAGGCGCCGGGCCTTGGCCATCCGCGCCACCTCGGCGGCCTGCCGCGCGGTCGAGTGGCCGGTCTCCTCGGCGCGGTCCTCCTCGTCGGCGCCGAAGGTGGCCTCGTGCACCAGCAGGTCGGCGCCGGCGGCGGCCTCGATGGTGCGGGCGCTGGGGCGGGTGTCGCCGGAGAGGACGACGCGGCGGCCCGGGCGCGGGGTGCCGACCAGTTCCTCGGGGCCGATGCGGCGGCCGTCGGGGAGCTCGATCGTCTCGCCCCGGTGGATGCGGCCCCAGAGGGGTCCCTCGGGGATGCCGAGCTCGCGGGCGCGGTCGGGGTTGAAGCGGCCGAGGCGGGTGTGCTCGACCAGGGCGTAGCCCACGGTGTCGGCCCGGTGGTCGGTCTCGAAGACGACGAGGTCGTAGTCGTCGCGCTTCAGGGTGTCGCCGGGCCGGAGCTCCACGATGTCGACCGGGAACCGGTTCTTCTCGATGCCGAGGCTCACCGCGGCGCCCAGGATCCGGGCGGCGCCGCGGGGGCCGTAGAGGGTGACCGGCGCGGTGCGGTCCTGGAGCCCCAGGGTGCGGAGCAGGCCGGTGAGGCCGAGGACGTGGTCGGCGTGGTAGTGGGTGAAGAAGATCTCGCGGAACGCGAAGCTCACCCCGTAGCGCATCATCTGGCGCTGGGTGCCCTCCCCGCAGTCGAAGAGCAGGGTCTCGCCCTCGCGCTGCACCGCGATGGCCGACACGTTCCGGTCCACGGTGGGCACGGCGGCGCTGGTGCCCAGGAAGGTGATCGTGAGCATGCCGGCAATATACGCCGGATCAGTCCCGCTCCGCGGTGGGATGCTCGCCGGTCATCCGCTCGATCCGGGTCACCACCCGCTCCAGCTCGTCGACCAGGCGTCGGGGGGCGCGGTCGCCCGCGGCGCGGAAGACCTCGAGCAGCCGGGCGTAGTACCAGAGCTGTTCGTCCCGGCGGGCGTTGAAGCGCTCGAAGGCGGCGTTGCCCGACTCGCGGACCTCGCCCAGGATGGCCCAGGCGTTGTAGAGCTTGTCGGCCGCGGCGACCCGGAGCACCTCGGCGGGCTCGTGCCGCAGGCGCTCGAGGAAGCGCTCCTTGCGGGCGCGCCAGTCCTCCTTCGGCTCGCCGTCGCGGGCGTTGGGATCGGAGTCGGTGAGGGCGAGCACGATGCGGTGGACCCGCTCGCCGAAGCGGCGCCGGATCTGCTCGCTGGTCGCGCCGCCGGCGGGGCGGTCCTCGACCGCGTCGTGGAGGAGCGCCGCGATGGCCTCGTCCTCGTCGCCCCCATGCTCGAGCACGATCGAGGCGACGCCGAGGAGGTGGGCGACGTAGGGGGTGCCGGTGCCGCCCTTGCGGACCTGGGCGGCGTGGAGCTGCGAGGCGTAGACCAGGGCTTCCTCGAAGCGGGAGGTGAGGGTCGGCATGGCGTCCCCCTGGGTCCGCGCGTCAGAAGAGCTTGAACGTCACGCCGATCTTCCCGGGGTGGCGCTTGAGCTCGGTGAGCAGCGAGTCGAGCGAGGCGGTGGTGCGCACCACGTTCCAATAGAGCGTGCTGTCCCGCGCCAGCGCGCCGAGGGTGCCCTGGCCGCGGTGCATCGCGAGGAGGAGCGAGTCGAGCCGGGCGCCGGTGGCGGTGAGCTGGGCGGTCATGGCGGCGAGGTTGCCGGTGAGCGTGTCGGCCCGCTGGAGGGTGCGCCCGACCGCCGGGTGGGCGAGGGTGCTGTCCAGCCGGGCGCTCAGGCCCCGGAGGGAGGCCATGGTGCGGGTGAGCTCGGCCGTGGGCCCCTCGCGTGGATCGCCGTAGACCTCCAGCGTCCGCCGGGCGGCGCGGAGCGTACCCTGGAGCGCCGTCATCGTGGCGCGGAGCTCCTCGGCGGTGCGGCGGTTGACGATCTCCCGGGCGCCGAGGAGGACGCTGTCGGCCCGGTCGCCGAGTTGCTCGAACTGGGCGGTGAAGCCCTCGGCCTGGGTGCCGGTGATGACGCGCTCGCGGGGGAGCGTCTGCGGCGCCTCGCCCGGGTGGAAGTTGATCGCGACGTCGCCCACGAAGCCCACCGGGACGATCTCCGCCCGGGCGTCGACCCGGGGCACGATCTTCTCGTCGAGGCTGATGCCGACGAGCACCTTGCCCACCTCGAGCAGCTCGATCGACTCGACCTTCCCCACCGGGACGCCCGAGACCCGCACCACCGAGCTCAGCTTGAGGTTGCCCACGTCGGCGAACTGCACCCGCCAGTTGTCGTCGTCGGCCCCGCCCACCGGCCGTCCCCCCAACCAGGTGGTGCCGACCAGGAAGCCGACGATGGCGAGGATGACGAGGGCGCCGACGGTGATCTCCTGCTTGTAGCCGAGGTCCATGGCGTGCTCAGGCGGCGATGGTGGCGTCGGGGAAGTCCCGCTCGAGGAACTCCCGCACCTTGGGATTGGCCGAGTCGAGGAACTCCTGGGGCGTGCCCTGCTGCACGATCCGGCCGCCGGTGAGGAGCGCCAGGCGGTCGGCGGTCCGGAAGGCGCCGCGGACGTCGTGCGTCACCATGACGCTGGTGACGCCGAGCTCCTCGGCGAGCCGCTTGACCAGGCCGTCGATGACGTCGGCGTTGACCGGGTCGAGCCCGGAGGTCGGCTCGTCGTAGAGCAGGTACTTGGGGTTGCCGGCGATCGCGCGCGCGATGCCCACCCGCTTGCGCATCCCGCCCGAGAGCTCGGCGGGGAGCTTCTCCATCACCGTCTCCGGGACGAGGTTGACCAGTCGGAGGCACTCCACCACCCGGCCGCGGGCGTAGTCGAGGTCGCGGAACTTCGCCTCGTCGGTGATGCCGAGCCGGACGTTCTCGAAGACGTTCATCGAGTCGAACAGGGCGCCGTTCTGGAAGACGTAGCCGATGTGGGCGCGGAGCGCGGCGAGCTCCTTCCGCCGGAGGCGGCCCACGTCCTTGTCGTCCACCACCACCCGGCCGGCGTCGGGACGGATGAGCCCGATGATGTGCTTGAGGAGGACGCTCTTCCCGGTGCCCGAGGGGCCGAGGAGCGCCACCGTCTCCCCCTCCCGGACGTCGAAGTCGACCCCGTCCAGCACCACCTGCTGTCCGAACCGCTTGCGGACGCCGCGGAGCGCGATCATTGGTTGAGGAGGAGATTGGCGAGCACGACGTCGAGGAGCAGGATGAGCACCGAGCTGCTCACCACCGCGCCGGTGGTGGACCGGCCGACGCCCTCGGCCCCCTGCTGGGTGTTGAAGCCCATGTAGCAGGAGATCACCGTGATCGAGCCGGCGAAGAAGAACGCCTTGATCACCGAGTAGGTGGCGTCGAAGGGGCGCCAGAAGACGCGGGCGCCGTAGGCGAAGTCGGCGTCGGTGATCGGCAGCACCAGCTTCATCGAGATCCAGCCGGCCAGGATCCCCACGATGTCGGCGAGGACCGTGAGGACCGGGATCATGATGAGCCCCGCCACGACCCGGGGGAGGATCAGGTGGGACGCGGGGGAGCGCCCCAGGCTCTCGAGCGCGTCGATCTGCTCGGTGACCCGCATGGTCCCGAGCTCCGCGGCGTAGCGGGCCCCGATCCGGCCGGCCAGGATGAGCCCGGTGAGGACCGGCCCCAGCTCCAGGACGATCGACTCGACGATCACCCCGGCGAGGTAGTAGATCGGGATGGTCCCGGTGAACTGGTAGCGGGCCTGGAGCGCGGTGACAGCGCCGGCGAAGCCGGAGATGAGGAGCACGATGAAGAGGCTGCCCACCCCGATGTTCCAGGCCTCCACCATGGCCCGGGGGACCCAGATGCGCCACTCGCCGACGCTGCGGAGCGTGTCGCCGACGAGGAACGCCACCCGGCCCACGTGGGACGTCGCGCCGAGGGTCCAGCGGCCCACGGCGCGGGGGAGCGCGAGCGTGTCAACCGGCATGGGTGCCGGCCCGGTGTTGGGTTGGCCTCATAGCCCCAGTATCTTGCGCCGCCATGGCCCGTAAGTCTACCCCTCGCCGCGCCGGCGGCGGGGCGCGGGGCGCCGCCCCCGCCGCGGAGCTGGCCCGGTTCCGGCGGCGGCTGATTCGCTGGTTCCGCCGCCACGGCCGCGACCTCCCCTGGCGCCGCACCCGCGACCCCTACCGGATCCTGGTGTCCGAGTTCATGCTCCAGCAGACGCAGGTCTCGCGAGTGGAGGGGTACTACCGGCGCTTCCTGGAACGATACCCCACCATCCACGATCTGGCCGCGGCGCCGGCCGCGGCGGTGCGGGAGACCTGGGAGGGGCTCGGCTACTACCGGCGGGCGGCGAACCTCCACCGGCTGGCGCAGGAAGTGGTGCGCGAGCGGGGGGGCCGGATCCCCGCCGACCCGGCCGAGCTCCGCCGGCTCCCGGGCGTCGGTCGCTACACCGCGGGCGCGGTGGCGGCGTTCGCGTTCGAGCGTCCGGCGGCCGCCGTGGACACCAATGTGGCCCGGGTGATCCGCCGGGCGTTCCACCCGCGGCTCCGCGCCCGCGGGGCGGAGCGGGTCATCTGGGACACCGCCGCCCGGCTGGTGCCCCGCCGCGGCCCGAGCGCCTGGGCGTTCAACCAGGCGATCATGGAGCTGGGCGCGCTGGTCTGCACCGCCCGGCGGGCGCGGTGCGAGGCGTGCCCGGTGCGACGGTCCTGCCGAACGGGCCGGCGGGGGAAGGCGTCATGCTAGAGGAGGTCAGATGCGGGGTCGATCCGCTCGCGGGGCGCGCCTCGTCGCGCTGCTCGTGGTCCTCGTCCAGTCGGGCTGCACCGCGTGGCGGGTCCAGCCCGGCGGTCCGGCCGAGGTGGTGGAGTCGCGGCGGCCGTCGAAGATCCGGGTGACCCGGGTGGACGGCGCGACCGTCACCATCTACCGGCCCCGGGTCGCGGCCGACAGCCTCGTCGGGTTCGCCCGGATCCCCTACAGCTTCCATCCCGAGCCGCCCCGGGTGGGCGTGCCGCTCCGGGCGGTGCGGGCGGTGGCGATCGGCGGCGTCGATTACGTGAACACCGGGCTCCTGGTGCTCGGGATCGGCGGCGCGGCGGTGGGCGGCTGCTTCATCGCCGGGTGCTTCGACTGACGGAGGCCGGATGCTTCGACCGGCTGACCGAGCCGTCCCGCCCGGGCCGGCGGCGATCGCCGGCTACGCCAGCATGGCGCCGGCCACCAGCGCCACGAGGGCGAGGGTGCCGGCGATCGAGCCGACCAGGGCGTGACGCCGCCGGAGCTGGTCGACCAGCGGCGCGTCGGCGGCCGGGTCGAGCCGGCCGAGCCGGGCCGCGGTGGGGAGGTTGACGAAGAGCGTGAGGAACGCGGCGAGGAGGCCGGTCCCCTGCATCAGCATCAGCCAGGGGTTGGCGCCGGCGTAGTCGACCCGGAACGTGAGGATGAGGCCGGAGAGCACGGTGACGAGCGCGCCCGGGGCGACCAGCATCTTCTGGATGGCGGCCTGGGCCCGCACCACGGCGCCGAGCTGGGCCCGATCCTCCCGGCGGCCCCGGACGCCGAGCACCATGCCGGCCATGGCCCCGCCGAGCCAGAGCACGAAGCCCAACAGGTGCAGCACCAGCCAGAGCCGGATCATCCCACCACGCCCGTGAGCATGAGCTGGTCGATCCGCTGGCGCCCCGCGAAGCCGGCCTCGACTTCATGCCACCACTCGATGCGCCGCTCGCCGAGCCGCCAGCAGAGGAAGACGAGCCGGTCCTCCCGGAGCGAATAGAAGTCCACCAGCCCGGCCTCGAAGCCCTTGAACACGCAGCCGACGCGGTCGAGCTCCTGGAGATAGCCGTTGATCCGCTCGGCATGGGCGCCGACCGCCTCCCGCGCCGCCCTGAGCTCGGGGCTCTCGCCCCCCTCGGCGCGGGCGCCGGCGGCCAGGACCTCGAACCGCGCCACCGCGTCGCGCCAGCGGGGGTACTCGGCGCGGAGGTCGCGCACCACCCGCTCGACCAGCGGGAGGGTCCGCTCCGCCTCGGCGACGGTGAAGATCCGCACCGCCCCCATCGTCAGCCCCAGACCACCCGGACGCCGGGCACCTGCTCGGGATGGCTGATGAAGCCGAGCACGCATCCCTGCCCGTCCACCACGGTGATCGTGGCGCGGAGATGGGACTCGTTGGGGTCGTGATCCATCCGGACCTCGAAGCCGTCGAGCTCCTGGTCGGGGCGCACCACGCAGGTGTTGGTCCGCATCAGCTCGTCGGCGCGGGTATGCCAGGGGTGCTTGCCGGCGGCGATGCAGCGGGTGACGATGTCGCGGTCGCTCAGCACGCCGAGGAGGCGGCGGGTACGGTGGTCGTCGACCACGGGCACGACCGAGATGTTCCGGTCGCGGAACATGATCGCCACCTCGCTCGCGGCGGCGCCCGCCACGGCGACGTGCGGGTTGGGGACCATGACCTCGGACGCTTTCATCGGCCTCTCGGTGAGGGGTGCGGGTGGGGCGCCGACCGCTCGAGCGCCGGCCGCCCCGTCATCGTCGCAATTTGGCCAGCCCCGGTTCGCGGTCAAGAGCGGCGCGGGTGGCGCGATACCCTTCCTCCAGATAGGCCTCGGCCAGGTCGGTGCGGAAGGTCACCCCGCGCTCGCAACGCGGCCGCACGTAGACCAGGTGCGGGCGGGCGGGGAGCGCGCGCCAGAGGGCGAGCTCCGCGGCCGTGACGGCGGCCATGAGGATGCCGGTGGCGTCGTCGTGCGCCCGGAGGAGCGGCGGCGCGGGGAGGCGCGCGTCGGGCGCCGATGCGTCGAACCCGGGTCCGGTGTCGACCGCCACCACCACGGCGGCCCCGCTCCGGGCCGCGGGCGCGAGCGGCAGGGGCCCACGCAAGCCGCCGTCGGCGAAGCGGCGGCCGTCGATCGTCACCGACGGGTAGTATACCGGCA
>DATLZT010000126.1:0-4145 GCA_035573835.1 Gemmatimonadales bacterium
GATGAGCCTACGGCTCGACGGACCCGCCGGCAAAGGCGCCCGAGGGCCCGACGGACGCGGCCCTCGGGCGCCCGGGGGAGCGCCGCGTCGAGCGCCCGCTCGAGCTCCCGCAGATAGACCGGCAGCACCGTTTCGGCCACGAATCGCATGGGCCCACGATAGGGGCCGCCAAGTTCCCGACTGGCATCGTTTTGCGGCGGGAGGGGGCGGGATCGCCGCGGCGCCCCGATTTGACAGCCTCGGGGCCGGGTCGCAATATGGGAATCCCCATCTCCCGAGGAGGCCGAGCCCATGAAGGTCTATGGCTCGCAGGCCGTTCGAAACGTGGCCTTCGTGGGCCACGGCTCGAGCGGCAAGACGACCCTCGTCGACGCCCTGGCGTTCGTCTCCGGCTCGAGCCGACGTCACGGGTCGATCAAGGACGGCAGCACCCTCACCGACTACACCCCCGACGAAATCGAGCGGCAGCACTCCATCAGTCTCGCGCTGGCCTACGCCGAGTGGATGGACACCAAGCTCAACCTGATCGATACCCCCGGCTACCTGGACTTCTTCGGCGAGGCGGTGACCGGCCTCCACGCGGCCGATGCCGCCGTGGTCGTCATCGGCGGCACCACCGGCGTCGAGGTGGGCACCGAGAAGGTCTGGGAGGTGTGCGACCACCTCCACCTGCCGCGGCTCATCTTCGTCTCCCAGATGGACAAGGAGCACGCCGACTTCGAGCGGGTGTTCCAGGACGTGAAGGAGCACCTCTCGCCCAAGGTGGTGCCGGTGGAGATCCCGGTGGGCGACGGGCCCCAGTTCCACGGGATCATCAACCTCTTCTCCGGCAAGACGCACTTCTTCAAGAAGGGCACCAAGACGGGGGAGTACGACGAGGTCCCGCTGCCCGAGGAGTACCGGGAGCGGTTCGACCGGTACACCGAGCAGCTCACCGAGGCGGTGGCCTCGAGCGACGACGACCTGCTCGAGCGCTACCTGGGCGGCGAGACGATCTCCCGCGACGAGGTGCTCGGCGCGATGAAGAAGGCGGTGCTGGCGGGCGAGATCGTCCCCCTCTTCTGCGGCAGCGCCGAGCTCACCTACGGGATCCGGGCGCTCCTCACCAAGATGGTGGAGCTGCTCCCCTCGCCGCTGGAGGCGCCGCTGCCGCCGGGGGTGCCCGGCGACGCCCCGCTGGTGGGACGGGTGTTCAAGACGGTCTCGGAACCGCACGTGGGCGACGTGACGCTCTTCCGGATCTATCGCGGCACGATCCGGAGCGGCGACGAGGTGTGGAACGCCGAGCACAACGTGGCCGAGAAGCTCAACCACCTGTCGGTGCAGCAGGGGAAGGAGCGGCTCGAGGTGGCGGAGCTCGCGGCGGGCGACATCGGCTCGGTGGCCAAGTTGCGCGACACCCACACCAACGACACCTTCTGCCGCCGGGAGCACCCGGTGCGGCTCCCGCCGATCCCGTTCCCCGAGCCGGTGGCGACCTCGGCGGTGGTGGTGAAGCAGCGGGGCGAGGAGGACAAGCTCGCCGCGGGGCTCCACAAGCTGCACGAGGAGGATCCGACCTTCCACTTCGAGTACAGCTCGGAGTTGGGGCAGACGCTGATCCACGGGATGGGCGAGCGGCACTTCGAGATCGTGCTCGGCCGGCTCCAGCGGAAGTTCGGGGTGCACGCCGAGTTGGTGCGGCCCAAGGTGGCGTACCGCGAGACGATCAAGGGGAAGGCCGAGGGCCAGGGCAAGCACAAGAAGCAGACCGGCGGGCGGGGCCAGTACGGCGACTGCTGGATCCGGCTCTCGCCGCTCCCGCGCGGCGCCGGCTACGAGTTCGTCGACAGCATCGTGGGCGGGGTGATCCCGAACAAGTACATCCCGGCGGTGGACAAGGGGATCCAGGAGGCGGCCCAGCGGGGGCCGGTGGCGGGCTACCCGGTGGTGGACTTCCGTGCCGAGTGCTACGACGGGTCGTACCACGACGTCGACTCGAACGAGATGTCGTTCAAGATGGCGGGCATCCTCGCCTTCCGGAACGTGGCGCCGAAGTGCCGGCCGGTGCTGCTGGAGCCGCTCATGGACGTCGAGGTCCTCGCCCCCGGCGACGTGCTGGGCGACGTGATGGGCGACCTGAGCGCCCGCCGGGGGCAGATCCTCGGCACCGAGCAGGCGGGGCGGCTCACCAAGGTGCTGGCCATCGTGCCGGAGGCGGAGCTCTATCGGTACTCCACCGCGCTCCACTCGCTCACCCATGGCCGCGGCACCTTCCGGCAGAAGTTCCGGGGCTACGCCGAGGCGCCGCCGGAGGTGGCGGCGAAGGTGGCGGCGGAGCACCAGCGCGAGCTCCAGGGGGTGGCCTGAGCCGCGCGGCCGCTGGCCGCGGCGGACGGCTGACCGATGCGATTCCACTCGTTCCTGGCCGACGTGGTGGTCGTGATCCACGTGGCCTTCGTGCTGTTCGTGGTGCTGGGCGGGCTCCTGGCGCTGCGGCGTCCGCGGCTCGCCTGGCTCCACCTCCCCGCCGCGGCGTGGGGGGCGGTGATCTCGATGGCGGGATGGGTCTGCCCCCTCACGCCGCTCGAGAACTGGCTCCGCCGCCGCGCCGGCGCGGCGGGCTACGACGGGAGCTTCATCGAGCACTACCTCGTGCCGCTGCTCTATCCCGGTGCCCTCACCCGCGAGCTCCAGATCGGCCTGGGGCTCGCGGTGGTCGTGGTGAACGCGGTGATCTACCATCAGGTGATCCGCCGCTGGCGGCCGGCGCCGCGCGCCCACCGGGTCTCCTGAACCACCCGATCCTCCGATGCCACGGCTGAGAAAGCCGCCCCGACGCCAGCGGATCGCCCGGCTCGGGTTCCGGGTGATCCTGGCCGCCTGGGCGGCGGCCACGATCGGGATGCTCACCCACCAGCTCCTGGCCGGCGCGGCCGAGCCGGCGCCGGCGTGGTTCATCGCGGCCGGGCTCCTGGTCGTGGCGCTCGGCGGCCTGCTGGTCCTGTTCCGCCACGAGATGCGCGAGATCTTCGAGGAGCGCACCGAGTGGGGGCTGCCGCACTCCTGGTCGATGCGGCCGTCGCTCTTCGTGGGTCTCGGGGCGATCCTGGTGGTGGTGGGGCTCTACCTCGTCATCGACGCGCTGGTGCGGGCCGGCGCCCTGGGCGGGACGCGATGAGCCGGACGACGGCCGCACCGGGGGCGCGGATCGTGGGGACGTGGCAGCGGCTCCGGTCCCTGCCCGGCGGGCCCTGGCTGTTCGATCGTCTGCTGGGGTGGATGGTGCCCTACAGCGGGACGATCGGCGCCCGGGTGCGGGCGCTCGAGCCGGGCTACGCGAGGCTGGAGATGCGGGACCGCCGCCGGGTGCGCAACCACCTGGCGTCGGTCCATGCGGTGGCGCTCGCCAACCTGGGCGAGCTCGCGAGCGGCCTCGCCATGACCGCGGGGCTCCCCCCCACGGTGCGGGGGATCGTGACCGGGCTGTCGATCGAGTTCCGGAAGAAGGCGCGGGGGCGGCTGGTGGCGGTGTGCCGCTGCGAGGTGCCCGCCGCGATCGCCGCGCCGCGGGACTTCGACGTGGCGGCCGAGATCAGCGACGCCGCCGGAGACGTGGTGGCCCGGGTCGTGGTGCGCTGGCGGCTGGCCCCCGTCTGAGCCCGGCTCAGCGCCAGCTCGCCGCGAGATCCTCCAGCAGCCGGACCGCGCCGAGGGAGCGGAAGAGCCGCTCCGCTTCGGCGCGGCGCGCTTCCGCCTCCTCGGCGTGGCCGAGTGCCCGCCAGGCCCGGGCCGCGGCGGCGGCGCACTCGGCCTGGAGCAGCGCGCTGCCCAGCCGCTCCGCCTCGGCCCTCGCCGCTTCGGCCTCGCGGGCGGCGCCCGGGTAGTCGCCCACGCGCAGCGCGAGCAGGGCCCGCAGGCGGCCCACCTCGGCCGCCCCGATCCCGTCCCCGGCGGCGTGGGCGAGTTCCGCGCTCCGGGCGAGCGCCTGGCGCGCCATCTCGTATTCCCCCCGCTCCAGCTCGAGCTCGGCCCGCCCGGCGATCACGAGCGCGAGGAGCGACCGCTCCCCCACCAGCGCCGCGTGCCGCACCGCCTCCGAGACGGCGTCCTCGGCGTGGGGCCAGTCGGCGAGCTGGCGGAAGGTGAGGCCCAGGTTGTGGCAG
>DATLZT010000127.1:0-2394 GCA_035573835.1 Gemmatimonadales bacterium
GTTGTGGCAGGTCTCCGCCGCACCGCGGCGGTCGCCCAGGCGCTGGTGCGCCAGGAGCGCCGAGCGATAGAGGCCCAGCGCCTCGTCGGGCCGGCCCCGGAGGTGCGCCACGGAGGCGAGGTTGTTGGAGGCCCGCGCGGCCATCAGCGTGTCGTCCAGCTCGCGCGCCAGGGCCAGCGCCTCACGGAAGCGCCGCTCGGCCTCGTCCAGCCGCCCGCGCTCGAAGGCGATCGCCCCCAGCAGGTTGGTGGCCCGCATCCGGCCGTCGGCGTCGCCCCGGGCGCGGAAGCCGTCCAGCGCCGACTCCACCAGCGAGACCGCGACGTCCAGCTCGCCCAGCCGGAGCGCGGCGGTGCCGGCGAGGAGCCGCGCCTCGGGCTGCCGGCGCGCGTCCCCCTCCTCCGCCCCGCGGTAGGCGTCGAGCGCCTCCTGGAAGCGCCCGTCCGCCACCAGCTCGCGGAGCCGGCGCAGCGGGTCGAAGCCGGGCGAGGGGGAGGACATCACGGCGGCGCCCCGTGGCTCAGTAGGAGATCGCGTACCGGCTGAAGCCGAGGAGCTCCGCCTCGACCTCGTCGATCTCGACCTGGAGCAGCGAGCTCAGCCGGACGAACGGGTCGCCCGGGCGCTCCTGGCGCCAGATGGTGAGCCGGCCCTCGAGCGCCAAGTCCTCCTCGTCGACGTCGTCGTCGTCGTCGAAGTCGTAGTCGGCGTGGTTGTAGTGGAACTTGAGCTCGGCCGGCTCGAGCGGGTTGAAGGCGAGCCCCGACGGCTCGAGCTCCACCTGGAAGACGGCCGGATCGACCACGCGGAGCGTGACCCGGATCGAGTCGACCGCGCCGAACGGCGAGCCGTCGGGCCGCGCCAGGAGCGCGCCCGCGTCGATCCGGAGCCGGACGAATTCCTCGCCCGGGCCGCCGGTCTGGGGGTCGCGGAAATACAGCCGGGCCTCGCCGTCCCGGTGGGTGTACGCCCAGAAGGTCACCGCGTCCTGGTAGAGCGGCGGCGCGTCCGGCGCCAGCTCGACGAAGTTGAACTCGCCGGCCGGGCAGCGGGTCTCGCAGCCCGAGCCGGGGCCGTCCGAGTCGGAGCAGCCGAACAGCGCGAGGGCGAGGGCCGCCAGGGCGACGGGTGGGAACCGCGTGTGGGGCATGCGCATCTCCGTCGTTAGGCCTCGTCCGGCTTCCCGTCCAGCACCCGCTGGAGCCGGGGCCGGGAGATACCGAGGCGGCGGGCCGCCTCGCTCTTGTTGCCGCCGGTGAGCTCGAGCATGGCGAGCACCGCGGCGCGCACGATCGTGTGCAGCTCGGCCGGGAACGGGATCGGGCCGCCGGCCGCCCCGGCGGGCCGATCGGCCGGCCGGCTGGCCCGGAGCTCCTCGAGCCGGAGGGTGCCGGGGGGCGAGAGCACCAGGGCGCGCTCGATCGCGTTCCGGAGCTCGCGCACGTTGCCGGGCCAGTGGTGGGCGCGGAGCGCGGCCCGCACCTCCGGCGAGAGGGGCGGCACCGGGAGCCCGTAGCCGGTGGCGAGCCGGGCGACGAACGTCTCGGCCAGGAGCTCGACGTCGTCCTGTCGCTCGCGGAGCGGGGGCAGGGTGAGCGCCACCACGTTGAGCCGGTAATAGAGGTCTTCCCGGAACTCCCCCCGCGTCACCGCAGCCGCGAGGTCGACATGGGTGGCCGCGATGACCCGCACGTCCACCTTGCGCGTCGCCTGGCCGCCGACCCGCCGCACCTCCCGCCCCTCGAGCGCGCGGAGCAGCTTGGGCTGGAGCTCGAGCGGCAGGTGGCCGATCTCGTCCAGGAAGACGGTGCCCCCGTGGGCCAGCTCGAAGAGCCCCGGCTTGGCGGCGGCCGCGCCGGTGAAGGCGCCCTTCTCGTGCCCGAACAGCTCGCTCTCGAGGAGCTGGGCCGGGATGGCGGCGCAGTTGATCTCGACGAACGGCGCCGCGGCCCGGGGGCTGTGGTAGTGGATGGCGCGCGCGAGGAGCTCCTTGCCGGTTCCCGTCTCCCCCCCGATCAGCACCGTCACGTCCCGATGCTGCGCCACCCGGGCGGCGCGCTCGATCGTCTGGCGGAGCGCCGGACTCCGGCCGATGATCGCGTCGAACCCCACCGCCCGCCGCTCCTCGGCGGCGAAGACCTCGGCACTGGTCCGTCCCTTCGCCTCCCGACCCTCCCGCTCGAGGGAGCGGCGGAGGAGGCCCAGGTCGTCGGGGAGGGCGAAGTAATCGCGCACGCCGCGCTGGAGCGCGGCCGCCGCCAGGCGATGGTCGCTCGCGGCGCCCACCAGGTACCAGGGGCGATCGGCCGTCTGCACCGTGGCCAGGAGCTCGAGCGCCTCGCCTTCGGCGCCCCCCGCCAGCACCAGCGTCACGACCCCGGCGGGGGGCGCCTC
>DATLZT010000128.1:0-6502 GCA_035573835.1 Gemmatimonadales bacterium
CCAGCGCAAGCTCCTGGTTGCGGCCGCCGAGGCCCGCGGCGCCCGGGCCCAGGGTGACGGTCGTCTCGCCACCCCAGATGAAGCACGCGGTATAATTATGCAGCTCGGGTTGCGCGATCCGCGCCGGGACGTTATCTAGGAGATACCGCGCCACCCGCCGGCCGGCCTCGGCGGCCTCGCCGGCGAGCCCGGCGTCCACGATGTGCGCCGGGATGCCCAGCGCGGTGGCGCGGCGAGCCGCCGCCGCCAGCGCCAGGCGGTTGCTCGCCACGAGACGAACCTCGACGCCCTCGAAAGCCGGGTCTCCCGGCTTCGGCGTCTCCGGGAGCTCGCCTCGTTCCGTCGCCGCGATCATCCGGCGCATCGCTTCAGGGATCGCTCCCCACAATGCCGCGGAGGTGAGCAGCGATCGCACCTCCGCGGCCGACGTTTCATCGGGCACGCAGGGACCGGAGCCGATCGACGCCAGGTCGTCGCCGATCACATCGGAGATTGTGAAATTTTTCACTCGGGCCCCGCGAAGGGCGACGGCCAGGCGGCCCGCGCCCCAGCGGCTGAACCGCTTCCGCACCGCGTTCATCGCGGCGATATCCAGCCCCGAACCGAGCAGCAGGCGGTAGAGGCTGGCGAGGTCGGCGGGGGACACCCCGTCGACCGGGGCGCCCACCAGGCTGGTGGCGCCGCCCGACAGCAGGACCCACGCTTCGTCCTCCGGACGGACTCGGCGGGCGACCTCGCCGAGCCGCGCGGCCGCGTCCAGTGAGCGGCGGCCCGGTACGGGGTGGTCCCCGGGCACCGCGGCGAGGCCCGGATGCGGGGGCGTTTCGACCGTCGGGGACACCACGATCCCCCCGGCGGGCTCGACTCCGCGCTCGCGGAGGCGTGCGACGGCGGCGGCCGCCATCGGGTGGGCGGCCTTGCCGAGCGCGATGATGTGCACCCGACGCTTGAGCTCCACGTCGGTGGAGGCCAGCGCGGCATCCACGGCGGGTCCCGGCGCGGCTGCGGTGACAGCCGCCCAATAGAGATCCGTCAACAGCGCCCGCGGATCGGCGGGCGATGGGGTCGCCGGCATGGTCCTCCCCGGTGCGGGGTAGTCGGCGCCGCAATATGGGCGCCGACGATGATTCGCGCGAGAGCCCGGAGCTCTCGCACCGGTTATCTCCAGCGCCGAGGATCCCATGCCCGGTCGTCACTTCCTGTTCGTTCCCGGTCCCACCAACGTCCCCGATCGGATCCTCCGCGCGATGCACGTAGCGATGGAGGACCACCGCTCCTCCCGCTTTCCCGAGCTGCCGTTCGGCCTGTTCCGCGACCTGAAGCGCCTCTTCCGGACGGCGGACGGCCAGCCGTTCATCTTCCCGGCGAGCGGAACCGGCGGCTGGGAGGCGGCGCTCGCCAACACCCTGTCGCCGGGCGACCGGGTGCTCGCCCCCCGGTACGGGCATTTCAGCCACCTCTGGATCGACCTCGCGCAGCGGATCGGGCTCGACGTCGAGATCCTCGACGTGGAGTGGGGCGAGGGCGCGCCGATCGACCGGATCGAGGCGGCGCTCGCCGCCGACCGGCAGCACCGGATCAAGGGCGTCATGATCGTCCACAACGAGACCGCGACCGGCGTCACCAGCGACGTCGCGGCGGTGCGGCGGGTGATGGACGCGGTGCGTCACCCGGCGCTGCTCTACGTGGACGGGGTGAGCTCGATCGGGAGCATCGACTTCCGCATGGACGAGTGGGGTGTGGACCTCGCCGTGACCGGGTCCCAGAAGGGCCTCATGCTCCCCGCCGGGCTCGCCGTGGTCTGCGCCAGCCCGAAGGCGCTCGCCGCCCGGGAGCAGGCGCGCTGCGCCCGGGTCTTCTTCGATTTCGGCGACATGATGAAGCACAACGCGAGCGGCTACTTCCCGTACACACCGGCGCTGTCGCTGCTCTACGGGCTGCGTGAGTCGCTCACGATGCTGCTCGACGAGGAGGGGCTGGAGGAGGTCTTCGCCCGGCACCGCCGGTTGGCCGAGGGGGTCCGGGCCGCGGTGCGCGCCTGGGGGCTCGCGCTGTGCGCCAGGGCGCCCCAATGGTACTCCGACACGGTGAGCGCCATCATGGTGCCGCCCGGAGTCGATGGGGCCGCGGTGATCGACGTGGCCTTCCGGCGCTACAACCTCTCCCTCGGTGCCGGGCTCGCCCGGGTGGCTGGCCGGCTGTTCCGGATCGGCCACCTGGGGGACCTGAACGAGCTCATGCTGGCGGGCGCCCTGGCCGGCGCCGAGATGGCCATGCGCGACGTGGGGATCGAGGTGGAGCTCGGGACCGGTGTGGCCGCCGCGCAGGAGCACTGGCGCCGCACCGCGAGGCCGCTCGAGGGACGGCCCGTCGCCCGCGCGCTCGACGCCCAGCCCACGGCGCAGCCGGCCGGGGCGCCGACCCCCGCCGCGGCCGCCGCCCGATGAGCCACGCGCGTCACGAGCCGGCCCGCCCCCGGCTCCAACGGAGCGAGCTCGCCGTGCCGGGCTCCAACCCCGCGCTCTTCCCGAAGGCGCTCGAGAGCGAGGCCGACTGTGTCTTCCTCGACCTGGAGGACGCGGTGGCGCCGGGCGACAAGGAACGGGCCCGCGCCAACGTGATCGCCGGGCTGCTCGAGCTCGACTGGCACGGGCGCGGCAAGACCGTCTGCGTCCGGGTCAACGGCATCGACACCCACTACATGTACCGCGACCTGGTCGACGTGGTGGAGCAGGCGGGGCACCGCCTCGACACCATCCTCGTCCCCAAGGTCGGGGTGCCTGCCGACGTCTACCTGGTGGACGCGCTCCTCAGCCAGATCGAGGTGGCCCGGGGCATCCCGCACCGGATCGGCATCGAGGTACTGATCGAGACGGCCCTCGGCCTGGCGAACGTCGAGGCGATCGCCCAGGCCAGTCCGCGCCTCGAGGCGATGCATTTCGGGGTGGCCGATCTCGCGGCCAGCGTCCGGGCCCGCACGGTGAGCATCGGCGGCCTGAACCCGGAGTATCCCGGGGATCAGTGGCACGCGGCGCTCGTCCGGGTGGTGGTGGCCTGTCGGGCCCACGGGCTCCGCCCCATCGACGGGCCGTTCGGCGACTTCCGCGACCCGGAGGGCTTCCGGGCGGCGGCCCGCCGAGCCGCCGCGCTGGGCTACGAGGGCAAGTGGGCGATCCACCCGTCGCAGGTCCCGCTGGCGAACGAGGTCTTCACCCCGCCGCCGGACGAGGTCGCGCGGGCGCGCCGGATCCTGGCCGCGCTCACCGAGGCGGAGCGGGAGGGGCGGGGCGCGGCGCAGCTGGACGGCAAGATGATCGACGCCGCGAGCGCCCGGATGGCGGGCAACATCGTGGCGATCGCCGAGGCGATCGGCGCGAAACGATAAGGAGACCGGCGGTGGACATCCACGAATACCAGGCGAAGGAGCTCCTGGCCGGGTTCGGCGTCGCGGTGCCGCCCGGTGGGGTGGCCTACAGCGCCGACCAGGCGGTCTATCGGGCCGCGGAGATCGGGGGGAGCCGCTGGGTCGTGAAGGCGCAGATCCACTCGGGGGCGCGGGGCAAGGCGGGCGGCATCAAGCTCTGCGGCACGGAGGACGAGGTGCGCTCGGCGGCCCGGGAGCTGCTCGGGAAGCGCCTCGTCACCCACCAGACCGGCCCCGAGGGCCGGGTGGTGCACCGGATCTACGTCGAGGCGGCGGTGCCGATCGAGCGGGAGCTCTACCTCGGGCTGGTGCTCGACCGGAAGCGGGAGCGGATCGTGGTGCTGGCCTCGCCCGAAGGGGGTATGGAGATCGAGGAGATCGCCCAGAAGGCCCCGGGATCGCTGCTGCGGGAAGTGGTGGAGCCCGCGGTCGGGATGCAGGCGTTCCAGGCGCGGGAGCTCGCGTTCGGCCTGGGGCTCGGCGCCGCCCAGGTGAACCGGGCGGTCACCACCATCCTCGGTGCCTACCGGGCCTTCCGCGACCTCGACGCGACGATGGTGGAGATCAACCCCCTGGTGGTGACGCGGGACGGCGCGGTGCTGGCGCTCGACGCCAAGATGAGCTTCGACGAGAACGCGCTCTTCCGGCGGCCCGGCGTGGCCGAGCTCCGGGATTACGCCGAGGAGGATCCGCGGGAGGCGCAGGCGGCGGAGCACGGATTCAACTACGTCGCCCTCGACGGCGAGATCGGGTGCATCGTCAACGGGGCCGGGCTCGCGATGGCCACCATGGACATGATCAAGCACGCCGGCGGCGCGCCGGCGAACTTCCTCGACATCGGGGGCGGCGCCTCGCCCGAGCGGGTGGCCGCGGCCTTCCGGCTGGTGCTGGCCGACGTGCGGGTGGGCACCGTGTTGGTGAACGTCTTCGCCGGGATCAACCGATGCGACTGGGTCGCCGAGGGGGTGGTTCGCGCGGTCCACGAGCTCGCACCGGCGGTGCCGCTGGTGGTCCGGCTCGCGGGCACCAATGTGGAGGAGGGCCGCCGGATCCTGGGGGAGAGCGGGCTCCCGATCATCATGGCGGACACCCTCGCCGACGCGGCCGCCAAGGCGGTGGAGGCGTACCGGTCCCGGCCACGGGCGGCCGCGGGGGGCATCCAGCCATGAGCATCCTCATCGACCAGCGCACCCGGATCCTCATCCAGGGCTTCACCGGCGACAAGGGCACGTTCCATGCCCGCGAGATGATCGCCTACGGCTCCAACGTCGTGGGCGGGGTGACGCCCGGCAAGGGCGGCACGACCCACCTGGGGCGGCCGGTCTTCAACACGGTGAAGGAGGCGGTGCGTGCCACCGGGGCCGACGCCAGCATCATCTTCGTGCCGGCCCCGTTCTGCGCCGACGCCATCATGGAGGCCGCCGACGCCGGGATCCGCCTGGTGGTCGCCATCACCGACGGGATCCCGGCGCAGGACATGATGATGGTGAAGCGGTACCTGCGGCGCTATCCCCGGGAGCGCCGCACCACGCTCATCGGCCCCAACTGCGCCGGCATCATCAGTCCCGGGAAGTGCATGCTCGGCATCATGCCGGGCCATATCTACCGTCGGGGCACGGTGGGCGTGGTGACCCGCTCCGGCACCCTCGGCTACGAGGCGGCGTCGCAGATGAACGCCCTCGGCATCGGGGTCTCGACCAGCGTCGGGATCGGCGGCGACCCGATCAACGGCAGCTCGTTCGTCGACATGCTGGAGCTCTTCGAGATGGACCCGGAGACCGAGGCGGTCATGATGATCGGCGAGATCGGCGGGCCGCAGGAGGCCGACGCGGCGCTCTACGTCAAGTCGGAGATGAGCAAACCGGTGATCGGCTACGTGGCCGGGCTCACCGCGCCCAAGGGGCGCCGGATGGGGCACGCCGGGGCGATCATCAGCGCCTTCGGCGACAGCGCGGCGGAAAAGGCGGAGCTCATGCGTTCCGCCGGGCTGGTGGTGGCGCCGAGTCCCGACGAACTGGGGGCCACGGTGGCGGCCGCGCTCGCCCGGCGGTCCGGCGCCCGCGTGATGGTGACCCGATGAGCGCGCGGCCCAGGGTCGTGGTGACCCGCCGCCTGCCGCGGCCGGTGGAGGAGGAGCTGACCCGGCGGTTCGACGTCGGCCTCAACCCGGACGATCGGCCCCTCACCCCGGCCGAGCTCCAGGAGGCCCTCCGGACCGCCGACGGGATCGTGCCCACGGTGACCGACCGGTTCACGGCGGAGGTGCTCTGCGCCGAGCCGCTCCGGGCCCGGATCCTGGCCAACTTCGGCGTCGGGTACAACCACATCGATGTCGACGCCGCCCGGGCCAGGGGGCTCACCGTGACCAACACCCCTGAGGTCCTCACCGACGACACGGCCGATATCGCGATCGGGCTCATCCTGGGCGTGGCCCGCCGCCTGGGCGAGGGGGAACGGCACGTCCGGTCGGGCGCGTGGACCGGCTGGCGGCCCACCCACATGCTCGGGACCAAGCTGGGCGGCAAGACGCTCGGCCTGGTGGGGTTCGGCCGGATCGCCCGGGCGGTGGCCCGGCGGGCCCGCCACGGCTTCGGGATGCGGGTGATCTACCACGATCCCTACCCGCCGCCGCCGGGGGTGGCGGAGGAGCTGGGGGCGGAGCCCCGCGCCACGCTGGAGGAGCTCCTCCGGGAGGCCGACGTGGTCTCGCTCCACTGCCCGGCCACTCCCGAGACCCGCCACCTGATCGACGCCGACCGCCTCGCGCTCATGAAGCCCACGGCGCTCCTCGTCAACACCGCCCGGGGCGACGTGGTGGACGAGGCGGCGTTGGCGGAGGCGCTCCGCGCCGGCCGCCTGGCCGGTGCGGGGCTCGACGTGCACGAACACGAGCCGAGGATCACCCCGGCGTTCCTGGAGATGGAGAACGTGATGCTGCTGCCCCATCTCGGGAGCGCCACGCTCGAGACCCGGATCGCCATGGGCATGCGGGCGCTCGAGAACCTCACCCTCTTCTTCGATGGCGCGCCGGTGCGCGACCGGGTCGTGTGATCGATCGGACCGCATCGCCGCCCGCCA
>DATLZT010000129.1:0-14142 GCA_035573835.1 Gemmatimonadales bacterium
GCCACACGGCTCCGGGCCGCCACCGGGTGGATGCCCCGGATCCCGCTGGACCAGACGCTCCAGGACTTGGTGAATGCCCAAACGGACTGACCTCCACTCCATCCTGCTGCTCGGCTCGGGGCCGATCGTGATCGGCCAGGGCGCCGAGTTCGATTACTCCGGCACCCAGGCGGTGCGGGCCCTGAAAGAGGAGGGCTACCGGGTCATTCTGGTGAACTCCAACCCGGCCACCATCATGACCGACCCGGAGCTGGCCGATCGGACTTACCTGGAACCGGTCACCCCGGAGTGGGTGGCCCGGGTGATCGAGCGGGAGCGGCCCGACGCGCTGCTCCCCACGATGGGCGGGCAGACCGCGCTCAACGTGGCGATGGCGCTCCACCGCGACGGGACGCTGGCGCGCTACGGGGTGGAGCTGATCGGCGCCAACGAGCGGGCGATCCGGGTGGCGGAAGATCGCGAGGAGTTCGCCAAGGCGATGGCCCGGATCGGGCTCCGGACGCCGCGGGGCCGGGTGGTGCGGGACGTGGAGAGCGGGCTCGCGGCGGTGGAGGAGACCGGCTACCCCGCGATCATCCGGCCGTCGTTCACCCTGGGCGGGACGGGCGGCGGGATCGCCTACAACCGCGAGGAGCTCGCCGCGGCCGTGGAACGCGGGCTCGATCTCTCGCCGGTGCACTCGGTGCTGATCGAGCAGAGCGTGATCGGCTGGAAGGAGTTCGAGCTGGAGGTGATGCGGGACGGGGCGGACAATGTCGTGATCGTCTGCTCCATCGAGAACCTGGATCCGATGGGCGTGCACACCGGCGACTCGATCACCGTGGCACCGGCGATGACGCTGACCGACCGGGAATACCAGGTGATGCGGGACAGCGCGATCAAGATCATCCGCGAGGTGGGGGTGGCGGCGGGCGGCTGCAACATCCAGTTCGCGGTCAACCCCCGGGACGGGGAACAGCTCGTGATCGAGATGAATCCCCGGGTCTCGCGTTCTTCCGCGCTGGCCTCCAAGGCTACCGGGTTTCCGATCGCCCGGATCGGCGCCAAGGTCGCGGTCGGCTACCGGCTGGACGAGCTGCCGAACGACATCACCAAGACCACGCCCGCGTCCTTCGAGCCGGTGCTCGACTATGTGGTGGTCAAGGTGCCCCGCTTCGCCTTCGAGAAGTTCCCCGAGGCCGACCCCAGGCTCGGCACCCAGATGAAGGCGGTGGGCGAGGCGATGGCGATCGGCCGGACCTTCAAGGAAGCCTTCCAGAAGGGCTTCCGGGCGCTCGAAGCGGACCGGGCGGGGTGGGTGGTGGGGAGCCGCCCCGAGGACGACCGGTTGAGCGACCTCTCGCCGGAGGAGATCAAGGCGGCGATCCGCACCCCCACGCCGGAGCGGATCTTCCAGGTCAAGCGAGCCCTGCTGCTCGGCATCTCGATCGAGGAGATCGCCGAGCGGACCGGGATCGATCCCTGGTTTCTGGGGCAGATGGCGGAGCTGGTCGAGGCGGAGCGGGACTGGGCGGCGCGGCGGCGCGCCGCCGATGGCGCCGCCGCCGAGGCCGCCCTGGCGCCGGCGCTCCGCCGGATGAAGCGGCTGGGCTTCTCGGACCGCCAGCTCGGCGACCTCTGGGGGGTGCCGGAGGAAGCGATCCGGGCGCTCCGCCACCGGCTCCAGATTCGGCCGGCGTACAAGGTGGTGGACACCTGCGCGGGCGAGTTCCCGTCGCGGACGCCCTACCTCTACTCCTCTTACGACGAAGAAAACGAGGCCAGGGGGGAGGGGCACCACACCATCGTCATTCTCGGGAGCGGGCCCAACCGGATCGGGCAGGGGGTCGAGTTCGATTACTGCTGCGTCCGGGCGACCATGGCGTTTCGGGAGCTGGGCTACCGGACCGTGATGGTGAACTCGAATCCGGAAACCGTCTCGACCGACTACGACATGTCGGACGCGCTCTATTTCGAGCCGCTCACCCTCGAGGACGTGCTCGAGATCGTGCATGTCGAGCAGCCGCTCGGGGTGGTGGTGCAGCTCGGCGGGCAGACCCCGCTCAAGCTGGCCCGGGGTCTCGAGGCGGCGGGCGTGAAGATCCTGGGCACCTCGCCCGACGCGATCGACGCGGCGGAGGACCGGCGCCGGTTCGAGGCGCTGGCCCGGGAGCTGGGCGTCACCCAGCCGCCGGCGGGGACCGCGCTCTCGCTGGAGGACGCGGTCGAGGTCGCCGCCCGGGTGGGGTATCCGGTGCTGGTGCGGCCTTCCTACGTGCTGGGCGGGCGGGGGATGCAGATCGTCTACGACGAGCCGTCGCTCCGCGAGTACTTCGCGCAGGCGGTCCGGGTGGCGCCCGGGCATCCGGTGCTGCTCGACCGGTTCCTGGAGGACGCCTTCGAGGCCGACGTGGACGCCATCGCCGACGGAACCCGCTGCGTGATCGGCGGGGTGATGCAGCACATCGAGGACGCCGGGATCCACTCCGGCGACTCCGCGTGCGTGATGCCCCCCTACCTCATCAGCGAGCAGCAGGTCGAGCAGATGCGGGAGTATACCCGGGCCTTCGCCCGGGCGCTGGGCGTGGTGGGGCTCATCAACGTGCAGTACGCCATCAAGGACGGGGTGGTGTACGTGCTCGAGGTGAACCCCCGGGCCTCGCGCACCGTGCCCTTCGTCTCCAAGACCACCGGCGTGCCGTTCGCGAGTCTCGCTGCGGCGGTCATGGTCGGCAAGACGCTGGACGAGCTCGGCCTCGAGGACGACGTGGTCCAGCCCTACGTGGCCGTGAAGGAGGCGGTCTTCCCCTTCAACAAGCTCCACGGGGTGGACCTGATCCTGGGCCCCGAGATGCGCTCCACCGGCGAGGTGATGGGCATCGCCGACTCGTTCGGGATGGCCTTCGCCAAGGCCCAGCACGCGGCCGACGGCGAGCTGCCGGTGCGCGGGGGGGTGTTCGTCACGGTGAACGATCGCGACAAGGTGACGGTGGTCCCCATCGCGCGGCGGCTCCACGAGCTCGGGTTCACGGTGTACGCCACCGAGGGGACCGCCAAGCATCTCCGGATGCGGGGCATCCCGGCCCAGACGGTGCTCAAGGTGTACGAGGGGCGGCCGAACGCGATCGACCTCCTGGTCTCCGGCCGCATCCAGCTGCTCATCAACACCCCGCTCGGCAAGCTGACCCAGCGGGACGACTATCTGATGCGGGCAGCGGCGCTGCAACACCGGATTCCCTACACCACGACCATGTCGGCGGCCTCGGCGGCCTGCGATGCGATCATCGCGCTGCGGAGCCGCGAGCGCGAGGTGCGCTCGCTGCAGGAATGGCATCAACTGGCGCGGCAGTCCCTCGGAGAACTCGCCGGATGAACGCGCGGGACCCCGCTTTCGCGGCGGCCCTGCGGGCACGGGTGCGGGGCGAGGTCCGGGAGCAGGAGCCCCTGGCGCGCTACTCCACCTACCGGATCGGCGGGCCCGCCACGGTGCTGCTGCCGGCCGACGGGGCGGACGTGGCGGCCGCCCTCCACCTGGCACGGGAGGCTGGGGTGCCGTGGTTCGCGCTCGGCCTCGGCTCGAACCTCCTGCTGCCTGACGAGGGGCTCGAGGCCTTGGTGATCCGCCTCGGCAAGGGCCTCGACCGGCTCGAGCGCCTCGACGGGGAGCGCTGGCGCCTCGGCGCGGGCCTCCCGCAACCGCTCGCCGCCCGGCGCACCGCCCAGGCCGGGTACTTCGGGCTCCACCGGTTCGTGGGGGTGCCCGGCACCGTGGGGGGGGGCGTGTTCATGAACGCCGGATGCCACGGCGGGGACTGGTCCGAAGTCGTCGCCGAGGTGACCGTGGTGGATGCCTCGGGCCGGGACACGGTGCTGCCCCGGCGCGCCATCCCCTTCGGCTACCGCCAGTCGGGGCTCGAGGGACGGGTGGTGCTCGAAGCTGTGGTCCGGCTCGTCCCGGGCGACCGGAGCGTCATTGACCGCGAGATCGGGGAGTTCTTCCGCTGGCGCGAGGAAGGGACCCCCTTCAACCAGCCCTGCTGCGGGAGCGTGTTCCGCAACCCCGGCGGCCCGAGCTGGCAGCGCCGCGACGGTCCCCGGACCGCCGGGCAACTGATCGAAGCGGCGGGGCTCAAAGGGACGCGGATCGGCGGCATCGAAATTTCGCCCCGCCACGCCAATTACTTCGTGAACACGGGCGGCGGCACGGCCGCCGACGTCCGCCGGCTCATCGCCCTGGCCCGCCGCCGGGTGGCGGACCAGTTCGGCGTGGAGCTCCTGACCGAAGTCAAACTGGTGTCGCCGGACGGGCGGTTCGAGAACGCCGGCGCCGAGGTGCCCTGAATGGCCGACTACTTCGTCCACGAATCGTCCTACGTCGACGCGGGCGCCGTGGTGGGCGCCGGGACCCGGATCTGGCACTTCTGCCACGTCATGCCAGGGGCCGTGATCGGCGAGCGCTGCAACCTGGGGCAGAACGTGGTGGTGATGCCCGGGACCCGGATCGGGAACAACGTGAAGATCCAGAACAACGTCTCGATCTACGAAGGGGTGACCCTCGAGGACGACGTGTTCTGCGGGCCGAGTTGCGTGTTCACCAACGTGCTCAACCCGCGCAGCCACATCTCCCGCAAGCACGAGTATCAGCCCACCCTGGTCAGGCGCGGCGCCACGATCGGCGCGAACGCCACGGTCCTCTGCGGCGTCACCCTGGGCGAATACTGCTTCATCGGCGCCGGGGCGGTGGTGACGAGCGACGTTCCGGCCTTCGGGCTCATGGTCGGTGTCCCCGCGCGCCGGGTGGGCTGGATGTGCCGCTGCGGCGTCCGGCTCCAGCTCCGCGACGGGACCGCCACCTGTCCCGCCTGCGGAACCGGGTACCGCGAGGAGGCCGGGCGACTCCGACTGATTGACCCTCCGGCCGGGGCTCCTTTAGGTTTGGCGCCGTGAACGTCCCCCTCCTCGATCTGGCCGCCCAGTACCGGTCCATCCAGGACGAGGTGCTCCCTCGGCTCCTGCAGGTCATCGAGCGGCAGGCCTTCATCATGGGGGAGGAAGTGGCGCTCCTCGAGCAGCGCATCGCCGAGGTGTCGCACGTCCGGCATGCGATCGCCTGCGCCAGCGGCACCGACGCGCTCCTGCTCCCGCTCAGGGCCCTGGGGCTCCGCCCCGGCGACGAGGTGATCTGTCCCGCGTTCACGTTCTTCGCCACCGCGGGCGCCATCCACAACGCGGGTGGCACGCCGGTGTTCGCGGACATCGATCCCGAGACCTTCAACCTCACCGCCGCCGCGGTCGAGGCGGCGATCACGCCGCGAACCCGAGCCGTGGTGGTGGTCCATCTCTTCGGGCAGATGGTGGAGCTGGAGCGGATCCTGCCGCTCGCCGCCCGGCACGGACTCGCCGTGATCGAGGACGCTGCCCAGGCGATCGGCGCCCGGCGCCGGGTGGACGGGACCTGGCGCCTGGCGGGGGAGCTGGGCCTGGCCGGAGCGTTCTCCTTCTTCCCCAGCAAGAATCTGGGCGGCTGGGGGGACGGCGGGATGATGGTCACCCAGGACGACCGCCTCGCCGAGCGGCTGCGCAAACTCCGGCTGCACGGGGGGGCGAAGCAGTATCACCATGAGGAGATCGGCACCAACAGCCGGCTGGACACCCTGCAGGCCGCCGTCCTGCTGGCCAAGCTCCCCCATCTCGCGGCCTGGAGCGAGGCCCGGCGCCGCCACGCCGCCCGCTACACCGAGGCATTCCGAACCCTGCCGGAAGTGTGCCCGCCCAAGGTGGACCCGGCCAACGAACACATCTTCCACCAGTACACGATCCGCGCCGAGCGGCGGGACGAGCTGATGCAGCACCTCAAGGGTCGCGGGATCGGCTGCGCGGTCTACTACCCGCGGGCCTTGCACCTGCAACCCTGCTTCGGGCACCTGGGCTACCGGCCCGGTAGCCTGCCTGCCACGGAAGCCGCCATGAACTCGGTGCTCTCGCTCCCCGTCTACCCGGAACTCACCTCGGAGCAGCAGGACGCCGTGATCGAGGCGGTGCGGAGCTTCTACCGGTGAGCCGGCTCCGGATCGGCGTCATCGGCGCGGGCGCCTGGGGCCGCAACCACGTCCGCACGGTGGCGGCCTCGGCGGACGCCGACCTGGCCGCGGTGTGCGACGTGAGCGCGGAGGTACGCTCGCGCCTCGCGCGCCAGTATCCCGGCGTCTTCTTCACCGACGAGCCGGCCCGGCTGCTCGAGCGGGTGGACGCGGCGATCATCGCGACCCCGGCCCGGACCCACGCGGACCTGGGCCTCCGCGCGGTGGAGGCGGGGGTGCCGGCGCTGGTGGAAAAGCCGTTCGCGCTCACCGTCGCCGACGCCGAGCGGCTGGCCGAGGCCGCCGAGCGACGCGGCGTGCCGGTGCTGGCCGGGCACCTCCTGGAGTACCATCCGGTGGTCGAGCGGCTCCGCGCCCTGATCGCCGAGCAGGCGCTGGGCGAGATCTACTACCTGTACGCCCAGCGGGTGAACCTGGGGCAGGTGCGGCCGGACGAGAACGCGCTCTGGAGCTTCGGCCCCCACGATGTGTCGGTGGCGCTCTTCCTCCTCGGCGCGGAACCGGAGCGGGTGACCGCGCAAGGCCATTCGTACCTCCAGCGCGGCATCGAAGATGTGGTGTTTCTCACCATGGGCTTCGGGTCCGGCGTCATGGCGCATGTCCAGATGTCGTGGCTCGATCCGCACAAGATCCGGCGCCTGACCGTGGTGGGCTCGCGGCAGATGGCGGTCTTCGACGACATGGAGTCGCGCGAGAAGCTGCGCATCTACGACAAGGGCGTCAACCGGCCGCCCGAGTATCGGAACTACGGCGAGAGCCTGACGATCCGCGAGGGCGATATCTTCATTCCGCGGGTGCCCAATGTCGAGCCGCTCACGGCGCAGCTCGCCCATTTCATTCAGGTCGTGCGGGGAGAGGTCGCGCCCCGGGCCGATCACCGGGACGGGGTCCGGGTGATCCGGGTGCTGGACGCGGCCTCCCGCTCGCTGGCCGAGGGCGGCGTGCCGGTGGCGGTGGCCGCGGCCGTGTGATGCCCGGCCGGCCCGGGTGGCGTTCCCCGATCGCGAGACGCGGGTCCCGGCGCCCCCGCTGCGCCGGGCCCCTGATCCGCCTGGCCGTCCGGCGCCCGGCGCCGCGCGTGCGGCACCGGGCGGGCAGCCGGTGACTCTCGAACCTCCAGCGTACGCCGACCCCGGCCTTTCAGATCCTCCGGAGCAGCGATGCACATTGCGGTGATCGGCAGCGGCTACGTCGGTCTCGTCACGGGGGCCTGTCTCGCGGAGACCGGCAACGACGTGATCTGCGCCGACATTGACGCGGGCAAGATCGCGCGCCTCCAGCGCAACGACATCCCGATCTACGAGCCCGGCCTCGAGGAGCTGGTTCGACGGAACCAGGCCGAGGGCCGGCTCAGCTTTTCCACCGACGTGGGCGGGTCGGTGGAGCGCTCCCGGGTGGTCTTCATCGCCGTCGGCACCCCGCCGGACGAGGACGGCTCGGCGGACCTCCAGCACGTGCTGGACGTGGCCACCACCATCGGCCGCCACATGAACGCGCCCAAGGTGGTGGTGACCAAGTCCACCGTGCCGGTCGGCACGGCCGAGCGGGTGCGGGCCGCGATTCGGGCCCAGACCGCAGTGCCGTTCTACCTGGTGTCCAACCCGGAGTTCCTCAAGGAAGGTGCGGCGATCGACGATTTCATGAAGCCGGACCGGATCGTGGTCGGGGTGGACAGCGACGAGGCGCGGGAGGTGATGGCGGAGCTCTACGCTCCGTTCGTGCGGACCGGCAACCCGGTGCTGTTCATGGACATCCCCTCGGCCGAGGTGACCAAGTACGCGGCCAACGCGATGCTCGCGACCCGGATCTCGTTCATGAATCAGATCGCCCTCTTCTGCGAAAAGGTGGGCGCCGATGTGCGCGACGTCCGGATCGGGATCGGCAGCGATCGGCGCATCGGGCCGGCCTTTCTCTTCCCGGGCCCGGGGTACGGCGGGTCGTGCTTTCCCAAGGACGTGCAGGCGCTGATCCGGACCGGGCGGGAATACGGTGTCGGGTTCGAGATCCTGGAAGCGGTGGAGCGGGTGAACGAGCGCCAGAAGCGGGTGGTGCTGGAGAAGCTGCGGGCGGCGTTCGGCGGCCGGCTCGAGGAGCGGCTGATCGGCGTGTGGGGCCTCGCCTTCAAGGCGGAGACCGACGACATGCGGGAGAGTCCCGCGATCCCGCTGGTGGAGGGTCTGCTCGCGGCCGGCGCCCGGGTGCAGGCCCACGATCCCAAGGCGATGGAGACGGCCCGCGCGGTCTTCGGGGATCGGATCGCCTACGCCGCCGATCCCTACGGGGCCGCGGACGGAGCGGACGCGCTGGCGATCGTGACCGAGTGGCTGGTGTACCGGAACCCCGACTTCGAACGGTTGCGGGCGCTGCTCCGGCGGCCGCTCATCGTGGACGGGCGCAACCTCTACGATCCCCCCAGGCTCCGGGGACTCGGCTTCGAGTATCACGGGATCGGGCGGAGGACCCCGTGAGGGTGCTCATCACGGGAGCCGCCGGTTTCCTCGGCTCCCACCTCGCCGATCGCTTCCTGGCCGAGGGGCACGAGGTGATCGGGATGGACAACCTGATCACCGGCTCCCGCGAGAATCTGGCGCACCTCGCCGGCCACTCGCGCTTCGCCTTCGTCGAGCACGACGTCACCCGCTTCATCGCGGTGGACGGACCGCTCGACGGCGTACTGCACTTCGCCTCGCCGGCGAGCCCGATCGACTACCTCGAGCTTCCGATCCAGACCCTGAAGGTGGGCTCGCTCGGCACCCACAACAGTCTGGGCCTGGCCAAGGCCAAGGGCGCCCGCTACCTGCTGGCGTCCACCTCGGAGGTCTACGGCGATCCGCTGGTGCACCCCCAGCCCGAGAGCTACTGGGGCAACGTGAACCCGGTGGGCCCGCGCGGCGTCTACGACGAGGCCAAACGCTTCGCCGAGGCGATGACCATGGCCTATCACCGCTACCACGGGGTGGACACCCGGATCGTGCGGATCTTCAACACCTACGGTCCGCGGATGCGGGCCCGGGACGGCCGGGTGGTCTCGAACTTCATCGTGCAGGCGCTTCGCGGCGAGCCGCTCACGGTCTACGGTGACGGGTCGCAGACCCGCTCCTTCTGCTACGTCTCGGACCTGATCGAGGGGATCTACCGGCTCTTCGTGAGCGGCGAGCACGACCCGGTCAACGTGGGCAATCCGGACGAGTTCACCGTGCTCGAGCTGGCGGAGCTGGTGCGCCGGCTCACCGGCTCGGCGGCACCGATCGCCTTCCGGCCCCTGCCGGTGGACGACCCGAAGGTGCGCCAGCCCGACATCACCCGGGCCCGGCGCCTGCTCGGCTGGCAGCCCGCCGTGGGGCTCGAGGACGGGCTCCGGCGCACCATCGCCTACTTTCAGGCGCAGCTCGCCCGATGACCCGGGTGCTGCTCACCGGAGCCGCCGGGTTCATCGGGTCGCATGTGGCCGCCGCCCTGCTCGCCCGGGGCGACGAGGTGGTCGGGGTCGACAACTTCGATCCGTTCTACCCCCGGGCCGTCAAGGAAGCGAACCTGGCCGGACTCCGCGGCCGCCCGGGCTTCGAGTTCCGGGAGCTGGACATCCTCGACCAGGCGGGTCTGCAGGCCCTCCTCACGGCGGACACGGTCGTGGTCCACCTGGCCGCGAAGGCGGGCGTGCGTCCCTCGCTGGCGGATCCCGCGGGCTACGCGCGCGCCAACGTGATGGGGACCCAGTCGGTGGTGGATGCCGCCCGGGCGGCGGGCGCGGTCCGGTTCGTGTTCGGCTCGAGTTCCTCGGTCTATGGCGACGACACCCCGGTCCCCTTCCGGGAAGACGCGCCCTGCATCCACCCGATCTCGCCCTACGCCGCCACCAAGCGGGCCTGCGAGCTCATTCTCGAGGCGCTGGCGCCCCACATCGGGCTCCGGGTGGCCTCCCTCCGGTTCTTCACCGTCTACGGCCCGCGCCAGCGGCCCGATCTCGCCATTCACACCTTCACCCGGCGCCTGGCGGCGGGCCAGCCGATCGTCATGTACGGCGACGGGACGGACGCCCGGGACTACACCTATATTGATGACATCGTGGCCGGGGTGCTCGCCGCGACCGACTGGACGGCCGGCGCGCCGGTGGGCGTCGAGCAGTTCAACCTGGGGGGCAACGAGGCCATCCCGCTCGCCCGCATGATCGAGGAGATCGCCCGCGCGCTCGGCGTCGCGCCCTGCGTGGAACGCGCCGGCCGGCAGCCGGGCGACGTTCGCCGGACCGCTGCCGACATCACCAAGTCGCGCCGGGTGCTGGGGTACCAGCCCCGGACGCCGTTCCCCGAAGGGATTCGCCGATTCGTCGCCTGGTTCCGGGAGACCCATGCGCGTCAGTGACGAACCGCTGATCAATCAGGCCCGCGAGCGTTTCGCGCTCCAGGACTACTACGGGGCCATCCACCTCCTGGCCGACGTGGTGCAGTCGGGCCGCGAGTTCGCCGATGTGCACCACCTCCTCGGGCTCTGCTACGCCATGCTGGGCCAGGCGGAGCGGGCCCTGGAGCACTTCGGCCGGGCGCTCGAGCTCAACCCGCGGTACATCGAGGCGCACATCCACCGCGGGGTGCTGCTCAACGACCTGGGCCGCACCGAGGAGGCTGCGGAGGCCTTCCGCCAGGCCGCGCAGCACAACGAGCGGCAGCCCTCCGGGTTCCCGGCCCACGTGGCGGCGAACCTGGCCAACCACCACGCGCTGCTCGCGGCGGCGTATCAGGAACACGGGGCGGTCGGCCTCGCGATCGAACAGTACCGCCGGGCGGTGGCGCTGGGACCCGGGTTCGCCGACCTCCGCTACAAGCTGGCGCGCGCCCTGCTCGAGTCAGGCGACGTCCTCTCGGCCCGCGAAGAACTGGAACGCGTGGTCCGCGACCGGCCCAACTTCGTGGACGCGCAGGCCTCGCTCGGCCTGGCCCGGTACCTCTCGGGCGACCTGGCCGGAGCCCAACAGATCTGGCGCGAGTGCCTGGAGGCGCGGCCCAAGCACGCCCGGGTCGAGGCCTATCTGGCGATGCTGGAGCGGGCCGCCGAGTGATCCGGAGCGCGCTGGCCGCGGTCCTGCTTGCGAGCTGCATCGGGCCCGCGGCCGACCACGAGCGGCTGGGCGACGGGGCCTATGTGCAGGGCGACTGGGTCGTGGCGCTCCGGGAGTACGAGGCCGCGGGTCGCAACCCTAGGGATCCGCGGGTCTACGCCAAGCTCGGCCTCGCCGCCTATCACGCCCGCCAGTACGCCCAGGCGGTGGAGGCGTATCGGCGACTGGCGGAGGCGGACCCGACCCGCAAGGTCGAGGCGGCGCGCGGCCTGGAGCGGGTGGCGCAGGCCGCCGAGCGGGACGACGTGCCCGTCGCGCTGGAGCAGGCGGTGCGCGCGCTCCGCGTCCTCCACCCCGAGCGGGTGAACCCGCGGCATACGCTGAGTCTGTTCCGGAGCGGGCGGCTCCCCGATGCGGATGCGGTGGGACTCGGTCCCCTGGCGCTCGCCGCCGCCGGTGACGCCGCCACCACCGACCAGATCCTGGTCCAGTACGGCGACCTGCTCCGGGAGACGCTCGCCTGCGAGGACGCGGCGGCTGCCTACCTGGCGGCGCTCCGGCGGACCCGCGACCCGACGCTCCGGCGCCGCGCAGCCCAGGGGTTCGGGGTCTGCGGGTTCCAGCTCGGGCAGGAAGCGCTCGCCCTCCAGAAGCCCGAGCTGGCCGCCCGATGGTTCGGGCGGGTCGTCTCGGCCGACTCGCTGTCCGACGTCGGGCGGCGGGCCCTGGTGGGGCTGGGCGACGCACGCATCGCGCTGGGCGACATCCTGGGGGCCGCGCTCGCGTTCCAGGACGCCGCGCGCCAGGGCGAGGCGCCCGACTCCATCACGGTCCTGGCCCGGCAGCGGCTCGCCGGCCTGGGGGGCGCCGCGGTCGCCGATTCACCCTGGGTCAGGCCGTGAGCGGGACCCTCGGACCCGACCTGCCCCCCCCCCACCCCCGGCCTCGCGGCGCCGCCCGAACGATCGGGGCGCTCGCGGCGGGCCTCGCCCTCGCCGCCTGCGGCCGGGGACCCAAACCCGAGCCGGTGACCCCGATCGCCCAGGTCGCAAGCCGGGCCCAGGTGGAGTCGCTCTGGCGCGACGCCAATCGGGAGTTCCGGCGCGGGAAGTGGTCCAAAGCCCTCATCCAGTACGAGCGACTCACCCTCGAACTCCCGGCCAGCGACCCGCTCCAGGTCGAGGTCCGGTTCCGCATCGCCGAGTGCTATTTCGGGCAAAAAGAGCAGTTGCAGGCGGCCCGCGAGTTCCGCCGGGTGTCGGACGAGTCGCCGAACCACCCCCTGGCGCCGCAGGCCTTGCTCCGCGCGGGCGACGCCTACGCCGACCTCTGGCGCCGGCCCGAACTGGACGACACCTACGGGAAGACCGCCGTCGCCACGTACCGCGAGCTCGTCAGCCGTTACCCCGACTCCAAGGCCGCCGCCCGAGCCCAGGCCAGGATCGCCGACCTGGAGGAGATGTTCGCCGTCAAGGAGTTCAAGGCGGCCCAGTACTACCTCCGGCTCAAGGCGTGGGACTCGGCCATTCTCTATCTCAAGGACCTCGTGGCCAGCTACCCCCGCACCAGGACCGCCCCGCTGGCCTTGCTCAAGCTCGTCGAGGCCTACCGGCGTATCGGATACCAGGAGGACCTGCGGGAGACCTGTGGATACATCCGGCGGTTCCATGCCAAGTACCCCGGCGCGGCGGAGGCCTGTCCGGGGCCGGCCGGGGAGCAAGGCGGCTGACGGCGCAACGGCGCGAGTCGCTCCCCGGCGCGCGCCGCCTCCCGAGGTGACTTCGAGTCCAGCTCCGGCATGATCGGCCTCTTCGGCGGGTCCTTCGACCCCATCCACCACGGCCACCTGATCGTGGCCCGGAGCGTCTTCGAGACCCTCGGGCTCGCGGAGCTCCGCTTCGTGGTGGCCCGGGAACAGCCGTTCAAGCTGGGCCAGCACCGGGCCCCGCCCGAGGCGCGGGCCCGCATGGTGGAGCTCGCGATCGCCGGCGATCCGGCCCTTCGGCTGGAGCGCATCGAGCTCGAGCGCGAGGGGCCGTCCTATACCGTGGATACGCTCCGGGCCCTGCGGGCCCGAGAGCCGGGCGCCGCCTTCGCGCTGCTCGTGGGCGCGGACGCGGCGCAGGAGCTCCCCCAGTGGCGGGAGGCGGAAACCCTGCACCGGCTGGCGACGTTGGTGCTGGTGGCGCGGCCGGGCGTCGTGCTGCCGCGCCTGCCCTGGGCGGTGCGGAGCGTGACGGTGCCCGCCATCGAGATCTCGGCCACCGAGGTGCGGCAGCGCGTGCGGGCCGGACTCCCCATTCGGTACTGGGTGCCTGACGCCGTGGCGGCCTACATCGCCTCGGAAGGGCTGTACCGGGCGCGGTAGGTTCCCCTCGCGCGGCCGCCGGGCGACTGCGGCGGCCGGCCGGGTCCAGGGTCCACCGCTAACCCCGCCGCGCGATTATACTTGTGGCCATGGCCAAGACCCTTCTCGCCCGGCTTTTCGGCACCCGATACGATCGGGAACGCAGGCGGTACCGGCCCCTCATCGAGCAGATCCACCGGGAAGAGGAGCGGCTCCAGTCCCTTTCGGAGGCCGAACTCAAGGACCAGACCCGGAAATTCCGGGAACGGATCGCCGAGCGCGTGGGTCCGGTGAAGCGCGAACTGGACCAGGCCCGGCAGCGCCGGCACGATTGCGCCGACCCCGAAGAGCAGGACCGGCTGGAAACCCAGATCCAGCAGCTCGAGATCCGCTACAAGAAGGAACTGGCCCGGGTTCTGGACGAACTCCTGCCGGAGGCCTTCGCCACCGTTCGCGAGGCCTGCCGCCGCCTGCTCGGGACCAAGCTCATGGTCACCGGGCACGAGCTCACCTGGGACATGGTGCCCTACGACGAGCAGTTGATGGGCGGGATCGTGCTCCATCAGGGCAAGATCGCCGAGATGGCCACCGGCGAAGGCAAGACCCTGGTCGCCACGCTGCCGCTCTATCTCAACGCGCTGGCGGGGCGGGGGGCCCAC
>DATLZT010000130.1:0-7796 GCA_035573835.1 Gemmatimonadales bacterium
GGCGGGGCGATGAAGCGGGTTGCGAGCGAGGCTGAAGCTTCCTTCACGAAGCGGCGGCTCAGGACGGACCGGCGTCGGGCGCGTCCCGCCGCAGGGCGAAGCCCACCCCGCGCACGGTGGCGATCAAGGGCTCCCCGGCCGCCCGGGCCAGCTTCCGCCGGAGGTTCCCCACGTGCACGTCGACCACGTTGCTCTCGGGGTCGAAGTGCATGTCCCACACCTTCTCGAGCAGCGTGGTTCGTCGCACGACCTCCTCGGGGTGGAGCATGAAGAACTCCAGCAGCTGGAACTCCTTGGGCGTCAGGTCCAGGCGGGAGCCCCCCACGGTCGCCACGTGGCGGAGGCGATCCAGCGTGATGGGGCCGTAGCGCAGGGTCTCGAGCCGCCGGGCACCCCCGCGCCGGGAGAGCGCCCGGATCCGCGCGAGCAGCTCGTCGAAGCGGAACGGCTTGGCCAGGTAGTCGTCCGCCCCGGCGTCGAGGCCCCGCACCACGTCCTCGGTGGCGTCCCGGGAGGTGAGCATCAGGATCGGGGTGCTTCGTCCCTCCCGGCGGAGCTCCGCCGCCACCTGGAACCCGTTCTTCCTGGGAAGCACCACGTCCAGCAGGATCACGTCATAGTCGTAGACGTGGGCCAGCATCGTCGCCTCCTCGCCGTCCGGCGCGATGTCGACGACGTAGCCTTCTTCCTTCAGCCCCTGCTCGATGAACCCGGCGACCTTCCGGTCGTCCTCGACCACCAAGATCTTCATGGCTCGAATCTAGCGGCCGACCGTGAACCCGGCCGCAACGGTCGGTGAAGATCGCTTCATTCCTGCGACCCGGCCGAGGTGGGGAGTCGGAGGATGAAGAGCCCTCCCGCCCCGGACCGGGCGACGGCTTCCAACTCACCGCCCAGGAGGCGGGCGAGCCGGCGCGAGAGCGGGAGCCCCAGCCCGTGGCCCCGGCCGTCTTCCGTCTTGCTCACGTAGACGTCGAAGATCCGTTCGACCTCGTCCGGCGGGATGCCCGGTCCCTCGTCCTCGACCTGGAACACCACGAACCGGCCCTCCGGCGCGAGGCGAACCCGCACCGTCGACCCGTCGGGGGTATGGCGGATCGCATTGCCGAGGAGGTTGACCAGGATCTGCTCCACCCGACTCGCGTCGGTCTCGCACGGGGGCAGGTCCCGCGGCAGCTCGGTCTCCAGGCGGACCCGCTTCGCCTCGGCGGCCGGCGTGACGCGGCCCAGCGCACGGCGCACCACCCCCGCCGGCTCGACGGCCCGGATCACCGGACGGAGCCGGTCCTCGTCCAGCCGGCTCAGGTCCAGGAGGTCGTTGATCAGCTTCACGGCTTGGTCGGCGGAGTCGAGCACCTCGAACGCCGCCCGCGGCACCGTCGCCGGGTCCTTCCGGCGCACCAGCATCTCCGCCCAACCGTAGGTGGCGGCGAGTGCGTTGCGGAGCTCGTGATTCACCATCGCGAAGAACCGCTCGCGGGAGCGGTGGAGCTGCTGCACCTCCTCCAGCAACCGGGCGCTCTCCTCGTGCAGCCGCGCGTTGTCGACCGCCGCCGCCGCCTGGGCGGCGAGCAGCTTCGCCACGTGCTCGTCCTCCTCCGTGAATTCCCCCGCCCCGATCTTCTCGGTGAAGTAGAGGTTCCCGAAGGTCCCCCGCCGTCCCATGACCGGGACGCCGAGGAACGACGTCATCGGGGGGTGGTGAGGGGGGAAGCCGTACGACTCCGGGTGCTTCGACAGGTCGGCCAGCCGGATCACCCGAGCCTCGCGGATCACCAGCCCCAGGATGCCGCGGCCCCGAGGCGGAGGGCCGATCCGGGCCCGCGCGTGGGGGGAGATGCCGGCGGTGAAGAAGCTCTCGAGGGTCCGGCCGTCCGGCCCCAGCACACCGAGCGCGGCGTACTTGGCGCCCACGATGTCGAGGGAGAGGTCCACCACCTTCTGGAGAACCCCGTCGAGGGAGAGCTCGGAGGTGAGGAGGAGGCCGGCCTGCACCAGCCTCTCCAGCCGCTCGCGGGACGGGACCGGTTGTCCCCCCACTGGCACTTGGGCCGACGGGACGCCTGAGGACATGCCCAATACTATCACGCCCCCCCGACCCGGTCGACTGATCGGAGGTTCGCGCCGCCTTCACGTCGGCTTCACGATCCCCGGACTACCATGGGAGGTCGCGGCCCGGCGGTCTCGGAGGCGAAGCATGCGCAACATCCTGGTGGCGGTGGACGAGTCCGACGCGGCCCGGCGCGCCGTCGAACTGGCGCTCGAGCTCGCCGGGCGGGGCGGTGCCCGGCTCACGGCGCTCACCGTCGTCTGGCCGGGCGGCGCGGCCGGGATCGACCGGACCGCCGTGCCGCTGGGCGAGGCCGGTCCCCGGGGCCGGGTGCTCGGCTGGTTGGAGCGATGGCTCGCGCCGAGCCTGGAGGGCCGGGGCACCGGGGTGCCCGTCGAGCTCGCGGCGGCTTCGGGGCTCCCGGGGATCGAGATTCCGCGGTTCGCCGAACGGGCTGCCGCCGACCTCGTAGTACTGGGGCGGAAGCGGCGGACCCTGTCCCAGCGGCTCGCGACCGGAGATACCGCCGACGCGGTCGGACGCCGGAGCCCGGTGCCATGTCTCTTCGTGCCCGCCGTGTCGGCCCCTCGCCTGCGACGCGTGCTGGCGGCGCTCGACGGTACCGAACGCGGCTGGCGCGTCTATCTCGCCGCCCGGCGATTCGCCGACGCGGTCGGTGCCGAGCTCCGGGGCGTCACCGTGGAGCCGCTGCGGGACGACGAGGCAAGCTTGCTCGCCCCCCCGGTTCCTGCCGGCCGGAGCCTCCAGTTGGCGGCGGCGCTGGAGCGTGACTGGCCAGCGGGGGGCGGTGCCGGACCTGGGCTCCCGGCCACGGCCTGCCCGCTGACGGTGCGGCGAGGGGAGCCGGTGGCACAGATCCTGGCCGAGGTCGAGGCCGGCGAGGCCGACGTCCTCGCCATCGGCTATCGGCGAGGCGGTGCCCCGGGCGTGATCGAGGCCGGGAGCGTGGCCCGCCGCCTGGCCCACGCCACGCCATGCCCGGTGCTCACCGAGCCCTTCTAGCGCGTGCCCGGTGCCCCGCCTGGGCGGCGGGCGTCCCCAGGAGCCGCGGTCGAGCGCCGGGGGTATGCTCACGGCGGGTGGCCCCGTCCGGGGCGCGCGTTCACCACGAGCCCGGGAGGTCCCGTGTACCACCGCGTCTTGGTGCCGCTGGATGGCTCGCCGTTCGCCGAGCAGGCGGTCCCCTTCGCCGCCGCGATCGCTCGTCGGCGCGACGCGATCCTCGACCTGACGTTGGTCCACCAACCGGTGCCGGCGTGGAGCCTGGTCGCCGACGCGGCCAACGCCGACCAGGCCTTGCTCCTGGCCGTGCAGGAGCGGGAGCGCGCCTACCTGGACGAGACCGCCGGGCGGCTCCGCGCCGATGGCCTCGCGGTGGAGGTCACCACGCTCTTCGGCCACGTCCCGTCCGCGTTGGCGGAGCACGTCGACGCGAGCGGGGCCGATCTCGTGGTGATGACCACCCACGGACGGGGACCGCTCAGCCGGTTCTGGGTGGGCAGCGTCGCCGACGCCATGGTGCGGCGGGTTTCCGTGCCGGTCCTCCTCGTCCGGCCCCGGAAGGGGGTGTCGGGCCGGCGCACGACCTTCCGGCGGGTGCTGATCCCGCTCGACCGGAGCGAGCTGGCCGAGACCGCGCTCGAGCCGGCGCTGGCACTGGTGGAGCCGGGGCCCGCCCGGCTGGTGCTCCTCGAGGTGCTCGACCAACCGGCGCCCGTGATGGAGCCGCCGCTGCCGTACCTGGTCGGGATCGATCCCCAGCTCACGCTGCAACAGCGGGAGCTGGCCGAGGGATACCTCGCCGGGGTGGCGGAACGGCTGCGGGGCCGGGGATTCGGGGTGGAGACCCGGGTGGGACTCGGGGCCGGCACCGCGGACGCCGTCCTGGCCCAGGCCAAGACCGACCGGGTCGACCTCATCGCCTTGGCCACCCACGGTGCCGGCGGGCTCCGCCGGCTCGCGCTCGGCAGCGTGGCCGACAAGATCGTGCGCGGGGCCGACCGCCCGGTACTGGTCGTGCCGCCGCGGGACCGGGGGGAGTGAGTCCGGCGTTTTCCGGCTCGCGCAGGCCCCGTTTGGGTGACGCCGGCGGGGGGGTCGGCGCCCATGCTGGGGCATGCCGGCGTCTCCCCGCGGTGTCCTGCTCCTCTCCATTCCCGACTCCCACCTCGTCCGCGCCCGGCGACTGCTGGGGGCCGAGCGGGCCATCCCGGGGCCGGACGGTCTCCGGGTGAGCTTGGCCGACCGCACCCCGGAGGAATCGCTCGCCCTGCTGGCCGCCGCCCGGATCCCGGTGACGGGCTCGCGCGTCGTCGCGCCGGCGGTTGACGCGGTCGCGCCGGGGTAGGCATCTTGCCCGCCGGGAGAACACCGACGGGAGTACCTGGCTTTGCTGGCTTACTCGGTGGGCGACGTCATCCAGCGCGTCCTGGCGATCCTGCGGCTCGACGCCGCGCTCCTGGCGCGGAACGGGATGCAGGTCGCCGTGATCTGGATCTTCGCCTGGATCGCCATCCGCCTTACCCGGCTCGCCGCCCGGCGGATCGAGCTCGCCGTCGACGACGGCGACCCGACCGTCACGACGCTGCGGGAGAAACGCGGCCAGACCATCGCGCAGCTCCTGCGCAGCGTGGGCCGGGTGGTGATCATCGTGATCGCCATCTTGCTCAGCCTGAACGTCTTCATCAACATCGGCCCGCTCCTCGCGGGCGCCGGGATCCTGGGGCTGGCGGTGTCGTTCGGGGCCCAGAGCCTGGTCAAGGACGTGATCTCCGGTTTCTTCATCCTGCTGGAGAACCAGTTCGCCATCGGCGACGTGATCGAGGCGGCGGGCAAGGGCGGCGTGGTCGAGCGGATGACCCTCCGGGTGGTGCAGCTCCGAGACGTCGAGGGCACCCTCCACACCATCCCCAACGGGGAGATCAAGGTGGTGAGCAACCGCACCCGGGGCTGGGCCCGGGCGGTGGTGGACCTCACCGTCCCCTACAGCGTCGAGATCGAGCGGGCGCTCGCCATCTTCCGCCAGGAGGCGGCGCGGTTCTCGGAGGATCCGGCGTACAAGCCGCGGCTCGAGGGGACGATCGAGGTCTGGGGGGTGGAGGCGTTCACCGACGCCGGCTTCGTGGTCCGGACCGTGGCGCGCACCGCGCCCGGCTCGCAGTGGGAGATCGGCCGCAACCTCCGCCAGCGGCTCAAGCTGCGGCTCGACGCCGAAGGCATCGAGACGCCGCTGCCGCAGCGGGTCACCCTGGTCCGGGGCGAGCCGCAGCGCCTCCCCGAGGCCGTCGCCGCCCGCACCGACTCGGCATGACGCTACGTCTCTACAACACCATGACCCGCCAGGTCGAGGAGCTCCGCCCGGTCCGGCCGGGGCGGGTCTCCATGTACACCTGCGGGCCCACTGTCTGGAATCACGCCCACATCGGGAACTTCCGGACCTTCCTCTTCGAGGACCTGCTCCGGCGCTGGCTCGAGGCGAGCGGTCACGACGTCTTCCACGTCATGAACCTCACCGACGTGGACGACCGGACCATCGCCGCCGCGGCGGAGCGGGGGCGCTCGCTCCGGGAGCACGTGGAGCCGTACGTGACGGCGTTCTTCGAGGACCGGGACTACCTCCGGATCCTCCCCGCCCACGTCTATCCCCGGGCCACCGAGTACATCGGGCCGATGGTCCGCCTGGTCGAGGGGTTGCTGGCCACCGGCACCGCCTACCGGGGGGACGACGGCTCGGTCTACTTCGCGATCGCGCGGTTCCCCGCCTACGGCCGGCTCTCGCGGCTCGACCGGCGCGAGCTCAAGGCGGGCGCCAGCGGCCGGGTGAGCAGCGACGAGTACGCCAAGGAGGACGCGCGCGACTTCGTCCTCTGGAAGGCGGCGACGCCGCTCGACGAGCGGGTGGGCGCGGCCTGGGACGCGCCGTTCGGCCGCGGCCGGCCGGGCTGGCACCTCGAATGCTCGGCCATGGCGCTCGACCTGCTGGAGCGGAGGTGGGGGACGCGGGTGCTCGACATCCACGCCGGCGGGGTCGACCTGATCTTCCCCCACCACGAGGACGAGATCGCCCAGAGCTGCGCCTATACCGGGGAGCCGGAGTTCGCCCGCCACTGGCTCCACGGCGAGTTCCTCAACGTGCGCGGCACCAAGATGTCGAAGCGGTTCGGCAACATCCTGACCGCCCGCGATCTCAGGGAACAGGGGGTGGATGCCGGGGCGGTGCGCCTGCTGATGTACCAGACCCACTACCGCCAGAAGCTCGACTTCACCGACGAGGCGCTCGCGGGGGCCCGGGAGGGGGCCCGGCGGCTGGGGCAGTTCCACTCGAAGCTGAGCCAGGCGGCAGACCCGGGTGACGGCTCGGCGGAGTTCGCCGGGGCGGCGCGGCGCTTCCGGGAGCGGTTCACCGCCGCGTTGGACGACGACCTGGACGCCCCCGGCGCGGTCGCCGCCGTGTTCGAGTTCGTGCGGGAGGGCAACCGGCTGCTGGACCGGCGGGAGCGCCCGGGGCGGGAGGTCCTCGAGGCCTGGAGCCTGGTGGCCCGGGTGTTGGACGTCTTCCCGAACGCCCTGGAGACAACCCTTCCGGCGGATCACCCCGGCGTGGCGGCCGGCGACGGACAGCCGGGCGAGGCGCCACCCGGGGCCGGGCTCCGGGAGCGCTTCGAGTGGGGGGTGCGCTGGCAGCTCCTGCGGCGGGAAGCCAAGCGGCGCAAGGACTTCGCCGAGGCCGACCGGATTCGCGAGCTCCTGGGGCGGCACGGAGTGACGGTGCGGGATCACCGGGACGGCTCGGTGACGGTGCGGGTGGAGGGGTAGGGGCCGCCACGGCGGGTCGATCGAGCGGCCCGTTGACGCTCGCTAACTTGCGGTTTATCATAGAGGTCTGTTTCTTTCTGCGTGTTTCGGGTCGGTTGGGTGCGGTGGTGCGGGGGCGCGGGCTTGGTTCGGCGTCGTGGGGGTGGTGCGGGCGTCGCGGGTCCGGCGAGCGCCGTGCGCGCGTCCGTCGGTGCTCGGGCAGTCGCGCCGGCGGCTCGGCGGGACGGTTCCGCTCCGGCTGACGTAGCTCAACTGGCAGAGCGGCTGATTTGTAATCAGCAGGTTGGGGGTTCGATTCCCCCCGTCAGCTCCAGTTGAGGTTCCGGGAGGCGCCCTCGGCGCGCCGTCAGTGGCGTGGTCGGCGAGGGGGTCCTTTCCAGGGTGGGGTGGCCGAGTGGCTAATGGCAGCAGACTGTAAATCTGCCGGGCTTACGCCCTACGTAGGTTCGAATCCTACCCCCACCACTCGGTAGTCGAGCGCTGGGTCTGGGAGTGCAGGGCTCGGGGAAGCCGCGGGTGTAGCTCAGTTGGTAGAGCATCAGCCTTCCAAGCTGAGGGTCGCGGGTTCGAGTCCCGTCGCCCGCTTGAATCGCTCGCGTAGCTCAGTCGGTAGAGCGCATCCTTGGTAAGGATGAGGTCACCGGTTCAATCCCGGTCGCGAGCTCTGGAGCGAGGTGAGGCATCGGGCAGCGGGGGACGGTCGCCGGGGCGGCCGGCTCCGGCGCCGGATGCCTGATGCCTGACAATTCACTCGGGGTCGGAGTCGGAGCATGGCCAAGGCCAAATTCGAGCGGACGAAGCCGCACGTGAACGTGGGGACGATCGGGCACGTGGATCACGGGAAGACGACGACGACGGCGGCGCTGACCAAGGTGGCGGCGGAGAAGGGGTGGGGGACGAAGTACGTGCC
>DATLZT010000131.1:0-4406 GCA_035573835.1 Gemmatimonadales bacterium
GGCCCGCCGGTAGGGCCCGAAGCCACTCCGGCGCCCGCCGTTCCAGTTTCCGACGGAGATGCTCCCACTCGTAAGCCAACTGCCCCGCCGGCACGACGAGCCGCGCGGCCGGGGTCAGTGTTCGCAGGCCCAGCCTGGCGCGGTCGAAACGGTACCCCCGCCCCTCCGCCTCGCGCCAGACCACCTCCAGGTACCGGTCCAGTAGCGCCACCGAGTTCGGCGCCGCCCGGAACCTGGCGAGCTGGGGATGGTGTCGATAGCCCCGGGTGCGTCCCCCGAGCACGGCACGGGCCAGCAGCCCCTCGCGCCAGAGTGCCACCAGCCCGACCCGATCGAGATACCGGGGATGCACCGTCCAGAGCCGCATGGCAAGTCTCGCTCCCCACCGCGCTCAGTCGACCATGCCGCGCCTCCGGTACCGTCCACAAGGGGGGTCCCCGGGGCGCGGCTCCCCTTGCATGCCCGGCGGTACCCAGGCATCCACGCGGACGGTGTCCTCGGCCGTGCTCGCCGCGGCGTAGCGAGCGCGACACTCGGCCAGGACGTGCCGGAGCTCGGTCCGCATGGTCTCGACTGCTCGCGTCCGCCGAAGCCAGATCGGGACCAGGGCGATCCCCACGGCCGCCGCCACCAGGATCACGATCAGCAGTCGGGAGTCGAGCCCTCCCGACGTCCCCCGACGCCCCCGGCCGGCGGTGCCGGGCTCACCGGCGCCCACCATGCCCCCGCTCCAGCCAGAGCCGTTTGAGCAGCTGGATCTGCCCGGTGTGATACGCATCGTGTTGCGCAATGCCGAGGATCAGCTCCCCGTAGGTCCACGATCGTCCGCCGGCCGGCCGGTCACCCAGCCGATCGAGCGGCACGGCGGCCACCGCCTCCAGGAGCCGCCGGTGCTCGGCGCGGAGGAGCGCCACGTCGGCCGCCCACCGGTCCGGGTCGGCCCGGTCCGGCACCATCGGCCAGTTGGCCGGCGCCCGAACGAAGCGAGGACCGACCTCTCCCGTCAACCTCCGCCTAACCGCGTACTTCCAGTACGCGAGGTGGAGGGTGAGCGCCCAGATGCTCCGCCGCTTGGGGCCGGGTGACCACCAGGCGGCCTCCGCCGACACTCCCCGGAGCGCCCCGACCGGCGTCGGTCCCCCGTGCCAGCCGCGCTTCCCGGGGGCGGGCTGGAGATTCTCCACCAGGAGCCGGCGGAGGGCGCCGCTCATCCCAGGAACGGCCAGGGCCGGCCGCGGTACCCGGAGGCATGGGGAATCGCACCGGCGGCGCGGGCGCCGCACGACGAGGACTGCTCGCCCCGGGCCTGCTCCTGGGCCTCGGCCTCGGGGCCTTCCTGGACGGCATCGTCCTGCATCAGATCCTCCAATGGCACAACATGCTCTCGGGGCGGATACCGCCGAGCACGCCCGACGCGATGCGCCTCAACATGCGGGCCGACGGGGTCTTCCACCTGTTCGCCTGGGCGGTCACCCTCGCCGGCGTGGGGCGGCTCTGGCGCTCGGCGCGACGCGGACCGCCACCCGAGGAGGCGGGGCGCTTCGTCGGCAGGCTAGTCCTCGGCTGGGGAGCGTTCAACCTGCTCGAGGGGCTGATCAATCACCAGCTCCTCGGCCTCCATCACGTGCGGGAGGGCGCCGACTGGCTGGTCTACGACCTCGCCTTCGTCGTCATCGGCGGCCTCGCGCTCATCGCGCTCGGGCTGTGGATGAGCCGGCACCGCGATCCCCCTCCGTCCTCGCCCGGGGCGACCCGGACGGATCCATACCTCCCTCCCCGCGCTCACCGACGGTGATCGGCCCAGTCCTCGGTCCACGGGGGACCGAGCGTGCCGCCCAGCCGCCGGGCCCGCCGCTCGCTCACCTCGCATCCGTCGACGCCGTCGCCCCAGCGGAAGCGCACCACGGTGAGCGAATCGGTCCGCCAGGCGGCCGTATCGGGCGGGGATCCGACGAGGAGGTACCCCCACTCGTGCTCGAAGCGCTGGGTCCGCTCGGGGACGTCCTCTTCATCTCCCACGATCGTCCGGTACGGTTGGCCTCGCTCGGCACGCACCGAGTCGAGCGCCGCGCCGCACGGTCCGAGCTCGGCCCCCACCGTGTGCTGGGTCGCGAAGTTCACCGCCGGGCCGCACCCCAAGGCCACCACCACGAGCACCGAGCCCGGGCCCAGGCGCCGGACTCCCGCCGTGACGGTTCGATTCATTTCATTGCGCCGCCGGCGGCGGAACCGGCGCCGGCACCGCGTTGGCCACCGGCTTGATCGACCGGAGATAGGCAAACACCGCGCGGAGATCCTCCTCCGGGAGCGCCGCCAGTTCCTGCCACGGCATCGGGGGAAGGATCGGCCGGCCGGTGCCCAGGTGCTTGCCGGTCCGCATCGTCTGGATGAACTGGTCGACGGTCCAGTTGCCGAGCCCGGTCGGGTCCGGCGTCAGGTTGGCCGTGAAACTGATCCCCCACGGCCCCGCCCAGGCCGTGAGGTGGGGATTCGTGAGCGCGCCCCATCCGTCGGGGCCGAGGACGCCCTGCGGTACCGGCGGCACCTTGGCGTCGGCCGGGTGCCCCGAGAGATAGCGGCTCGAGTCGGGCACCGGCCCGGCCGCGGTGAAGACCTTGGGGGTATGGCAGTCGTTGCATCCACCGATGCTGACGATGAACCGGCCGCGGGCGAGCTGGTCGGCATCGGCGGGCGGGTTGTCCCGCTCGGCGGGTCGTTCGGCGCACGACGCGAGGAGCACGGCGGCAACCAACGGCAACCGGGTGCCACGGCGGGTGGGCGAGGGAGCCGGCATGATCGGGGTCTCCGCGAGAGGCGTGAGAAGGTGAGGAGCGATGATCGGGTGATTGGCCCGGTCGGCTCGGCGCCGACCGCGCCCGGCGACAACAATATGGCGCATCCCGCGCGTCGAGCGCCACGCGCGGCAGCGGATCAGGACGTGGGACGAGCGCGCTCCTCGAGCTGCGGATTCCCGTCGATGAACTTGAGATCGAAGCGGAAGCGGTCGATCAGCCAGCCGCGCCGGTCCCGCACCAGGTGGAAGAGGTAGCTTCCCACGAAGAGCCGGGTGTTGCCGCCGGTGGCCCCCCGGCGGTAGTGCCAGGCGACGCCATGACAGGTCGCGTCGGCCTCATCCCCCCGCAGGCGCACCTGGAGGTTGCCGATCTGGTGATGGACCGCGTCCAGGGGCCGGAACGCCGCGTCCCACCCGGCGGTGATCTGCGTCGGGGCGAATCGGGCCGGCGGCGCGCCACCCACCGAGCTCATGTCCAGCAATACCTCCGCCGCGAAGCACTGCGCGACCCGCTCCCAGTCGCGGGCGTCGGTGGCGACGAACATCGTGGTGATGGTCTCCTCGACGGCGAGGCGATCGGCCAGCCGCTGGAAGTCCTCGGTGTGCATCCGTTCCCTCCGGGCGGACCGGTTCCCCGGGCTCCGCCGATCAGACGTTGAACCAGACGCCGTACCCCCGGGACCGGAGCTCGAGGGCCAGCTCCCGCTCGGTGAGCTCCGCCTCCTCGCGGGTGAGCTCCGGGTAGTGGGCGTAGAACTCCGGCCGGAGGCGTACGCCGTGCCGGTAGACGAAAGGGTTCGCCTTGTGGCCTCGCATGTGGTGCCGGAAGCGCTCCTCCGGGGTGAGGCAGGTCGAGCCCACATACAGGCAGGGTAAGCCCGATCGGCGGTGGGGATTCTCCCGCTGGAAGCGCCGTACACCGAGAACCCCGGCATCCAGCTCGATGACGTAGACCCGGCACATGCGTCCTCCAGGCCATCGCGCGGCAGGCCCGGGTCCACCGGAGCGATCTTGCGATCGTGGAACGGGGACCCGTGTGATGGATAACGGATACGATGATCTCCGATCCGGAAATCGGTCACTCGTCGAGGAGAGCGTCATGCGTCAGCAACCGACCCCGGCACGCTGCTGCTGCGATTGCCCGAGGTGCCCCTGCCCCTGCGGCTGCGACGGCGGTCCCTGCTCCGGCCAGTGCAGTGGCTGCTGCGGCTGTTCCTGCTGCGGCTGATCCCGTCCCCGCTCCCGCCGTTCGTTCCGGCTCTGCCGGAGCATAACCCCGGCGGCGGTCGCCCGTCACCCGCGCCGCCCCGCGCGATCGGGGCCGTCGAGCGCCGGGCACCTATCCGCCGCAGCTTCCCGTGAGCCTGGCCATCTCGACGTTGTACACAGCCATGTAGCGGTCTTCCAGCGACTCCCGCCCCCGTCGCTGGGCCGCCCCCGCCACCTCGCCTCCGGTCGTCGGTCCGGCGGCCAGCTCGGCCGCGGCACGGACCAGACGCACCCGCGCGCGTGGGAGCCGCCGGGCGCAGGTCGCGGTCACTCCCGGGACGTGCGGTGCCCCGCGGGTCGCGACGCCGAGCAGGCGGGCGTCGCCGCCGGCGTGGGCGCGTCG
>DATLZT010000132.1:0-33462 GCA_035573835.1 Gemmatimonadales bacterium
CGTCAACTCCCCCCTCGAGTCGTCGCGAGTCGTTGCAGCGCGCGCCGCACGAGCCGGGAGGTGTCGGCCTCCGGCTCGTCGGTGAGCGCGCCGCGGACGGCGGTCTCGGCCGCGGCGGCGGTGTAGCCCAGGGCGACCAGCGCCCGGACGGCGTCGTCGCCGCCACCGCGGGGCCGCGGGATGGTGGTCTCCACCGCCAGGTCGCCGAAGCGGTCGTGGAGCTCGAGCACCAGGCGCTCGGCCTTCTTCCTGCCGATGCCGCTCACGCTGCTCAGCGCCGCGAGGTCGCGGTTCCGGATGCTCGCCACCGTGCGGTCGGGCCCCAGGGCCGAGAGCAGGGCGAGCGCCAGCCGGGGGCCGAACCCGCTCGCGCCGAGCAGGCGGCGGAAGACCTCGCGCTCCAGCGCCCGGTCGAACCCGTAGAGCGCCCACCCGTCCTCCCGCACCACCAGCTCGGTGTGGAGCGTCACCCGCTGCCCGGCCGCCGGCAGCCGCTCGAAGACGCCGAGGGGCACAGTCACGAGGTATCCTACCCCGCCGTCGGTGAGGACGACGACCGTCTCGCCGTCCCGCGCCGCCAGCGTCCCGCTCAGCGTGGCGATCATCGCGCGCCCGTCACCCGGCGGAAGAAGGCGGCGCCGCGCTGCGTCACCAGCAGATGCGTGAGCGCGATCGCCACCGCGTCGGCCGCGTCGGCCGGTTTGGGGGGCGCCTTGAGCCGGAGGAGCTGCGCCACCATGTAGCCCACCTGCGCCTTGAGGGCGCCGCCCTTGCCCACGATCGTCCGCTTCACGACCCGGGGTGCGTATTCGCTCACCGGGAGCCCCGCCTGCGCCGCCGCCAGCAGGATCACCCCCCGGGCGTGCCCGAGGACAACCGTCGTGCGCACGTTCTTGGCGTAGAAGATCCCCTCGACGGCCAGCACGTCCGGCCGGTGGCGGGCGATCAGCGCGGCAAGCCCGTCGTGGATCGTGCGGAGGCGCTCCGGCAGCGGGGCCCGCGCGTCGGCCCGCACCACCCCGCACTCGACCAGCCGCCCACCCGGGCTGCCGCTCGGGCCGGCGCCCGGCTCGACGACTCCGTAGCCCACCACCGCGCTGCCGGGGTCGATGCCGAGCACCCTCACCGGCGCGTCCGACTCAGGCCGACGCCTCCGCCTCCGCCAGCTGGGCGGCGTCGATGTCGAAATTGGAGAACACCTTGGAGACGTCGTCCAGGTCTTCCAGCGCGTCCATCAGCTTGATCAGCCGATCGGCGTCCGCCCCCTCCACCCGCACGGTGTTCTTCGGCACCATGGCGAGCTCGGCCGATTCGATCTCGTAGCCCTTCGCCTTGAGGGCGTCCTGGACCGCGTGGAACGTGGCGGGCGCGGTGGAGACGACGAACTGGTCCCCCTCCCGCGCGAAATCCTCGGCCCCCGCCTCCAGGGCGTCCTCCAGGGCGCGATCCTCCTCGTACTTGAGCGCGTCGAGATAGATCTGGCCCTTGCGGTCGAACATCCAGCTCACCGAACCGGAGGCGCCCAGGTTCCCCCCGTTCCGACTGAACACATAGCGGATCTCGGCCACCGTGCGGTTCGGGTTGTCGGTGGTCGCCTCGATGAAGATCGCCGCGCCGCCCGGGCCGTACCCCTCGTAGGTCAGCTCCTCGTAGCTCGACCCCTCGAGCTCACCGGTGCCCTTCTTGATGGCGCGCTCGATGTTCTCCTTCGGCATGTTCACCGCGCGCGCCGCGTCGATGGCCAGGCGGAGCCGCGGGTTGCCGGCCGGATCGCCGCCGCCCGCCTTGGCCGCGATCGTGATCTCCCGGATGACCTTGGTCCACGCCGAGGCCCGCCGTGCGTCGGTGACGGCCTTCTTCCGCTTGATTTGCTTCCATTTGCTATGGCCGGCCATGCGCGCCAACTCCTCCGACGTTCGAGCCCCGCGGACGGGTCGGGACCCATCCGCGCGAGCGAAATAATAGCCGGCCTCCGCGGGCGCGGCAACGCGACGGGTTGACCCGAGGGCGGCGCCGGGCTAGTCTCCTCTCCCTATGCCGCGCAAGCACTTGGGGCTCCTCCTGGGGCTCTCCTTCCTGATCCCGGCCGGCTGCCGCGACGAGCCGCAGGCCAAGCTGGCCTCGCTCGCCGAGACGATGCCCGGGCTCCCGCTCCCCCCGGCGGCCGAGGTGCTCTATCGCGCCGGGAGCGAGGACGCGCTCCAGATCACCTTCCGGAGCCGTCTCACCGCCGAGCAGATTGCCGACTACTACCGCGGGGTCTTCTCGCGGGGCACCTGGCGGCTGGTGAGCGACGCCCGCACCGCCGACGGCGCCACCGCGCTCTACGCCGAGCGCGAGGGGCCGCCGCTCTGGGTCACCATCCGCGCCAACGTGGGCGGGCCGGGGAGCCGGATCGACCTCGCCGGCGGGAAGCTCGCGAAGCCGGCGGCCGACTCGACCGGAGCGGTCGGGGACTCCGGCCGGGCCGCGTCCTAGTCGGGGCCTCCCTCGGCCAGGTCCTCGAACCGCAGCCACCGCCGGTAGAAGTAGAGGTCGACGAACCCGGTCGGCCCGCTCCGGTTCTTGGCCACGAGCAGCTCCGCCGCCCCTTCGATGCCTTGGTCGGGGCGGTACATCTCCTCGCGGTAGAGTCCCAGCACCACGTCCGCCTGTTGCTTGACGGCGCCCCGGCCTCCCAGGTCGTCGAGGGTGGGACGGGGGTCGGGCCGAGTCGCCACCGGCCGCCCGAGGTGGGCCAGGGCCAGGATCGCCACCCTCCGGGCCAGCGCCACCGCCTTGAGCGCCCGCGTCGCGAGCGCCACCCGCTCGTCCGCCCGGGCCGCCGGCCGGGGCGGGGCCACGTGCTGCAGCGCGTCCACCACCACCAGCCCCGCGTCCGGCGCGGCCGCGACCTCTCGCTCGATCTCGGCGAACTCCCAGCCGAGCAGCGGTCGGAACGCGAGCGGGAGCTTCGCCAGCTCGCCGGCGAGGTCGTCCAGCGCGGCGCGGGCGGTGGGCTCGAGGCTGCCGCGGCGGAGATCGTCCACCGGGACCCGCCCCTCGATGGCCAGGACTCGCTCCCGGAGGCGCTCCTCGCCCATCTCGCCCGACAGCACCACCGTCGGCGTGCCGAGTCGCGCGGCGCGGAGCGCGATGGCGAGCCCGAGCGCCGATTTCCCGCTTCCCACGTCTCCCGCGAGCACCACCAGATCCTGGCGCCGCAGCCCGCCGCCCAGCAGCCGGTCGACCGTGGGGAAGCCGGTGGGCACCGCGTCGGCCGGGGGGGTACCCGCGTCCACCCGGCTCGCGACGCTCTCGGCGGGGGTGCCGGCCGATGGCCGGCGGGACTCGATCGCCATGCCGGTCACTTCCCGGGGGGCTGGGGTCGTGCCGCGCGGACGGTCGCGGCCAGGGCGTCGGCGGCCTCGGGGCCGACCGTGTCGCGGGCGGGCGCCACGAGCTGCGCCAGCGCCTGGACCGCCGCCTCACGGGTCGACTCCTCGAGCTGCGCCACCGCCGCGGCGAGGCCCCGGCGGAGCGGGGCCGGGAGCGCGAGGCTGGAGATCCGTGCCTCGAGCGCGGCCACCCGGCGTCGGGAGGCCCGCTCGTCGTAGGGCTCGGGGCCGAGCCGGTCCCGGGCGATGCGGGTCGTGAGCCAGAGCGCGTAGGCGCCCTCCCGCTTCGGACCCCTCGGGAGGCGGGCCATCAGCTCGAGCAGGGCGACGGAGGGCGCGTCCCAATCATCCATCGGATGGCCTCAGCTGACTAGGGCGTCCACCGCCACGGCGACCTCCTCGGGAGCGATGTCGACCAGGCACCGGTGGTGGCCCAGGGGGCAGCGGGCGCCCCCCTGGCTGCTGCAGGGACGGCAGGGGAGCCGCCGTTCGAGGACGGTCGCCCGGGCCCGGTACGGGAAGAAGCCGAATGCCTCGACGGTGGGCCCGAAGAGCGCCACCACCGGGGTGCCGACCGCGGTGGCCAGGTGCATGACGCCGGTGTCGCCCGAGACCAGCGCCGCCGCCCGCCGGATCAGGGCGCCGGTGTCCTGCAGCCCGAACTCGCCGGCGGCGCTCGCGGCCCGCGCCCCGCCCGCCGCGGCCACCCGGGCGCAGAGCTCCCGGTCCTCCGGCCCGCCCACCACCGCCACCTCCGCCCCGGTGTGGACGAGCCGTCGCACCAGCGCGATCCACCGCTCCTCCGGCCAGCGCTTGGTGGCGTGCGCCGCCCCGGGGGCCACGGCCAGCAGCGGCCGATCCCGCCCGAGTCCCGACCGCGCGAGCCAGCCCGCCACCCGCTCGATCGCCGGCCGGCCCAGGAAGAGCTCGGGCGGCCCGCCGTCGGGGGTCACGTCGAGGTCGCGCGCCGCCCGGAAATAGCGCTCGGCCATCGGCACGAGCCCGGGGTAGAGGTTGCGCTTGGCGTGGATCAGGGCGGAGCGGGCGAGGCGGTGCTTCCGGAAGCCGCGCCAGCGGCCCGGGACGAGGAGGCGGAGCGCCCGACTCCGGAGGCTCCCGTGGAGGTCGAGCAGGTGGGTGTAGCGCTCGGCGCGAAGCCGGGCCGCCAGCGCCGGGAGCGGCTCGTCCGCGGCGAGCCCGAGCACGCGGCTCACCCGGGGGTTGTCCTGCAGGAGCTCGACGTAGCGCTGCTTGGTGAGCACCGCGAGCTCCGCCGCCGGATGGCGCGCGCGCAGCGCCCGGAGCAGCGGCGTGACGAGGATCACGTCGCCGATCGAGCTGAACCTGACGACGAGGACGCGCGGCGCGTCGGGGGCGGGGCGTGACACGGTCGAAACATACCACGGGCGGGTGTCGTTGATCGGCGTCCCGCCGGGGGGTAGCTTTTCCTCATGCCGCGGCCCAAGAGCATCCTCTGGGTGGACGACGAGGTCGAGAGCCTCACGTCGCACATCCTGTTCCTCGAGGAGCACGGCTTCTCGGTCGAGCGGACCGCCCACGGGGACGACGCGCTGGCGCTCCTCCAGCGGCAGCCGTACGGCGTGGTGCTGCTGGACGAGCAGATGCCGGGCCGGCGGGGGCTGGAGTTGTTCCGGGCCATCCGGGCCATCGACCACGCCATGCCGGTGGTGATGGTGACCAAGAGCGAGGAGCCGGAGACGCTCAAGGACGCGATCGGGGCGGAGATCTCCGACTATCTCGTCAAGCCGGTGAACCCGCGGCAGATCCTGACGGTGGTGACCCGGCTCCTCGAGGGGGACCGGATCCGCCAGCAGCGGCTCTCGCGGGACTTCGCCAGCCGCTTCCGGGAGCTGGAGGCGCGGCGCGGCGCCTCGCTCGAATGGCGGGAATGGACCGAGCTGATCGTCGAGCTCGCCGAGTGGGAGGTCCGCCTCGGCCAGGCGGACGAGCCGGGGCTGCAGGACGCCCTCCGGACCCTCCAGGCCAGCCTCCGGCAGGACTTCGGCCAGTTCGTGGGCCGGAACTACCCCCGCTGGCTCCGCGAGGGGGGCGCCGACCGGCCGCCGCTGTCGGTGGACATCGGGGCCGAGTTCCTCCAGCCGGTGCTCGAGCAGCATGGGCGGGCCATGCTGGTGGTGGTCGACTGCCTCCGGCTCGACCAGTGGGAGGTCCTGCGGCCGATCATCGGGAGTCGGTTCGACATCGAGACCGCCCACTACTTCTCGATCCTCCCCACCGCCACGCCGTTCGCACGGAACGCGATCTTCAGCGGGCTCTTCCCGGCCGAGCTGGCGGCCCGCTTCCCCCAGTGGTGGACCTACGACGACGACGCCCGGCTCAACGCCCGGGAGCACGAGCTGCTGGTGGAGCACCTCAAGGACCTCACCGGGCGCCGGGTGCCGGTGCAGTACGAGAAGGTGTTCACCGCGGCCGACGGCGAGGCGCTGCTCAAGCGGCTCCCGGCCCACCTGTCGCAGCCCGGCGTGACCGCGCTGGTCTTCAATTTCATCGACCAGCTCACCCACGGCCGCACGGTCAACTCGACGCTCTACGAGGTGGCCCGGGATACCCCGGCGCTCCGGAGCCTCACCCGGACCTGGTTCGAGCGCTCCCCGCTCTGGGACGCGTTGCGGGAGGCGGAACGGCGCAAGGTGCCGGTGCTCCTCACCACCGACCACGGCTCGATCCACTGCCACACCCCGGCCACGATCTACGCCAAGCGGGACGCCACCGCCAACCTGCGCTACAAGTTCGGCGAGGACCTCCGGGTCCAGGAGCCCGAGGCGGCGGTGGTGGTGGAGGACCTCGCCGCCTGGGGGCTCCCGCCCCGGACCCCGAGCACGAAGCTGCTGCTCGCCACCGGGGACCGGTTCTTCGTGTATCCCACGAAGCTGCGCGAGTACCAGGCGCGCTACCGCGGCGCCTTCCTCCACGGCGGCGTGACGCCGGAGGAGGTGGTGCTCCCGATCGCGCTCCTCTTGCCCCGGCAGGCGCGATGAGCCCGGCCTCGCCCCGGGGCGACGGTGGCAAGCCGGCGCGGTCGCTCCCGGCGGCCCGTCGGTTGCTCGCCCTGCTCCGGCCCTACCGCTGGCGCTTCGCCCTCGGCATGGCGACGGCCTTCCTCGCGTCGCTGCTGGACGGGTTCACGATCGTCGTCCTCATCCCGCTCCTCAAGCACCTCTTCGGCACCGCCGGCGCCCTGGCCGACCGGGCCGGCTCCACCCGGCTCGAGGCCCTGATCGAGCGGCTGTTGGAGCCGCTCCTGGTCGGCGCCTCGGCGGGCGAGGCGGCCTGGCGGATCGTGGCGGTGCTGGTGGCCGGCCTCGTGGTGAAGAACGGCATGAGCTACGCCTACTCCCAGATCGTGGTGGGCATCCAGGAGGGCCTGGTCCGCGACCTCCGGAGCCGCCTCTTCGCCCACCTGCTCACGCTGGACGCGGGGTTCTTCCAGCGCACCCGGGTGGGGCAGCTCATCGCCGGCGTCATCTCGGACGTCGACCAGACCAAGACCGCAGTGACCGCGGCGCTGGCGTCGTTCTTCCAGAACCTGACGGTCATCGTCATCACGCTCGCGGTGCTGAGCCAGATCTCCTGGCGGCTCACCCTGCTCACCGTGGCCACCGCGCCGATCCTGGTGATCGGGATCCAGACCCTGCTGCGCCGGCTCCGGCGCCACTCCCGGGCCCGCGCCGACGAGCGAGGCGAGATCACCTCCACCGTCACCGAGCGGCTGGGCGCGGTGAAGCTCATCCGGGCCTACGGCCGCGAGGCCGACGAGGCGCGGCGCTTCCTCGACCAGGCCCAGCGCTACCGGAAACGGGTCATCCGGACCCAGCGGTTCTCCTCGCTCACCAGCCCGGTGAGCGAGATCTTCGGCGGGCTGGTGGTGATCTTGCTCATCTGGGCGGGGACGGTGCCGGCGCTCCACGGCGGGCGGCCGCCCAGCCCCGAGGCGCTGATCGTCTTCCTGGCGCTGGCGCTCCGGATGATGTCGCCGGTCAAGTCGATGAGCCAGTTCCCCGCCGCCATGGCGGTGGCGCTGGCGAGCGCCGAGCGGGTCTTCGCCATCCTCGACACGCCGTCGAGCGAGGTCGACCCGCCGGACGCGCGCGAGGCGCGGTTCGAGCGGGAGATCGTCTTCGACCGGGTGTCGTTCACCTACGACGACGGCACCGCGGTGCTGCGCGACGTCTCGTTCGCGGTGCCGAAGGGGCGGGTGGTGGCCATCGTGGGGCCGTCCGGGGCGGGGAAGACCACCCTGGTGGACCTGCTCCCCCGCTTCCACGACCCGACCGCGGGCCGGATCCTCCTCGACGGCGTCCCGCTCGACCGCTTCACCCGCCGCTCGCTCCGCGGGCTCCTGGGCGTGGTGAGCCAGGAGACGGTGATCCTCAACGACACGGTGCGGGCGAACATCGCCTACGGGCGGCCGGGGGCCACGCAGGCCGAGATCGAGCAGGCCGCGGCCGCCGCCAACGCCGCCGAGTTCATCGCCCAGCTCCCGCAGGGCTACGACACGATGCTGGGGGAGCGCGGCACGCGGCTCTCGGGGGGACAGCGGCAGCGGATCGCCATCGCACGCGCGCTCCTGCGGGACCCGCCGATCCTCATCCTCGACGAGGCGACCAGCGCCCTCGACACCGAATCGGAGCGGCTGGTCCAGCAGGCGATCGAACGGCTGATGCGGGACCGGACGGTGCTGGTGATCGCCCACCGCCTCACCACCGTGCGCGATGCCGACGAGATCCTGGTGCTCAACGAGGGGCGGATCGTCGAGCGCGGAACCCACGAGGAGCTCTTCCGCCGGGGCGGGCTCTACCGCCGGCTGTACGATCTCCAGTTCCGCGGCGAGGTGGCGCTCGGGGTCTGAGGCGGGCGCCTCAGGCCCCGACCGACGCGCCCGCGGGCCGCCCGGCGGGCAGGGAGCCCGTCTCGAGGTAGTGGCGGTAGAAGCGGACGTACTCCGCCGCCATGGCGCGGTGGGAGAAGTGGCGCAGGGCGCGCTCGCGGCAGGCGTGGGGATCCTTCCGCGCGGCGGTCTCGACCAGCTGGACCAGGTCCTCCAGCGTGTCGCCCAGGGCGCCGACGTCGGGCGAGACGATCTCCGGCAGCGAGCCGCGCCGGGTGCCGAGCACCGGGGTGCCGCTCACCAGCGCCTCGGCGAGGGTGAGGCCGAACGGCTCGTCCCACAGCGCCGGCATCCAGAGGCAACGCGCTCCCGCCAGCCACTCCGCCTTCTCCGCGCCGTCCACCGAGCCCACGAACTTGAGCAGCCGGCTCAGGCTCGGCCGCCACCCTCCCGCCACCACCAGCTTCCGCCCGGTGCGGCGGCAGCCCTCGATCGCCCAGTGGTAGCCCTTCTCCTTGTGCAGCCGGCCGAGGAAGAGGTCGTAGTCGGCCTTCTCGGCACGGAAGACGAACTCCGCCGGGTCGAGCCCGTTGTAGACGAAGCTCACGCTGCCGTTGCGCCGGGCGTGGTCGGCGCTCACGTAGATCGTGTTCGCCGGGGCGGTCTCGCCGCGCTTCAAGTTCCCCTCCAGCGTCCAGACCCAGGGGGACGCCGGGGGCACCCGGAGCGGGACGAAGGAGTGCAGCAGGTCGGCGTCGCGCGGGATGAACGGGGCGACGTCGAAGTCGGGGCGGCGCGCGAGGCGGACGTCCACCGGCACCAGCGTGGCCTCCGGCACCCGGGAGCCCGCCCCGGCGATCAGCGTGACCCGATGCCCCAGCTCGGCCAGCCCCCGCGCGAGCCAGACCACCACCCGCTGGGTGCCGCCGTAGCCCTTCACGGGCAGCCGGTCGTAGAAGTAGAGCGCGACGTGCATGCGGGCGCGGAATGTAGCCGCCGCCCGAGCGGAGGCAAGCCGCGCTTGCGGCCGCCGGTGCCGCCGGGGCATTTTTCCCCCCGCCGAAGGCGGGCGGCCGTCGGGCGGGCGGCCATCGGGCGGGGGGCCGCCCGGCCGCCGGCCCGACGAGCGTGCTGGCGCGCAGCGTGCGCGTGCAGGGTGTGGTCGCGAGGAGCGCCGTGGTCAGGATTTCCGGATTCACCATCGTCCGCAACGCCATCAAGCTCGACTTCCCCCTGGAGGCGAGCATCCGCTCGATCCTCCCGATCTGCGACGAGGTCGTGGTCAACGTCGGGAAGTCGGAGGACGACACGCTCGAGCTCGTCCGCTCGATCGGCGATCCCAGGATCCGGATCCTCGAGACCGAGTGGGACCTCACGATCAGGAACCGGGTCCTGGGCGACGAGACGCTCCGCGCCATGCGGGCCTGCCGGCATCCCTGGGGGATCTACATCCAGGCGGACGAGGTCCTGCACGAGCGGGGCGCGGCGGAGCTCGCCGAGGCGATCCGGCGCCACGACGCCGACCCCCGGGTCGAGGGCCTCCTGGTCCGCTACCTCCACTTCTACGGCGATCTCAACACCGTCGCGGTGAACCGCCGCTGGTACCGGCGCGAGGTGCGTGCCGTCCGGCTCGACCCGGCGCTCGACATCCGTCCCTACCAGGGCGCCCAGGGGTTCCGCGTCGGCCCCCGATACCGGAAGATCCGGGCCCGTCTCACCGGGGCGGAGATGTTCCATTATGGCTGGGCCCGCCCGCCGCGCGCCCTCAAGGCGAAGCGCGAGGTGAACCAGGTGCTCTATCCCTGGTCCAGGGAGCGCGAGCGTCGCGAGGCCGAGCAGACCCTGCTCCCGTGGTTTCCCGGGCTGCGGCGGTTCGAGGGCACGCATCCCGCCGCCGCGGCGGCCTGGGTGCGCGAGCGCCTCGCCGTGACGGAGCGCCGCATCCAGCCCCCCCATTTCGAGCTGGAGCATCTCCGCTTCTATCTCTCGGACTTCATCGAACGGTTGACGGGTGCCCGCGTCTTCGAGTTCCGGAACTATTCCCTCGTCTGACATCTGCCGGCCGACGCGTCCCGGCGCCCGTCCGCGTCGGCTCGTGGTCGGCCTCCTCGTCGCGGCCATCGCGGTGCAGGCCGGCATCGGCCTCTGGCGGGTGGCGATCATCTACCGGCAAGGGCTCCAGGCCGGCGTGCGACCCTTCGCCTGGTCGACGGGCCTGGCGCTCGAGCTGCTGCTGGCGGCGGCGCTCGCGGCGGTGGCCTGGTGGTGGCTCCCGGCGGGACGCCGCCGGCACGCCGCCCAGTGGGGCATCCACTTCCTCGCGCTCGCCTGGTTCCTGGCGCTGGCCCACCTCGCCTACGGGATGCTGGTCGGCCGACTCGACCGCGCGGTGACCTGGGCGCTCCTCGGCGCCCTCGCCGCGGTCGGCGCGCTCGTGAGGCGGCGCCCCGCCGAGCCGGTGGCGCCCACGCCGCCGCTCGACCGTGCCGGCCGCCTCGCGCTCTGGGGCGCGGCCGGCTTCTGGGCACTCCAGCTCCCCAATCTCGTCTTCCCGTACCACTGGTTCGACGCGAAGGCCGTCTGGGCCTGCCGGGCGGTCCAGTTCACCGCCCGCGGCTCGCTGGCGGGGATCTTCGACTGCCAGGGACCCGAGCGGGCCCCGGTGCACTCGCTGGTGCTCTGGCTCGGCCACACCAATCCGGTGGTCGAGGGGCGTCTCCTCCCGATCCTCATGGTCGGCGCCTTCGGGCTGGCGTTCTATCCGCTGGCGCGGCGGGTGGCGCCCCGGCTCGCCCCCTGGGCGGTGCTCTGGCTCTTCGCCACCAACCGGGTCTACCAGGGCGCGATCAACGCCTATGCCGACGTGCCGGTCATGATCGCGGTGGCGATCGGGCTCGCGTTGGCGGTGGACGACGGACGGCTGGTGAGTCCCCGCTGGCTCGCCCTCACCGTGGGCCTCCTGGCCGGGGCGGCGGCGGCGCTGATCAAGCGGGACGGCCTCGCGATGGTCGGGGTGGGGACGATCGTGCTGCTGTGGACTGCGGAGCGCCGCCGCGACGCCCGCCTCTGGATGCCGTTGTTGGGCGGGGTGGCGGCCTACCTCGGCTGGCACTTCCGCCCGGACTGGCTCGCCGCGCCGCCGCAGTTCGCCCTCAAGCTGGAGCAGCTCGAGCCGGCCACGCTCTCGATCGGCGCCGTGCTCCGCTCGCTCTGGACCATCTTCTACGGCATGCAGGGCCAGCTCCTCTCCCACTACGCCTTCGGCCTCTTCGCCATCGGGTGGCTCGCCGTCGCGGTCTGGCTGGCCCGGCGGGGCGGCGGCATCCCGGGCGGTGTCGCACGGCGCCTGGGGCTGGCGGGGCTCGCCGGATGGGCCACGGTGGCACTGCTGTACGTGGTGCTGACCTTCACCGGTCACCCGCACATGGGGACCCTGTTCATCATCCGGACCGGCTTCTCGCGGCACCTGGTCCACACCTTCCCCCTCTGCCTCCTCCTCGCGGCCGCGATGGTGGAGCGGCTGCTCACGATCGAGCGCTCCGGATGAAGGTCCCGCTCACCGTCGTCATCCCGACGCTGGACGAGGCGGCGCAGATCGCCGAGACGGTGGCCCACCTCTCCTGGGCCGACGAGGTGATCGTGGCCGACGCCGGCTCCCGGGACGACACGGTGGCGCGGGCGCGCCGGGCGGGGGCCCGGGTGCTGGAGCGGACGGGGCCCACCATCGCGGCCCAGCGCAACCAGGCGGTGGCCACGGCCCGGAACCGGTGGATCTTCGCCCTCGACGCCGACGAGCGGATCCCCCCCGCGCTCGCCGAGGAGCTGGCCGCGGTGATCGCGGCGCCGGCCCATCCGGTCTACAAGGTGCGCCGCCGCAACTTCTACCTCGGCCGGGAGCTCACCCGCGGGCACTGGGGGCGCGACTGGGTCACCCGCCTCCATACCCGGGACCGCCGCTGGATCGAGCGGCGGGTGCACGAGACGCTCGAGCGGGTGCCCGATCCGGGGCATCTCGTCAACTGCCTCGATCACCATCCCTATCGGGACCTCGGCCACCAGCTCGAGAAGATGGGGCGGTACGCCCGCTGGGGCGCGGAGGACCTCTACGAGCAGGGACGACGGGCCACGGCCTGGGACCTGGCCGTGCGACCGCTGGGCCGCTTCCTCAAGGCCTACCTGCTCAAAGGACATTGCCTCGATGGCCGGGCGGGGCTGGTGAGCTCGGTCCTCGGCGCCTACACCGCATTCCTCAAATACGCCCACCTCTGGGCGCTGGAGCGCAAGCAGTGAGCGGCGGCCCGTCCGCGCGCGACGGGTCGCCGGCGCGGCTCCGGGTGGGGCTGCTCATCACCGCACGGGGGTGGCGGGGGTCGGGCGAGGCCTTCGGCAAGATCGCGCGGGCGCTCGCCGACCGGGGCCACGAGACCTGCCTCGTCACCGCGTCGTCGGTCGTGACCGAGCGGCTCGCCGCTGCCGGCCTTCCGGTCCGGCGACTCGAGCTCCGGCACACCGGGCTTGCCGAGGCGCGGCGGCTCTACGCCTTCCTGGGGCGGTTCCGTCCCGACGCGCTCCTGGCCGACAGCGAGCGTGATCTCCGGCTCGCCGCCCTCGCGTCGCTGCTGCCCTACCGACTGGTCTACCGCTACAACGTCACCACCCCCCGCGCCCGGGTCCACGTCGGCAACCGGCTCGCGCTCCGCCGGGTGGCGGCCGTGGTGTTCCAGTCGGCGTACCTCGAGGAAAAGGCGCTCCGCCATGTCCCGGGGCTCGCCCGCCCGCCCCGGTACCGCATCCCGAACGGATTCGACGTGAAGCGGTTCGCGCCGGCGCCGGCGGCCGGCGCGGCGTTCCGGCGAGCTTGGGGGATCCCGGGCGAGGCGGCGGTGGCGCTCACCTCGGCCCAGTTCTTCCCGGAGAAGAACCACGAGCTGGTCTTCCGCGCCCTGCGGCACGGCATCCCGATCGACCGGCCCCTGGTCTACGTGCTCTGCGGCATGGGGCCGCTGGAGGATCGGCTCCGCGCCGCGGCGGCCGGGCTGCCGGTCAGGACCGTCTTCACCGGTCAGCTCCCGTCCGACGAGCTGGTGGGTGCGCTCAACGCCGCCGACGTCGTGGTCCATCCCTGCGCGGTGGAGTCGTTCCCCAACGCCGTGGGCGAGGCGATGGGGTGCGGCCGGGCCATCGTGGGGATCGACGCCGGCGGCACGCCCGAGCTCCTCGGCCGCGGGGGGGACACCGGCGTGCTGGTGCCGCCCGACGATCCCGCCGCGCTGGCCGGCGCCCTCGGGGAGCTGCTGGCCGATCCGGCGCGTCGCGAGCGGCTGGGGACGGCGGCGCGCGCCCGCCTGGTGGCGGGGTTCTCGCTCGAGCGCATGGGCGAGCGCTACGAGGCGATGCTCCGGGACGTGGTGGACCCGCCATGACCCTCCGCGTGATGCAGGTGCTCCATCAGGGGGGCGGCGCGGGCTCGGTGACCTCCACGCTGCACCTGAGCCTCGGGCTCCAACGGGCGGGCGTCCAGGTCCGCTTCGTCTGCCCCCCCGACTCGGAGGTCGAGGCGGCGGCCCGGGCAGCCGGGCTCGAGGTGCATCCCCTGCGCCTCCTCCCCCGGGCCAGGCTCGCCAACGCCGCGGCCCTGGCGGAGTGGCTGGCGCGGCATCCGGTCGATCTCGTCAACTCCCAGAGCGCCCGCGATCGCGAGGCGCTCACCTGGCTCGCGCTCACCAGGCGATTGCCCGTCCCGTTCGTGGCCACCCGGCGCCAGATGCCGCGCACCTTCTGGCTCGAGAACTGGCTGGCGGGCCGCTACGCGGCCCGGGTGATCGCGGTGAGCCGGCCGGTGGCCGAGGCGTTGGTGCGGCGGGGGACCCCGAAGGAAAAGATCCGGGTGGTGCACAACGGGCTGGTGGCGGCGCGGGTGGATCGGGTCCTCGCGGCCGGAGAGGTCGAGCGCTGGCGCCGGCGGATCGGCTGGGAGCCGTCCCGCGCCACGCTGGGCATCGTCTCCCGGCTCAAGGACCAAGGGGTGGTGCTCCGGGCGCTGGCGCAGGTGGCGGCGCCGGTCCGGCTGGTGCTCGCCGGGGTGGCCCCCGGCGGCCCGCTCGAGCGGCTCGCCGCCCGGGTGCCGCCCCGGCACGCGGTGGTCTTCCTGCCGTTCGAGCCGGACGTCCGTCCGCTCTACGAGCTGCTCGACCTGGTGCTGCTCCCCTCCCGGATGGAGGGGCTCTCCCAGGCGTTGCTCGAGGCGATGGCGTTGGCCAAGCCGGTGATCGCCTCCGCCCACAGCGGCAACCTCGACCTCATTCGCGACGGCGTCGACGGGCGCCTCGTGCCGCCGACCGACCCGGCGGCGTGGGCCCGCGCCATCGAGGAACTGCTCGCCGAGTCGGCCCGGGCCCGCCGGCTCGGCGAGGCGGCGCGGACCACCGCGCGCGAGACCTTCTCGCTCGAGCGAACGGTGCGCGGGACCCTGGCGGTGTATCAGGAGGTCATGCGAGGGAACGTCGCGGGCCCTATTCCGTCCTGACCCGTCCCGGAGCGAGATTTCGGCATGCACCTGCTCCTCACCTACGACTTCCCGCCCATCCCCGGCGGCATCTCCCGGTGGATGGGCGAGCTGGCCCGCCGGTACCCGGCCCATGAGCTGGTGGTCTCGACCGGCCAGCACCCCGACAGCCAGGACACCGATCCGCAGTTCGGGGTGACGGTCGACCGGGTGCCGATCTCGGCCCGACGGCTCCGGACCATCCAGGGACTCCTCCTCTGGTCGCGCCGCGCCGCGACCCTGGCCCGGCTCCACCGGCCGAGCTTCACCTGGTGCGGCAACCTCAAACCGGCGGCCTATCCGGCCAAGTGGGTGCGGGAGCGGGTCGGCGTGCCCTACGGGGCCATCGTGCACGGCACCGACCTCCTCCTGCTCCAGCACCGGATCCACCAGTCCGTCGTCAAGCGGCGGGCGGCGCAGGCGCTGCTCCAATCGGCGTCGGTGCTCGTCGCCAACAGCCGCTGGACCCGGAACCTCTGCCTCACGGTCCTCAACGAGCTGGGCCTCAAGGCGAACGACACCCAGGTGCGGACCGTGCCGCTCGGGACCGATCCGGGCCACTTCCGCCCCGGGGTCGACACCGACGCCGTCCGGGCCCGCTACCGGCTCCCCCGGGGCCGCTACCTCGTCACGGTGGCCCGCCTCGCCGCCCACAAGGGGATCGACACCGTGCTCCGGGTGGTGGCGACGCTGGCCAGGGAGGTGCCGGAGCTCCGCTATGCCGTGGTGGGCTCGGGGCAGAAGCAGGAAGAGCTGGAGACGCTCGCCCGGGAGCTCGGCGTGGCCGACCGGGTGCATTTCCTCACCGACGTCCCCGACCGGGACCTGCCGGCGCTCTACAACCTGGCCGAGGTCTATCTCGGCGTCTCACGGCCGGCGGAGCTCATGATCGAGGGGTTCGGTATCGCGCTCACCGAGGCCTCGGCTTGCGGCGTGCCGGTGGTGGCGGGGACGAGCGGCGGCATGCCGGACGCGGTGCGGGACGGCGAGACCGGCCTCCTGGTGGACTCCGAGAGCGTGGAGGCGGTCACCGGCGCGGTGCGGCGACTCCTGGAGGACCGGGAGCTGGCGCGGCGGCTCGGGGCTGAAGGCCGCCGCGCGGTGGAGACCTTCTACAACTGGGATCGGGTGACCGCCGAGCTCCGCGACATCGCGGAGGAGTTCAGTCGGCGGCCGGCCCCGCGGCGAGCCGCGCGCTGATCGCGAAGGTGGGGCAGTTGCGGACGTACGCCCCGTCGAGCGGCGACCAAACTTGCCGCGGCGCGATGACCTCCGCCTTCCCCCCGCCGTCGAGCCGGAAGACGTCGGGGGCGTGCATCACGCAGGCGCCGCAGCCGATGCAGAGCTCCCGGTCGAGCTGGACCACGACCCGCTTCTGCGGGTAGATCCCCCGCGCCTCCACGGCGAAGCACTCCCGCAGGGCGGGGATGGCGGCGGTCATCGCCCGCCGGCCCTCCTCGAGCAGCTCGCGGCTGTGGTCGAACGAGAACATCGACACGTGCTCGACCCGCGGGTGGACCAGGAGCAGGGGCGGCCGGTCCCAACCCCGGAGCTGCGCCTCCATCATCGTCTGCATCACGATCTCGAGTCCCCGGATGTAGGTCGCCGCGAACCCGCCGGCCCGCACCTCGGTGCGGAGGACGCTGGTGGAGCTCACGTTCACCGCCACCACCGGGCCGGTCCCCGCCGCGGCCGCGATCCGCACCGGCAGGTTCTCCACCACCGCCCCGTCCGCGTAGTAGCCGCCGGCGATCTCCCGGGGCGGGAAGATCCCCGGCAGGGCGCAGGAGGCGAACACCGCGTCGGCCACGCGGGCGTCGCGGAGGCCGGGGAGCCCCCAGAGCACCTGCATCCCGGAGTCGATGTCGACCGTGTTCACCACCAGCGGGTGGATCAGGTCGTGGAAGGTGCGGTCGCCAACCAGGTCGCGGATCAGGGCGTCGAGCGGCTCCCGTCGGTAGACCGCCGGCGCCTTGAGCCGTCGGATCGCCATGTCGGCGTGGGCCACCTGGAAGACGTCGCGACGCCGCACCCGATGGGCCCGGGCCACCAGCTCGGAGACCGGCACGCCGGCGGCCCACCCGGCCGCGACGAGCGCGCCCATGCTCGAGCCCACCACCAGGCTCGGGACGAGGCCGTGCTCCTCCAGCGCCTGGAGCACGCCGACGTGGGCCAGCCCCTTGAGGCCGCCGCCGCTCAAGACCAGGGAAAACGGAGGACTCGATTGCACGCTTGTCCCATCCGGCTCGTTCGAGGTAACGTACGCCACGACCCACCACCTCCTCCATGATGGAACGGGATAGCAAGAACGGGGCCGCCGCGACCCTTCTCGGGGCGTCTTCGCCCCTCGCACGCAAGCTCCGCCGCGACCGGTTCTTCCAACTCGGCCTCGCGTTGGTGGCCCTGGTGGTGCTCGCCGCGCTGTTCGCGCCCTGGATCGCGCCCCACGACCCGCTGGTCGGCGACCTGCGCCGCGCGTACCTGGTGCCGCCGGGGGACCGCTTCCTCCTCGGCTCCGACACCCAGGGCCGCGACGTGCTGAGCCGGGTGCTCCACGGGGCGCGGCTCTCGCTCGCCGTGGGGATCGTCTCCCAGTCGGTGGCCGTCAGCCTCGGCGTCACCCTGGGGCTGCTCGCCGGCTACTACGAGCGCCGGGTGGACGCGGTGGTGATGCGGTTGGCCGACGTGACGCTCGCCTTCCCGACGCTGCTCCTCCTCATCGCCGTGGCCGCCGCGGTGCGTCCCTCGCTGGTGGTGGTGTTCCTCCTGATCGGCCTGGTGGGCTGGGCCGGGATGGCCCGGATCGTCCGGGGCCAGGTGCTGGTGCTCCGCCGCTCGGAGTACGTGCTGGCCGCGCGGGCGCTGGGGGCTCCGGACCGCCGGATCCTGCTGCGCCACCTCCTGCCCAACGTCCGGCCCCAGATCGTGATCGCCGCCACGCTCGGCATGGCCGGCGCGATCATGGCCGAGGCCGCGCTCTCGTTCGTGGGCCTCGGCGCCCAGCCGCCCACGCCGAGCTGGGGAGCCATGGTGGCGGACGGGCGCGATTTGCTGCGGGTGGCCCCGTGGGTCTCCTTCGCCCCCGGTCTGGCGATCGGGATCGCCGTGCTGGGGTTCAATCTGGTGGGGGACGGGCTGCGCGAGGCGTGGGATCCCAAGCTGCGGGAGCGTTGACGATGCCGGACTTGAGCCGACCGCTCCGGCGCTCGCCGGACGACAAGATGATCGCCGGGGTGATCGGCGGTCTCGCCGAATACTTCGGGGTGGACTCGACCCTGCTCCGGGTGGCGTACGTCGTCGTGTCGATCATCTCCGCCGCCTTCCCGGGCATCTTGGTGTACGCGCTGCTCTGGCTCCTGGTGCCGGAGCGCGACGGGCCGGGGCGGCCGTGACGCTCTCCCCCGGCGCGCTGGCCGAGCTCCGGGCCCGCGAGTTCCCCTGGACCGCCGAGACGATCTACCTCAACAACGCCAGCACCGGCCCCATCCCGGAACGGACCCGGCGCGCCCTGGAGGTGTTCAACGCCAAGCGCGCCTCGCCCCACCTGCTGCCGGACCGGTATCTCTTCGCCATCCTCGAGCGGTCGCGGCGGCTGGTGGCCCGGCTCCTCGGCGCGGCGCCGGACGAGATCGCGCTCGCCACCAACACCGGCCACGGGCTCAACCTGGCCGCCGCCTCGCTCCCCGTCGCGCCGGGAGAGATCGTCCTGGTGAGCGACCGGGAGTTCCCCGCCAACGTGTACCCCTGGATGCGGCTCCGTCGGCGCGGGGTGCGGTTCGAGCTGGTGCCGACCACGGCCGAGGGGTGGCCCGACGAGGCGCGGCTCCTCGAGCGGCTCGCCGACCCGCGGGTCCGGGTGCTCGCCGTCTCGCTGGTGCAGTTCAGCACCGGCTACCGGGTCGACCTGGCGCGGCTCTCGCGGGCCACCCGCGAGGCAGGGGTGTACCTCGTGGTCGACGCCATCCAGGCCGTGGGCCAGCTCCCGCTCGACCTCGGCGCCACGCCGGTCGACATCCTCGCCTGCGGGGCGCAGAAGTGGCTCCTCTCCCCCTGGGGGTCCGGCTTCGTCTACGTCCGCCGGGCGCTGATCGAGCGCCTCGAGCCGGCGGTGACCGGGTGGATGGCGTTCGAGGGCACCGACGACTTCAGCCGCCTCACCCGCTACGACGCCACCCTCCGGCGCGACGCCCGGCGGTTCGAGACGATCACCCTCCCGTTCCAGGACTTCGAGGGGATGAACCACTCCCTCGAGCTGCTCCTCTCGGTCGGCATCGAGGCGATCGAGGCCCACCTCCGGGCGCTGCGCCAGCCGGTGCTGCGCTGGGCCGAGTGCCGCGGCGTGCGGGTCGTCTCGCCCACCGACTGCCACGGCTCGGGGATCCTCGCGGTGGCGCCGGCCTCCGCCCCCCGCTGCCACGCCGCGCTGGCGGAGGCCGGCGTGGTCACCAGCCTCCGGGAAGGCGCCATCCGGCTCTCGCCCCACCTGTACAACACGCCCGAGGAGCTGGAACGGGTGGTCGAGATCCTCGACCGGACCGCCGCGTGACGCCCCGCCCCCCCGCGCCGGTTGGGCCCGGCCGGGGGACCGTTTAGTTTCACCCTCCCGCCGCGAGCGGACCCGTTTCGTCTCTGGCAGAACCGAGGACCATGCCGACTTCCCAGGGCGCGATGAAGACCGGACCGGGTCGCGGCGACGGCGCCGCGGCGGAGCGGCGCGCGGCGCTGATGGAGCCGTCCGCCCTCCTCGACGCCTGGCCGATCCTGAGCCCCGAGGAGCGGCTCGAGGGATTCGAGCTGCTCGACGTCGTCGCCGCGTCCGACTTCTTCCTCGCCCTGGCCACCCGGGACCAGGCGGAGCTGCTCGAGGCGCTCGGGCCGGAGAAGAGCCGCCCCTGGCTCCGGCTCCTCGCCCCCGACGACGCGGCCGACGTGATCCAGGCCCTGTCGGAGGAGGACCGGGAGCGCTACCTGGCGCTGCTCGACCCCGCCTCCCGCCAGGAGGTCACCGCGCTCCTCGCCTATGAAGAGGACGAGGCGGGTGGCCTGATGAACACCCGCTACATGCGGCTCCGCCCCGACGTCACCGTCGAGGTGGCCATCCGCTACCTGCGCCGCCAGGCGATCCGCGGGATCGAGCTGATCGACTACGCCTACGTCCTCGACCAGGACGACCGGCTCCTCGGCGTGGTCTCGTTCCGCCGCCTCTTCGGCAGCCAGCCCGACCGACTGGTGCGCGAGGTGATGCGCACCGACCTCGTCACCGTGACCGACGAGACCGACCAGGAGGCGGTGGCGCGACTGATGTCGGAGGAGGGGCTCCTCGCCGTCCCGGTGGTCGACGCCGAGGGGCGGATGAAGGGGCTCGTCACGGCGGACGACATCGTCGCCGTGGTGCAGGAGGAGGCCACCGAGGACATCCAGAAGCTGGGCGGCATGGAGGCGCTGCAGGAGCCCTACCTGGAGGTCGGCTTCGCCGAGATGTTCCGCAAGCGGGGGGGCTGGCTGGCCGTGCTCTTCATCGGCGAGATGCTGACCACCTTCGCCATGGGGTACTTCGAGCAGGAGATCGCCCGGGCGGTGGTGCTGGCCAACTTCATCCCGCTCATCATCAGCAGCGGGGGCAACTCCGGCTCCCAGGCCGCCACCCTGGTCATCCGGGCGCTGGGCCTGGGCGAGCTGGGGCTCCGCGACTGGTGGCGGGTGATGCGGCGGGAGCTGGCGGCGGGGCTGGCGCTGGGCGCTCTTCTCGGGGCGATCGGCTTCCTGCGGATCGTGGCCTGGGAGGCGATGAGCGGGGTCTACGGCGAGCACGCCATGCTCATCGGCCTCACCGTCGCGGTGAGCCTGCTCGGCGTGGTGGTCTTCGGCACCATCTCCGGCTCGATGCTCCCGCTCCTCCTCCACCGCCTGGGACTCGACCCGGCCAGCGCCTCGGCGCCGTTCGTGGCCACCCTGGTGGACGTGACCGGATTGGTGATCTACTTCTCCGCCGCCGCGGCGCTCCTCCGGGGAACGCTGCTCTAGCGGTCCCCGGAGCGGCGGTCAGTCGACCACCAGCATCGCGTAGGTCTTCTTCCCCTTCCGGAGCAGCACGTAACGATCCTGGCGCAGGTCGCCCGGGGTGAGCCGCCGGGTGGCGTCCGTCACCACCACCTCGTTCACCGCGAAGCCCCGCCCCTCGATGCCGCGCCGCGCGTCCCCCTTGGAGCTGGCGAGCCCCACCCGCACCAGCGCGTCGACGACCGGGAGTCCCGCCTCGAGCTCGGCCCGCGCCGCCGGGTGGTTCGGCACCGCGCCGGCCAGGGCGGCGTAGTCGGGCTCCTCAGCGAGACCGGCACCCCCGTCCGGCCCGCCGCCGCGCGGCCGGCCGAAGATCGCCCGGCTCGCCTCCCGCGCCCGCCGCGCGTCCTCGTCGCCGTGCACCCGGGCGGTGACGTCGTCGGCCAGCGCCCGCTGGGCCACCCGGCGGGACGGATCCCGCCGATGCTCGGCCACGATCGCGGCGATCTCGTCCAGCGGCTTGAAGGTGAAGAGCCGCAGGAAACGCTCGACGTCGTCGTCCTCGGTGTTCACCCAGAACTGGTAGAACTGGTACGGGCTGGTCTTGGCCGGGTCGAGCCAGACGTTGCCGCTCTCACTCTTGCCGAACTTGGCCCCCGAGGCGGTGGTGAGGAGGGGGAAGACCAGGCCGTGCGCCTCGGCCCCCTCCCGTCGGCCGATCAGCTCGATCCCCGCGGTGATGTTCCCCCACTGGTCGCTCCCGCCCATCTGGAGCTCGCACCGCTCGGTCCGGAAGAGGTGCCAGAAGTCGTACGCCTGGATCAGCATGTAGCTGAACTCGGTGTAGGAGATGCCGGTCTCGAGCCGGCTCCGGACCGACTCCTTCTGGAGCATGTAGCCCACGGTGAAGTGCTTGCCGGTGTCGCGGAGGAACTCCATGAGCGAGAGCGGGCGCAGCCAGTCGGCGTTGTTGCGGACTCGGGCCGCGTTGGCGCCCCCGAAGCCGACGAACCGGGCCAGCTGCCGCCGGATCGCCTCGGCGTTGGCGTCGATCCGCTCGACGGGGAGGACCGGCCGCTCGCTGCGCTTGCCGCTCGGGTCGCCCACCATGCCGGTGCCGCCGCCCACCAGCACGATCGGGGTGCCCCCGGTCCGCTGGAGCCAGGCCAGCCCCATCACCGGCACCAGGTTGCCCACGTGGAGCGAGTCGGAGGTCGGGTCGAAGCCGACGTAGCCGACGACGGGCCCGCGCGCGAGCCGCGCCGCCGCACCGGGCGTGGCGTCCTGGACGAAGCCGCGCTCGCGCAACGTCTCGAAGAGATTCGGCATGGCGGAATGGTAGGACGGGGGCGAGCGGGTCGGCAAGGGAGCCGACGGCGTCCCGACCGCATACCAAAACACGGTTCCACGCCTTAATTTCCGCACCATGCCGTTCCACCCCTTCCGCACCCTCCGTCGCTGGTGGCACACCCCCCGGATCCGCGGCAACATCCTGGTGACGGTGCTGGCGCTGGCGGCGTTCTCCGCCACGCTGGCGATCGGGGTGTGGACCCGCGCCTGCGCCAACGGCGCTTGCCCCTCCATCGCCGAGCTCGAGGGGTACGACCCCGACCAGGCGTCCAAGGTGTACGCCGCCGACGGCCGGCTCATCACCGACCTCGGCCTCCACCGCCGGACCGTGGTGCCCCTGGCCGAGATCGCGCCGGCGGTGAAGGCCGCGTTCATCGTGACGGAGGACAAGCGCTTCTACCACCACCGCGGGGTGGACTGGATCCGGATGCTCGGCGCGATGAAGGCCAACCTCCTGGCGGGACGGTTCGTCGAGGGGGGCTCGACGATCACCATGCAGCTCGCCGGGAACCTCTGGTCCGACGACATCGACCGCCGCCGCCGCCGGGGTGCGGCCGGGATCCTGCGCAAGCTGCGCGAGATCCAGGTGGCGCGCGAGATCGAGCGGACCTATCCCAAGGACAAGATCCTCGAGCTCTACCTCAACCAGATCGACCTGGGGAATCGCGCCTTCGGGGTGGAGGCCGCGGCCCAGCGGTACTTCGGCAAGTCGGTGCGGGACGTCAACATCGCCGAGGCGGCGATGCTGGCGGCCCTCCCCAAGGCGCCCAGCCGCTACAACCCGCGCACCAACCGCACCCTGGCCATCCAGCGCCGGAACGTGGTGCTCAACCTGATGCGGGACAACGGCATCCTCACGCCGGAGGAGGCCGAGCAGTGGAAGGCGTACCCGCTCCTGCTCTCGTCCCGCTCCGACTACAGCGACGTCGCCCCCTACTTCGTCGAGTACGTCCGGCAGCAGCTCGACCAGCGCTTCGGACGCGAGCTCTACAGCAAGGGGCTCCGCATCTACACCACGCTCGACCTCGAGATGCAGCAAGCGGCCGAGCGGGCGCTGGAGCAGCAGCTCGAGGCCATCGAGAGCGGGACGAGCTACGGCAAGTTCCCCCACCAGACCTACGCCGACTATCTCCAGGGCAAGTCCAACGGCGACGACGACCGCCGGGAGACGCCCTACCTCCAGGGCGTGGTGGTCACGCTCGAGGCCAAGACCGGCTACATCCGGGCCATGGTCGGGGGCCGGGACTTCGACGACAGCAAGTTCAACCGCGCCACCCAGGCGCTGCGCCAGCCGGGCTCGACCTTCAAGCCGATCGTCTTCTCCGCGGCGCTCCGCGCCGGGATCCCGCTCTCCCAGATCCTGGTCGACGAGCCGATCAGCGTCACCGACTCGAGCAACGTCCTCCAGCCCACCTGGGAGCCGCAGAACTACGACAACCAGTTCCGCGGCCCGATGACCATCCGCGACGGCCTGGCCCAGTCCATCAACATCATCGCCATCAAGCTCGGGATGGAGCTCGGGCCGGAGGCGGTGATCGCCGAGGCCCGCAACTTCGGGCTCTCGACCCGGATCCCGCCCTATCCTTCCATCTACATCGGCTCGGCGGACGTCATCCCGCTCGAGCTCATCGCCGCCTACACCGCCTTCGCCAACCTCGGCCCCCGGTCGATCCCGGTGGGGATCCTGCGGGTCGAGGACCGGAACGGCAACGTGCTCTGGCAGCCGGGGACCAAGCAGATCCCGGTGATGAGCCCGGAGCAGGCCTGGCTGATGACCGACCTGCTCCGCGACGTGGTCCGCCGCGGCACCGCCGCCGGCTCGGTGGGGGCCCGCTTCCCCATCCCCTCCGGCGGCAAGACCGGCACCACCAACGACTACAACGACGTCTGGTACGTGGGCTTCACCCCGGAGTTGGTGACCGGGATCTGGATCGGGCTCGATCGCCCGCGGAAGATCATGGCCAACGCCCAGGGCGGACGACTCGCGGCGCCCGCCTGGACCGCGCTCATGCGGGAGATCTACGAGCGGCGCAGTCCGCCGGCGGGCTGGGCCCGGCCCGAGGGGCTCACCATCGCCGAGATCGACAAGACCACCGGCTACAAGGCGCTCCCCACCTGTCCGCGGGAAGTGCATCTGGTCGAATCGTTCATCCCCGGCACCGAGCCCACCACGTTCTGCCCGGTGCACCCGCTGCCGCTCGGCATCGGGAACCCGCTGCTGGGCAATCCGCCGGCCGCGGCGCCCGCGGCCACCCTTCCCGGCGCCGGTACCCCGCAGCAGGCGCAACAGCAGCCACCGCCGCCCTCGCCCACGGCCGGGAATCCGCTCCTCGGCCAACCGCCGCGTCCCCGCTGACATGCCGCCGTGCCGGCTGAGCGCCGACTGGGTGTTGCCGATCGCGTCCCCGCCGATCGGGCCCGGTGCGGTGCTGATCGACGAGGCGGGCCGGATCGCGGCGGTGGGCGCCGATGCCGACGTGCCCCACGGGCCGGAGCCCCGCGAGCACTTCCCCGGATGCGCCATCATCCCCGGCCTGGTCAACGCCCACACCCATCTCGAGCTCACCGGCTTCGACGGCCTCGTGCCGGAGCACGACTTCGTGGCCTGGATCGCCCGGGTCCGCGCGCTCAAGCTCGAGCGCTCGGCGGCGGAATACCTCGCCGCGGCGCGCCGGGGGCTCCGGGACTGCTTCGCCGCCGGCGTCACCACCGTCGCCGACACCGGCGACTCGGGCGCCGTGATCGAGGCGCTCCACGAGGCGGGCGGGAGCGGCATCGCCTACCTCGAGGTCTTCGGCCCCCATCCCGCCGACGCGGCGGCCCGGGTGACCGAGTTCCGGGAGCGGCTCGCCGGCCTGCGCCGGTTCGAGACCGAACGGATCCGGCTGGGCGCCAGCCCCCACGCCCCGTACACCGTGAGCGGCCCCCTCCTCGAGTTGGTGGCGGCACTGGCCCGGGCGGAGCGCCTGCCGCTCGCGGTCCACATCGCGGAGTCCGCGGCCGAGAGCGAGCTCCTGGCCTGCGCCGGGGGAGCGTTCGCGGAGGCGTGGCGCCGGCGCGGGATCCCGCTCCCCGAATCGCCGGGACCGACCCCGGTCGAGTGGCTGGCGCGCCACGGCGCCCTGGGGGCGGCGACGCTGTGTATCCACGCGGTGCGGGTGGACCGGCGGGACGTCGATCGGCTCCGCGCCGCGGGCGCCGCCGTGGCGCACTGCCCCCGGTCGAACCGGCGCCACGGCCACGGCGACGCGCCGCTCGCGGCGTTCCTCGGGGCGGGCCTCAGGGTGGGTGTGGGGACCGACTCGGTGGCGAGCGTCTCCCCGCTCGACCTCCTCGCGGAGACCCGGGCCGCCGCCGCGCTGGGCGGACTCGACCCCGGCTGCGCCCTCGAGCTCTGCACCATCGGCGCCGCCCGGGCGCTGGGCCTCGACGCCGCGATCGGGAGCCTCGAGCCCGGGAAGTGGGGCGACTGTGCCGTGGTCCGTCTGCCCCCGGGCGTCGCCCGGGAGCGGGTCGCGGCCGCGGTGCTCGACGGCGGGGCGGGGGACGTCGTGGCGACGTTCGTCGCAGGGAGGCCGGTGCATCGGACGGGGCGGGGGACGCTCCCAGCCTAGAGCCTGGAGGTCCGGATCGATGAAGATCCAACGGCAGGCGGCCATCCTCCGGATCGTGAGGGACCGGCGGATCGAGAGCCAAGACGAGCTGCGCGGCGCGTTACTCAAGGAAGGGTTCGACGTCACCCAGGCCACCCTCTCCCGGGATCTCCGCCAATTGGGGCTCTCGAAGATCGCCGGCCCCGACGGGCGCGCCTACTACGCCAGCCCGAGGGACGGTGAGGTCCGGCCCGGGCTCGGCGCGGTGCTCCCGGCGCTCCTGGTGGGACTCGAGGGGGTGGGCCCGCTCCTGGTGCTCAAGACTGCCGAGGGGGCTGCGGGGGCGGTCGGGGCGGCGCTCGACGAGGCGCGGTGGGAGGACGTGGTGGGGACCGTCTCGGGGGAGAACACCGTGCTGGTGATCGCCCGGAGCTCCCGCGGGCGGCGGGCCATCGCCCGGCGGCTGGAGGAGCTCACCCGCCGGGCCGGCGGGCCGGCGCGATCCCCCCGATGACGGCGCCCCGGGCGCGTGCCGGGGCACCTTGCCCCGGTTCGCCGTCGCCCGTTACACTACGACGGGACGCCGGGTCCTTCCCGCCCGACCCGCCTCCCTCCACCGAAGCGCGGCGGGCCGATCGTGTCCGCCCGTGGGACGGGTGGGGGGATCCCGGTGCGTTGCCTGGCGTTGAATGCCTCCTTCGAGCCGCTCACGATGGTGCCGCTCCGGCGCGCCTTGCGGCTGGTGATCGAGGGGAAAGCGGAAATCGTCGAGGCGGAGGGCGGCGAGCCGGTCCGAAGTGAGCGGCTGGTCCTCCCCAGACCAGCCATCATCCGCCTCGTCAAGTTCGTGCACGTCCCCCGCCGCTTCCGCCGTCAAGTCACCAACACGTTCCTCTTCGCGCGCGACGACTACCGCTGCCAGTACTGCGGCCGCACCCAGGACGAGCTCCGCCAGCGCGAGTGCCTCACCCGCGATCACCTGGTGCCGCTCTCCCGCGGGGGCACCAACGAGTGGACCAACGTGGTGACGGCGTGCAGCTCCTGCAACACACGGAAGGGGAATCACCTCCCCGAGGAGTGCGGCATGCACCCGCGGCATCCCCCGGTGGAGCCGCACTTCGTGCACCTCTCCTGGGCCGTCCGCCGGCTCACCGCCACCCAGGCCAAGTACATCCGGCTCTTCTACGGCGACGCGGCGCTCCAGGCCCTGCGCGGCTTCTGAGTCGCGCCGGCGCGCCGCCCCGGCTCACCGCACCCGGAACTCCCGTGACCGCGCCTCCAGCCTGAGGCTGGGGAGGCCCGCGAGCCGGAGCAGGAACCGCTTGGCGCCGCGCTCCACCGCGTCGCCGAAGCTCTCGTCCCCACCCGCCGCCGGTCCCAGGTCCCCCGCGAGGAAGCGCTCCAGCTCCTCCAGGTCCGAGTCCGAGAGGGTCGAGATCTGGAGCGTGGCGGTGTAGTAGTACTCCCCCTCGCCGGTCGGCGCGATCGCCACCCGGTAGGCGAAGCGGAGGGCCGCGGCCAGCCCGTCCAGCCCGGCGTAGCGGCTCTCCCGTCGGCGCGAGCCGAACACCGTGCTCACCGTGTACTGGTCCAGCAGCGGCTCGTGCCGGACCACCACGTCCCACTCGACCTGGCGCTGGAACTCGTCGAGCCAGCTGCCCCGCGAGCGCCAGAGCTCCAGGCGATAGTGGAGCCGGAGCGGGAAGCCGGAACGGAGGGTGGAGATCCAGCGGGGATCGTCGAGGAGCCCCTCGGTACGGACCAGGGGCGCCCGGCTCCCGCGCTCGGTCGAATCGGGCGAGAGCGACACCTCGAGCCGCGGCGCGCCCTGTGCCACGGCCGGCGCCGGGAGGACGGATCCCAGGCTCCCGAGCAGGGCCAGGAGCCGAAGGAGGTGGCGCACCACCCTCTCCCGCCTCACCCCCGGGCGCTCCCGCTCAGAACCGTCGATCGAGTCGCAGGACGAAGCGCACCGGCTCGCCGTCGGTCACCGCCTTGGCGAGATAGGCGCCGATGCCGCCGGCGTCGATCCCGATGCCGACGTCGGCCTTCCACTCCTTGAGGCTGGGGATGCGGTCGTCGGGCACCCGGCCCGGCCCCTCGCCGGTGAGCCACGCCTTGCCGGCGTCGCCGAGGAAGACCAGGTCGGCCTCCTCGATGCCGATGAACCGATCGAGCTCGGGGCGCTCCCGGTCCCGATAGTGGTAGCCCAGCTTGAGCGAGAGGCGGGTGCGGAACTCCGCCTGGAGCGAGACCACCCGGTCGCACAGCGCCGGATTCGAGGGGTCGCGGAAACCGCTCGGCGCGCAGGTGAACGCCCGGAAGTCGTAGCCCGGCAGCGGGTCGCTCCCGCCGAGGGAATGGCGGGCCTGGATCGGGAGGGGATCGCCGTCGATCCACCCGGCGGCGCGGAGCCGGAGGTTGAGCCGCGAGCCGGGGCTCAGCCGGGCGTAGCGGCGCAGGTCGAGCCAGACCCGGTCGAAGGCGTAGTCGCCGTCGCTCGGCAGCGGCGCCCGCACCGTGGCCGGGAGCGCGATCGGCGCCACGTCGTCGCTGGTGGAATGCTCGTAGCGGGCCCGGATCCACCATCCCGCGGTGGGGAAGTCGGGATGGTTGCGGGTGTCGTACTCGAGGCCCAGCCCGGCGGTGAGGTAGTGGCCGTCGTCGATGAGCGGATTGGGCCGCCACTGGTCGCTGTTCCGGAAGAGCGACCAGGGATCGTTGGCCCGCACCGACTCCTCCCGGTCCCACCGGAGCGACGCCTCCAGCCGGAGCCGACCCACCGGGACGGCCGACACCGAGCCGCCCACGCCCTCGACGGAGTAGTAGTCGCGGTAGTCGCGCTGGAGGAGGAACGACGACCACCCGACCTCGCTCCGCGAGAGCGGCTGGTCCTCGATCGGCACGACCGAGTTGTAGGCCTGCACCCCGAGCGTGAGGCGGCTCCGCCCGGCGTGGCGCAGCTCCAACCGGGTGTTCCAGCCGAAGTCGCGGGTGAGGCTCGATTGGTCCCCGGCGGTGCGGAGGATCCCGTGGGCCCGGAGCCGGACCTGGAGGCTCCGGGAGGCCCCCCACTCGATGTCGGGCCCGAAGACCACCGGCAGCCCCTCGATCCGGTTGTAGGTCCGCCCGGTGGCGAGGAGGAGGGTGGTGCGGACCCGGCCGGCCCGGAAGCTGGTGCGGGCGGCGGCGAGGTCGCCCAGCGGGCGCCGGCGCTCCCGCACCACCAGGTCGCCGTCGGCGTTGCGGAGCACCGGCGCCGCGTCCCAGTAGAGCCGCCGCCCGCCCTCCTGCGTCCCGCCCTCGCGGACCCGCAGCGTGCCACCCACCACGAGCACGTCCCCCGCCACCCGTCCCCCCGAATCCACGGTGAGGCTCCCGTTGATGACCGTCACCGGGCCGAGGATCTCCCCCGCCACCCGCCCCTCGCCCCGGAAGATCGCGACCCTCCCCTCCAGCCGGCTGCCGGCGGGCAGGTGGAAATCGCCCACCAGCCGGGTGGTGGCCGGGTCGTTGTAGACCCGGAGCACCTCGCGGAGGACCTCGGGCGGCAGCCCGCCGCGGTCCAGCGTGTCGCCCGGGGGCGCGTCGGGGTCGATGACGATCACGCTGTCCTGCGCGTGGAGCGCCGGCGCGAGCGCGAGGAGCAGGAGTGCCACGATCGATCGCATGGACGGTCCTCGAGGGGCGCGGTGGCCGGTCCGGTCGGGATCTACGCCGACTCCGACGGCTCGCGGAGCCCGAGCCTCCGCATCCGGCGGTAGAGATTGGCCCGGTCGGTCTGGAGCAGCCGCGCCGCCTCGGCCACGTTCCCCCGCGCCCGGGCGAGCGCGTCGGCGATGAGCGAGCGCTCGTAGTCGTCCAGCGCCTCGGCGAGCGGGCGGAGCGGGGTCCCGTTGGAGCCGCGCGGGGCCGGCCCGCGGGTGGGGAGCACCTGGCGCACGTCGTCCTCGTCGATCACCGGGCCGGCCAGGATCGTGAGCCGCTCGACGATGTTCGCCAGCTCGCGCACGTTCCCCGGCCAGCGATAGGAGGCGAGGAGCCCCAGCGCGCCCGGGGTGAATTCCGGCGGGGTGCGGGGGCGGCACCGCAACGCGAGGTGCTCCACCAGCGCCGGCAGGTCCTCCAGGCGCTCGCGCAGCGGCGGGAGGTGGATCGGGAAGACGTTGAGCCGGAAGAGGAGGTCCTCCCGGAAGGCCCCGCGCGCCACCGCCTGCTCCAGCCGCCGGTTGGTCGCGGCGATCACCCGGACGTCCACCCCGATCGTGCGCTCCGCCCCGACCCGCTGGACCTCGCCGGTCTCCAGCGTCCGGAGCAGCTTCGCCTGGGCCTCGGCGCCGAGGTCGCCCACCTCGTCGAGGAAGAGGGTCCCGCCGTGGGCCAGCTCGAAGCGGCCGAGTCGCCGCTCGGTGGCGCCGGTGAACGCCCCGCGCTCGTGGCCGAACATCTCCGATTCCACGAGATCGCGGGGGATCGCGGCGCAGTTCACGGTGACGAACGCCTGGTGCGCCCGGCGGCTCGCCCGGTGGATCGCCGCCGCCACCAGCTCCTTGCCGGTGCCCGATTCCCCGGTGATCAGCACCCGGGCGTCGGTCGGGGCCACCTGGGCGATCAGGGTCCGCACCGCCGCCATCGCGGCGCTCCCGCCCACCAGCTCGTGTCGGGCCGAGAGCGCGGCACTCAGCGCCCGGTTGGTGGCCTGGGTCCGGCGGAGCTCCAGCGCGGTGCGCAGGGTGACCAGCACCGCTTCGGGGGTGAGCGGCTTCTCCAGGAACTGGAAGGCGCCCATCTGCACCGCCCGCACCGCGTGGGAGAGCTGGGCCTGGCCGCTCATCATGATCACCGGCGCCTCCGAGCCCCGCTGGCGCACCGCGCCCAGCGTCTCGAGCCCGTCGGGGCCGGGCGGCATCATGAGGTCGAGGAAGATGGCGTCCGGTTCGGCCCGCTCCAGGGCGAGCAGCGCGGCGTTGCCGCTCGCCGCCTCCTCGACCTGGTAGCCCTCGGCCCGGAGCAGCGCGCCGAGCATCCGGCGGATGTTGGCTTCGTCGTCGACGATGAGGATCCGGTACGTCATCGCTCGGCGGCCTCGCCCTCGGGCTGGCGCGGGCCGGCCAGCGAGAGCCGGACCACGAACCTGGCCCCGCCGCCGGGGGCGTCCATCACCGCCACGCTCCCGCCGTGGGTCTCGACCGTTTGCTTGACCAGCGCCAGCCCCAGGCCGGTGCCGTCGCGCTTGCCGGTGACGTAGGGGTCGAAGATCCGCTCCCGGTCGGCGGGGGGGACGCCGGGCCCGGTGTCGCTCACCTCCACCACCACGCACCCGGGCTCGCCCCGGATCGCGACCCGCACCGCGCCCCGGCCGTGCATCGCCTCGACCGCGTTGCGGAGGATGTTGGCGAAGGCGCGGCGGATCGGGTCGTAATGCCCGACCACCGGGGGAGTCCCCGGCGCCACGTCCAGCGAGCGCTCGATCTCCGGGGGGAGGGCCGTGCGGAGGAGCTCGCCCAGGAGCTCGGCGAGATCCACCTCGGCGGGAGGGCCGGAGGGGAGCCGGCCGAGCTCGGTGAACTCCCGCGCCAGCTGCTCCAGCCGATCCGTCTCGGCGGCCAGCACCTCGAGCGCCTCCCGCTGGCCGTTGGTGGCGCTCCGGGCGAGCTGGGCCACCGCGAAGCGCATCGGCGTGAGCGGGTTCTTCATCTCGTGGGCCACCCGCCGCGCCACCTCGCGGAACGCCCGGAGCCGTTCCGCCTCGAGCTCCCGGGCCCGGCCCCGCTCCAGCGCCGCGGCCATCTCGCGGAGGGCGGTGCGGAGCGCGGCGAATTCGGGTGCCCCGCGGCGGGGGCGGTCGGGCGGGAGCGGCTCGTGACGTCGGATGTGGCCGGTCCAGCCGATCAGCTCGTCGATCGGGCGGCTCAGCTGGCGCGAGAGATGGCCGCCCAGCCGCAGCGAGGCGTAGACCAGGAGCGCGCCAAGGAAGAGGATCACCGCCGCCAGCCCGGTGGAGTAGTAGCGGGTGTAGGCGTCGGCCTGGCTGGTGCGGCTCAGCGCGCTGTTGAGCTCCGCCACGTGCGCGGCGAGCGCGCCCCGTTCGGCCGGGGTAAGACGGGAGGTGTCGAGCGTGAGGAGCAGCTCGCGTCCGGAAGCCGCCACCGCCTCGAGCGCGGCCCGCCCGCCGGCGGCCGGGGCGCTGGCACGCTGGGTCAGCGCCCAGCCGAGGATGGCCGCCGCGGTGGGCACGGCGCCCAGCACGATGAGCACCAGGTAGATCCGTTGCCGGAACGAGAGATTCATCGCGCCATCAAAGATACCGCGCCTCACGCGGCGGCGTGGGGACGCCCGACCGCGGGGGCGGGCTCGTCGACCTCCCGGCCTCCGGAGCCCCAGCGCCCGGCGAGCCGCCCGACGGCCAGGCCGACGGCCGCGGCCAGCCATTCGGACCAGTGGGAGACCGGGAGCCCGTGGAGGAGCGGCGCCGCGGTGAGCCCCAGGATCGCGGCGAGCCCCGCGGCGAGCGGCGCCGCGCGGCGCCGCGCCCGGCCCGCCCAGTAACCCACCGGCAGCAGGAGCCCGGCGGTCCACAGGGCGGTGAGCAGCCGGTGGCCGGTGCCGATCGCGTAGTCCTCGAGCGGCGTGAGCAGCGCCCAGCCCCATCCCGGGCCGGGAGCGAGCTCGACTTCCGCGGCCACCCGGCGGCTCGCGGCCCGGAGCCGGTACCGGGAGCCCGCGAGCTCGGCGGTGAGCGCGAGCGTATCGCCGGCCGCGTCGGCGAGCACGCCGGCCAGGGTCACCGCCGGGGTCCGGAGCCGGACGTCGCTGGCCCGGGTGCGGAACCGGAAGACGAGATCGGTCTCGTCCTGGCCCAGCAGCAGGATCTCCTGCTCGTTCTCGTCGAAGACGCTCACGATCGGTGCCAGCCGCTCGGTGGGCCCCGCCGCCACCGCCGTGGCGGTGAGGAGCAGCCGTCCATCGAGCAGGTCGTCCCTGAGCCGCGGGCTCTCGTCGATCCTCCCCTTGGGGAGCTCCCGCCCCTCGAGCTGGGCGCGGAGCACCGTGCCCTCGAAGCGGGCGAGGTGGGCGAGCTCGGGGGCCCACTGTCCCCAGTACATCGTCCGGGGCAACGACGGCACCACCAGGGAGGCGGTGCCGATCCAGACCGCGAGCCAGGCGGCGGCGGCGACCAGCGCCAGGTGGAGGCTCCGCGCCGGCCCCGGCAGCAGCCACCCGCGCCAGTGGCGGGCGGCGAGGATGCCGAGGAACGCGCCGGCGGTGTTGGTGAGGGGGTCGCTCAGGCTCGCGTCCCGGCCGGGGATGAGCCCGAGTTGGAGCGTCTCCACCCCGAGCGTGGTGACGACCGCGAGGGCGAGGGCGCGGCGCGGCGGCGTCCCGGCGAGCCGGAGCCCGAAGCCGAGCGGGACGAAGAGCAGCACGTTGAGCGTGACGTCGATCGCGCCGTGGGCGCCGCAGACCAGGCAGGTGATCGGGGTCCGCGCCGCGAGCGGCGCGGAGGCCGGGCTCGGCGTGAGGGTGATCGCCAGGATGGCGGCGAACCCCGCTCCGGCGATGACCCGGCCGAGGATGACAGGCGTGCGGCTCGCGGACACGCTGCATCATACACTGGGGCTGGGGGATCGAGGAGAGCTTGACGGGCTTCGCGGCGGCGCCCGCCCGGCGTCCGCCGGGGGTGTGGTGTGCGGCGTTCGGTGTGGCGCGGTGACGGCAACCGGGGTG
>DATLZT010000133.1:0-7939 GCA_035573835.1 Gemmatimonadales bacterium
GCCGCCGGCCGCGCGCGAGTCCCCTCCGGCCTACTGCCGCTCGGGCCCCGGCGCCCCGTCGGGGGCCGGACCAGGTGCGGGCCTCGAGCCGTGCGTCTGCGGCAGCAGTCCGATCATCGCCGTCGCCTCGTCCCACCGACCGCCCGCCTCCTCGATGGCCCAGCTCACCAGCGCCTGGTGAGCCCCCGGGTCGAAGGGGAGTTCCGCGGGAGCGAGCGCGGCGATCGGCTCGGGGAAGTGCTCGGGCTCGAGCACCGCCGCCCTGCCGGCCCGCGCCACCGCCTCCTCGATGGCCTGCTCCAGCTCGGCCAGGTTCTCCGGCCAGGGATAGCTCATGAGCCGCCGCATCGCGACCGCCGAGATCCGGGCGGCGACCGCCCCGCCCAGGCGGGCGCGGAGCCGCGTGAGGTAGTGGTGCGCCAGGACGGGAATGTCCTCCCACCGCTCGGCCAGCGGCGGGATCGGGATGACCCGGGGGCCGATCGTCCGGCGGAGCTCGGGGAGGAGGACGCCGCAGCTCACGAGCTCGTCGAGGGGCTGCTCCGACCCGACGACCAGCCGCTGCGCGAGCGCCGCCGTGCGGCTCCCCTCGAGGAGCCGGAGCACCCGCCGTTGCGCCTGATGGGACGATCGGGCGAGCCCATCGAGATAGAGCGTGCCCCCCGCCGCGCGCCGGAGGACCACCGGCGGCGCGGCGGGGTCGCATTCCCGCGCGCTCGTGTCGGTGTTCGGATCGGCGGTCGCGCCCGGGTCCACCTCGTCCAGCGCCGCCGTGACGAAGCGCCCGCTGCGGCCGCTCAGCTCGTGGAGCAACCAGGCAAAGGCGTCGGCGCCAACGCCCGGTGGCCCCACGAGGGCCACCGGGCGGGCCTGGCGGGCATAGAGGTGGCAGAGATTCACGGCGCGGTAGAGCGCGGAGGAGAGGCCGAGGAGCGGGGTGGGGATCGGCGTCGGGCCGAGCGAGCTGGGCATCGATCAGGGTTGGAGGTGGAGCGGCTGTCGGGCTCCGCCGCCGCGGGCGATGAGGCTTGGGGCGGCCCCCCGGCCGGGGCAAGCTTTGGCGGGACCCTCAACCGCGCGTCAAATCCTGATGGGACTTCGGCTTGGCTATGCCCCCCGGGCGCCGGCCCTGATGCCGGCTCGGCTGGTCCCCGTGGTGGGAGATAATCTGGGTAACGGGAGTGACAGCGGAACTGGGGAAAACCCTAGGTGGGCTTCAGGACCCGAGAGCGCCGGACAGCCCCCGGGCGCCGAACCCGGTCGGAGGCCGCCCCGCGCGGTCGGGAGACGGATCCCCACCACGAACGGAGCGGCCAGGAGCGCACTCGCGGCGAGGAGGAGGGCGCCGAGCGCGACCGCGACCGCGACCACCGCGGCCGCGGCCAGCCCAAGATCGTGACTGCGATCGGACGAGCCAAGACCACCGCCCGCAGATGGCTCGCACCGACCCACAAGGACAGGCCGACAGCGCTGCGCGCCACATCCGGCATCCGAACCAGGTCATCGGCGACCGACCCGAGCGCCTGCGCCGCCGGCCCTCACCCGTCCATCCCCGCTCGCCGCATGTCCGCCGCCACCGTGCGCGCCGCGCCCAGCATGAGGATCCCCCCCACCATCGCCACGACCGGGAGCAGCAGCACCGCGAGATCCAACCCGAACCGGTCCGAGAGCCACCCCACCAGCGGGAGCGCGATCGCGTCCCCCGCCAGGTGGATGAAGAGGAGATACGCCCCCGCCACCGTGGCACCCACCCGGGCCGGCACCACGTCGAAGATCACCGCCGCCTGGGGGCCGTTGTACCAGGACAGGAAGAAGAACGCGGCGCAGAACCCGGGCACGAACACCTCGAGTTCCCGCACCGTGAGGAGCCACACCGCGAGCGGCCCGCCGAGGAGGAAGCCGGCCGTCACGGTGAGCACCCGCCCGCGCGGCGTCCGCCGCCGGAGCCAGTCGGCGATCGTCCCCCCCGCGAGCGTCCCCAGCGTCCCGAAGACCAGTCCCCACTTCCCCAGGATGAGCGCCGCGTCCCCCGCGCTCAGCCCCAACTCCCGCGAGATGAACGTGGGACCCCACCCCACGAGCCCGTTCATCCCGAACGAGATCATCGCCCCCGCGGGGAAGACGAAGAGCAAGGTCGGCGTCCGGAGCACCCGCTGTCCCGCGGCGAGGAGCTCGCCGAAGGCGCCCCCCATGCGGCCGCCGAACGGGGTACGGTCGATCCGGCCGGCCCGCACCTGGCGCATCCACCAGACGATGTTCGCCGCGAGCCCGATCCCCACCGCCGCCCCCAGCGCCGCGAGGTCGACCGTCGCTTCGGCGCCGTAGACCCGCTCGAGCACGAACGCGGCCGCGACCCCCACGACGGTGCCGGCGATGAGCGGGAAGCACTGCCTCACGAGGGCCCGGAGCCCGCCTTCGAGCCCCCGGAGATAGGTCCGGAGGTGGAGCTGGCCGGGGGGCCGGGTGGGATCGACCAGCCGTGCCGCCAGGACCGCCGCGGCGAACCCCGGCACCCCCACGACCAGGAACGCCACCCGCCAGCCATAGGCCTGCTCCAGCACCCCGCCGAGCAGGATCCCGAGCACGCCGCCGAAGGCGAGCCCGGACGAGAGCACCCCCATCGCCACCGCGCGCCCCTTGCCCGGGAAGTAGTCGGCCACGAGCGACGAGGCCGCCGGGCCGTACGCCGCCTCGCCGATGCCCACTGCGGCGCGGCAGACGAAGAGCTGGGCGAAGGTGCGCACCAGGCCGCCCAGGACGGTGAACGCGCTCCAGACCGCCACACCCCACGCGATGACGCCCCGGCGCGAGCGGAGGTCGCTCAGCAGCCCGAACGGGAGCGCGGCGAGCGAGAAGACCAGGATGTAGGCCGAGCCGAGCCAGCCGAGCTGGGTGTCGGTGAGGACGAGGTCGCGCTTGATCGGCTCGAACAGCGCGAAGATGACGTTGCGATCGAGGTAGTTGAGGAGGTTGATGAACGCGAGGAGCCCGAGGGCGTACCAGCGGTAGGCGGCGGAGAGCGGGGGGACCGGCGTGGCCGCCGGCCCCCCGGTGGTGGTCTCGCCCCGCTCCCGGCTCACCGTCGGGCGATGGTCTCGGCGCCGCCCGCCCCCGGGTGGAAGTGCGCCAGCGACTCCCCGGCGCGCCGGTCGCGGAACTCGAGCGCCGCCCGGTACTCGGCGACGAGCCGCTCCATCATCGCCTCGCGCTTCCGGTAGAGCCGCTTGAGCGGCCGCGGCTCGTGCCGGGCCAGGGCGTAGGCGGTGAGGAGCGGCAGCGCCACCGAGTTGTCCAGGTAGCAGACCACCGTCCCCGGGAGCTGGTCCGGGTCGATTTTCCCCCAGCTCACCGCCTCGGCCGGCGTCGCGCCGGACAGCCCCCCGGTGTCGGGCCGCGCGTCGGTGATCTGCAGGAAGTAGTCGTGCCCCTTCTCGTCGATCCCCAGCACCTCCTGGATCTGGGGCTCGGTCTGGAGCAGGAAGTTCTTGGGGCTCCCGCCGCCGATGATGAGCGCCCCGCTCTTCCCGCCGGTCCGCTTCGCCTCGAGCACGATGCTCGCCGTCTCGTTGACGTCGGCGCTCACGTCGAACCGCAGCTTGCTCCCGGCCAGCGCCTGCTCCGCCACGTTCATCCCGATCGAGCTGTCGCCCGGGGAGCTGGTGTAGATCGGCACCTCGAGCTCGTGCGCCACCGCGAGCACCGAGCGCCGGGTGGCGCCCAGCGCCCGCTCCCGCTGGAGCAGGTAGCCGCCCAGGCGGTAGTGGTACTCGGCCGTGCTCATCGGGCGCTGGAACTCCTCCCGCGCGCTCACCTCGCGGATGAACGCGTCGGTCGAGAGCAGCACCCCGTAGTCGAAGAAGATGTCGTAGATCCGGACGACGCCCTGCTCCCGGAGCTCCACGTCGTCCACGTTGGGCCGCCCCTGGTGCATCGCCAGGCCCAGGGCGAAGTGGGCGTCGTGGTAGAGGTTGGCGCCGGTCGAGATGATCCAGTCCACGAACCCCGCCTGCATCAGCGGGATGATCGAGCTCATCCCGAGCCCCGCCGGCGTCATGGCCCCGGTGAGGCTCATCGCCACCGTCACCTCGGGCGCGAGCATCCGCTCGACGAACAGCCGGCATCCCTCGTGCAACCGGCCGGCGTTGTAGGCCAGGAACGCGTTCTCGATCAGCTCGGCCGCGGTCTCGCGCCCGGTGATCGCCCGGGGCTCGATCCGCCTGCCGCGGAGGTACTGGGACGAAGGACGGCTCATGCTCGATTCCGCCGTGGTGTGGGGCCCGATCGTCGGCGCGCGCCCCCCGCGCGCCGGGCGAAAGATACTACCGCAGCCGCTCGGGGTACCGGAGGTAGCTCCGCGTCTCCCGCGCCCGGATGACGAGCTCCGCCGCCTCGGCGGGGCTGTCGGTCACCGAGAAGAGCTCGAGATCGCCGGGGCTGATCTTCCCTTCCCGGAGCACCGTGTCCCGGAGCCACCCCACCAGCGGCCCCCAGTAGGCGCTCCCGAAGAGCACCACCGGGAAGAGCTTCACCTTGCCGGTCTGGATCAGGGTGAGCGCCTCGAACAGCTCGTCCAGCGTGCCGTAGCCGCCGGGGAAGACGATGAACGCCATCGAGTACTTCACGAACATCGTCTTCCGCACGAAGAAGAACCGGAAGTTGACGCTGCGGCGGACGTAGGCGTTGGTCCCCTGCTCGAACGGCAGCTCGATGTTGCAGCCGATCGAGAGCCCGCCCCCCTCGACCGCGCCCCGGTTCGCCGCCTCCATGATCCCCGGCCCGCCCCCGGTGATGATCGGGAAACCGGCCCCGGCCAGGAGCCGCGCCGTCTCCACCGCGGCGGCATAGTGCGGGTCCTCCCGCGGGGTCCGGGCCGAGCCGAAGATCACCACCCCGTCCTGCACGTCGCCCAGGGTGTCGAACCCCTCGACGAACTCGCTCATGATCCGGAACACCCGCCACGGGTCGGTCTTCCGCAGCGCGTCGGGCCGCTCGCGCGGCGGGGCGCTCTCGAGCAGCTGCTCGTCCTCGGTGGGACGATGCTGGTCCCGCGGGGGCGCGAGCTGCTGCTCCAGGGGCTGGTTGGGCAACGGCTGGTTAGTCACGGGCAAGCCGCTCCAGCGCGGCGCGATGGTCGTCGGGGACGTTGTAGAAGAAAGGTGACAGCCGCACGTGGCCCGGCCGCGCGTCGGCCACGATCCCCGCCTGGGCCAGGCGCCGCACCGCCCCCGCGGGGTCCCCGCTCGGCAGCATCACGATGGCGCTTCGCTCCGCCGGGTCGGGCGCCACCCTGGGCTCGAGCCCCAGCGCGCGCGCCGTCTCGATCAGGTCCTCGGTGAGCCCCATCGCCACCCGCCGGATCTCCGGGACGCCGATCTCCTCCAGCACGTCGAGCCCGCCCAGCTGGGCGTAGACCGACGCCAGCGACGGCGTCCCGGTCTCGAACCGCCGGGCGTCGTCCCGGAACACCAGCCGCTCGCGATCGAACGCGAACTGCTCGGCGTGGGCGAACCAGCCGGTGGTGCGCGGCACCAGCCGCGGGATGAGCTCGTCCCGCACGTAGAGGAAGGCGATCCCGCTCCCACCCAGGAGCCACTTGAGGCCGCCGGCGGCGTAGAAGTCGACCCCGAGCGCCGCCACGTCCACCGGGAGCTGGCCCGCCGCCTGGTAGCCGTCCACCAGCAGGTACGCCCCGCGTCGGTGCGCGAGCCGGGCGATGGCCGCCACGTCCTGGATGGCACCGCTGGTGAAGAACACGTGGCTCGTGGCCACCAGCGCGGTGCGGTCGTCGATAGCCCGCGCCAGCGCCTCGAGCGGCACCCGGACGCCGTCGGGGCTCGGGACGATCGCCACCTCGATCCCCTCCCCGGTCCGCGCGAGCCACTGGTAGACGACCGTCGGGAAGTCGAGGCCGGTGGTGACCACCTTGGGGCGGCGGCCGTAGTCGAGCGCCCCGGCCACCACGCCCAGCGCCGAGGAGATCGACGAGTGGAGGGCGATCTCCCCGGGTCGCGCCCCGATCAGCCGGGCGTAGCGGGTCCGGAGCTCGTCCAGCGCCCCCCACCAGACGTCGTACCAGGCCGGCGCGCCGCGCTCCTCCCAGAGGTCGAGATACGCCTCCACCCGCGCCCGCGACCGCCGCGAGAGCGCCCCGAGGGAGCAACTGTTCAGGTAGATCGACCGGCGGAAGATCGGGAACTCCTCCCGATACCGGGCGAGCCGGTGGGCCGGGGCGGCCTTCGAGACGGTCATAGATGGGGCAATATATACCGCCGCTCCCGTCGCCCCACCCCGGGGCCCGGGGGCGAAGGGCGGGCCGTTCCGATGCCCGTCGAGGGCAGCGATGCTCGCGACCGGGGCTCCCCGTCCCCGGCGTGCGGCACCGGTCTATCTTTCTCCCATGTCCCGCCCCACCTGGCTCCGTCTCGCCCTCGCGCTGGCGCTCCGCGCCCTGGTCCGGCCCCGGCTCGCGATCGATCTCCTGCGCACCGCCTGGGCGTTCCGGCGCCGGGCCTGGTGGATGTCGCCCCCGTTCCTGCCGCTCCCCGACCGCACCTACCTGCGGTGGCGCATGCACACCGCCTACGGCGACGAGGAGGCGGTGCCCCCGGCCGACGACGTCGTCCGCTTCGCGCGCTGGCGGCGGGAGACGATGCGCCTATGACGCGCCCCCACCCCATCGCCGCGCACGCCCGCGACCCGCGGCCCCACGTGCTCATCCTCGGGGGCGGCTTCGCCGGGCTCTACGCCGCCAAACGGCTCCGCAAGGCGCCGGCGCGGGTCACCCTGCTCGACCGCCGGAACCACCACCTGTTCCAGCCGATGCTCTACCAGGTGGCCACGGCGGCGCTCAGCCCCAACGACATCGCCTCGCCGATCCGGTCGATCCTCCGCGACCACGAGAACGCCGAGGTACTGATGGGCGAGGCGGTGGCGGTGGACACCGGTGCCCGCGAGGTCCGGCTCGCCGACGGGCGGGTGCTCCCGTACGACTACCTCATCCTCGCCCCCGGCGCCCGCCACTCGTACTTCGGCCGCGACGAGTGGGAGCCGCTCGCCCCCGGGCTCAAGAGCGTGGAGGACGCGCTCGAGATCCGGCGCCGGGTGCTGCTCGCCTTCGAGCTGGCCGAGATGGAGCCCGACCCGGTACGGCGACACGCCCTGCTCACCTTCGTGGTGGTGGGCGGCGGTCCCACCGGCGTCGAGGTGGCGGGCGCGCTGGCCGAGCTCCGCCGCTACGCCCTCCGGCGCGACTTCCGGCACATCGACCCGCGGGAGGCGGTGGTGATGCTGCTCGAGGGCGGGCCCCGCATCCTGCCGGGCTACCCGCCGGAGCTGAGCGCCAAGAGCAAGGCGGCGCTCCGGCGGCTCGGCGTCGACGTGCGGGAGGACACGATGGTCACCGACGTGCGCCCCGGCTCGGTGACCGCCGCGGGCTGGACCATCCCCACCCGGACGGTGGTCTGGGCCGCGGGCAACAGCGCGAGCCCGCTCCTCAAGTCCCTCGGCTGCCCGCTCGACCGGCAGGGGCGCGTGATCGTCGAGCCCGATTGCACCGTCCCGGGCCACCCGGAGGTCTTCGTCCTGGGCGACGCCGCGGCCTACGAGCACCAGGAGGGGGGCACCCTCCCGGGGATCGCCCCGGTGGCGATCCAGATGGGGGAGTACGCCGCACGCGTCATCCGGAGCGAGCTCGCCGCCACCCGGCGCGGGGGCGCCCCCCACCCCGCCAACGAGGCGCGGCCTCCCCGCAAGCCGTTCCGTTACTGGAACAAGGGCCAGCTCGCGGTGATCGGCCGGGGCCGCGCGGTGGCGGACATCGGCCGCCTCCACTTCGGCGGCTTCCTCGCCTGGCTCGCGTGGGTGTTCGTCCACATCTTCTTCCTGATCGGCTTCCGCAACCGGCTGGTGGTGATGCTCGACTATGCCGTCAGCTATCTGA
>DATLZT010000134.1:0-2801 GCA_035573835.1 Gemmatimonadales bacterium
CCCGCCGGCACCCACGGGCGGGCGTACGGGATCGCGCTCCGCCGCCTCCTGCCGCGGACCTCGCTCGAGCGGATCGCCGCGATGGTCGTGGCCGGGCCGGACCGGGCGGGGGCGCTGGACATCCTCCGCCGCTTCGGCGACGAGGGGACCGAGGTCCTGCTGCGGCTCCTCGTCGCCGCGCCGACGCTCAAGGAGCGGCGTGGCTACTACGACGCGCTGGTCGAGCTGCGCCAGGGGGAGGCGCTGCTGGTGCACATGTTGGGCCACTCGGAGTGGTACGTGGTCCGGAACGTGGCGGAGCTGTGCGGGGAGATGGGGATCGCGAGCGCCGTGCCCGAGCTGGTCCGGCAACTCCGGCACCCCGACGACCGGGTGCGCCGCGCGGTGGTGGCGGCGCTCTCGCGGATCGGCGGCGCGGAAGCGCTCGAGGCGCTGCAGCGCGCCATCGCCGATCCATCGCCGGCGGTGCGCCTGTTCGCGATCCGGAGCGTCGAGGGGCGCGACGCGCGGGCGCTCGCCCGCCCGCTCGCGGCGCAGCTCGAGCGGGAGCCCGACCCGGACATGGTCCGGGAGATCCTGCTCGCGCTGGGCCGGATCGGCTCCCCCGATGCGATCCAGACCCTCATCAAGGCCAGCCAGCCGGCGCGCCGACTCTTCGGCCGGAAGCCGGTGGGCATCCGCCTGGCCGCGGTCGAGGGGCTCCGGCTGGCGGGGGGCTCGGTGGCGATCGGCACCCTCCAGGCGCTCCTCGCCGACGAGGAGCGCGAGGTGAGCGAAGCCGCCCAGCGGGCCCTGGCGGCGCTGCCCCGCACGTAGTCCCCGCCCGACCCGGCGCCTATCGCGGCACGAAGTCGGTCTCGCCCGTCACCCGCCGGGCGAAGGCCGCGAGGAGCCGCGCGGCGCGCTCCAGATCCTCCAGCACCACCATCTCGTTGGGGCTGTGCATGTACCGGTTGGGGATCGACACCAGCCCCGTGGCCACCCCCCGATGGGCGGTGAAGATCGCCTCGGCGTCGGTGTGGGTGTCCCTCGCCGCCGCCTCGACCGCGTACGGGATCCCCTCCCGCTCCGCCGTCTCGGCCAGCAGCTCGAAGACCCGCTCGTTCAGCGCCGCCCCCCGCGAGAGGACCGGACCCCCGCCCAGCCGGAAGTCCCCGTGGCGCCGCTTTTCGACGCCGGGATAGTCGGTGGCGTGGGTGACGTCGACCACGATGGCGACCTCCGCCTCGAGCCCGGCGGCCGAGGTGCGGGCCCCGCCGCCGCTGCAGGCGATCTCCTCCCGGGTGGTGGCCACGGCGGTGACGCTCGCGGCGGGCCGCTCGGCCGCGAGGAGCCGGAGCGCCTCCAGGACCACGAAGGCGCCCACCCGGTTGTCGAGCGAGCGGCTCACGATCCGGCCGTTGGGGAGCTCCACCAGCGTCGAGGCCAGCACGCCGGGATCCCCCACCCGGACCCGCGCGGCCGCCTCGGCGCGGCTGGCGGCCCCGATGTCGATCCAGAGGTCCTCGACCCGGGAGACCTTCTCCCGATCGTCTTTCTCCATCAGGTGGATCGCCTTCTTCCCGATCACCCCCGGCACCTGCCCGGCGCGTCCCAGCAGCAGCACCCGCTGGCCGACGAAGACCTGGCTGTCCCAGCCGCCGATCGTGTCGAAGCTCAGGAAGCCGTCGTCGTCGATGTGGGTCACCATGATCCCGATCTCGTCGATGTGGCCCGCGAGCATGATCCGCGGCCGACCGTCGGGGTTCACGGTGGCGTACGAGTTGCCGCTCACGTCCGCCCGCACCGCGTCGGCGAAGCGTTCCGCCTCGGCGCGCCAGACCCGGGCCGGCGCGGCCTCGAAGGCGGACGGCCCCGGCGTGTCGAGGAGCGTCTTGAGGAACTGCAGCGATCGGTCGTTCATCGTGGGTTCACCCTCCCGGTCCGGTCCCGCGCGCCGGCGCGGGCGGATAGTGACGGATGTGCGCCAGCCCGTGGCGCGCCGCCTCCCGGTCCAGCTCCGCTTCCATCTCGGACAGCACCTCCTCGCCGATCGCCCCGGCGTCCCGGAGCCGGATCAACGCCTGCCGCTCGGCCAGGAGCGTCTCGTAGCGCGCCCGCTTGAACACCGCCTCCTCGAGCGAGGACGCGAGCGCGTCGCCGCCGACCGGGACGGCGGCGGAGCGGCGGTAGGCCTGCCGGAGCCGCTCGAGCTGGTCCGGCGCCGCCCACGGCTCCCGCGCCAGCTCCTCCAGCCGCTCGCGACCGGCCCGGAGCCGGTGGGCCAGCGCGGTGGCCTGCTCCCGCTCCAGGGTGTCGTCCGGCGGCAGCCGCAGCAGACGGATCAGCGGCGGGAGCGTGAGACCCTGGAGCACCAGCGTCACCACGACGACGACGAAGGTGATCAGGATGATCCGCTCCCGGAAGGGGAGGGGCAGGCCGTCGACGGTCGTGAGCGGGAGGGCGAGCGCCGCGGCCAGCGACACCACCCCGCGCATGCCGGTCCAGGCCACCAGCAACACCGCACTCCAGGGCGGCATCGGGTCGCGCCGGCGGACCGCCGGGACCAGGCGGGGCACCACGGCGGCCACCGGCACCCAGACCAGGCGGGCGACGATCACCGCGGCGCTCACCAGCAGCCCCTCCCGCAGCACCGTGAGCGGTCCGGCGTCGCCCACCGCCGCGCCCAGGGTGCGGAGCTGGAGGCCGATGAGGATGAAGATGACGCCGTTCAGCGCGAAGACCAGCAAGTCCCAGACGGCCCGGGCCTGGAGCCGGGTGGCCGGCGGGACCGCGGTGCTGAAACCGCGTCGGAAGAGGAG
>DATLZT010000135.1:0-4473 GCA_035573835.1 Gemmatimonadales bacterium
GGCCGGGCTCCCGCCCGCGGCGGCCGGAGCCCCCAACGTGCTGCTGATCGTCCTCGACACGGTTCGAGCGCTCAACTGGAGCCTCCACGGATATGCCCGGGAGACCACGCCCCGGCTCGATGGGTGGGCCCGGACGGGCACCCGCTTCACGACGGCGCTCGCCACCGCGTCGTGGACCCTCCCCTCCCACGCGAGCCTCTTCACGGGGCGTTTCGCCCACGAGTTGTCGGCGGACTGGATGCGCCCGCTCGACCGGCGTTGGCCGACGCTGGCCGAGACGCTGGCCGCGCGCGGCTACGCCACGGCCGGGTTCACCGCCAACCTCGGCTACACCAGCCGCGAGACCGGGGTGCATCGCGGATTCGCCCGCTACGAGGACTACCCCATCTCGGTCCGCTGGACCCTGAACTGCTCCGGGCTCGGGCGGACGATTACCCGGAGCCGATCGGTCCAGCGTCTCCTCCGCCGGGGCCTGGGCCTGGCCGGTTCGGTCAAGGACGCCGACCAGGTGAACGCCGCCTTCCTGCGCTGGCTCGATCGGCGGCCGGCACGGCGCCCGTTCTTCGCCTTCCTGAACTACATCGACGTCCACGACCACCTGATCAGCCCCACCTTCGCCGGGAAGTTCGGGGCCGACTGGGGGAAGCAGCCGGACCATCGGCCCGGCGCGCGGTGGACGGAGGCGGAGGCGCGGTGGCGGGTGGATCGGTACGACGAGTCGCTGGCCCGGCTCGACGCGAAGGTCGGGGCGCTGCTCGACTCGCTCGCGGCGAGGGGCCTCACCGAGGCGACGCTCGTCATCGTCACCGCGGACCACGGCGAGGAGTTCGGCGAGCACGGCGTGATCTCGCACGGCCACACCCTCTATCGGCCCTCGGTGCACGTCCCGCTCGTCTTCGTCCGGCCGGGCCAGGTGCCGGCGGGCCGGGCGGTCGAGATGCCCGTCTCGTTGCGCGACCTCCCGGCCACGATCATGGACCTCGTGGGCGGGGGCGAGCCGCATCCGTTCCCCGGGCGGTCGCTGGCCGCGCTGTGGCGCGACCCCCAAGCCGCGGACCCGGCCCGGCCGATCGCGTCGACCATCCGGCGGGTGGCGAACCAGGTGCCCTGGTACCCGGCCAGCGTGGGCGACTTGCACGCCGTCGTCCTGGGCGATCTCCGCTACATCGTGAACGTCGGGAGCCGCCGGGAGGAGCTGTACCGGATGACGGCCGACCCCCTGGAGCGGCACGACCTATCGGCGACGCCGGAAGGCGCCGCGGCGCTCCCCCGCTTCCGGAGGGTGCTGGCCGCGCTGCTGGGCACCCCGGCCGCCGCCGGGCGCCGTGCTCAGGGCGAGTAGTAGTTCCAGTTCTGCTTGATCCGGCGGTACAGCGGATCGGCCCAGCGCGACCGCCGCCCCGACGCCGGCACGGGCGCCAGGTTGACGAAGACCCGGATCGCGCCCGCGCGGCGATCGTGGATCACGACCTCCTCCCGGGCGTCGCCCACCACGTCGGCCGCCATGACCAGCGTCGCCTCGACCGCCGGACCGGTCCGGGGCGTGTACCACACCGCCCGCCCGGTGAGCGGATCGAAGATCCCCACATTCCCCTCGACGTGCCGGGCCTTGGCCACCAGCAGCTCCCGATCCCCGCCGAGCCAGTCGATGGCGCCGATGATCTCGAGCCCCTCGCGGTTGCCGCGGCGGTGGGTGTTGAAGTCCGGCGGCAGGACGTCGGCGGTGGCATAGTGGGCGAGGAGGCGGCCGCTCGGGTCGAGCACCCACGGATGCTGGGACCCACCCTCCTCGCGGGGGCGCGGGAAGCGGGAGCGGACCCAGATCTCCCGACCGGGCCGGCCCGGATCGAACTCGCCGGGGGCAACGTTCTGCGGCTCCCGGTCGTTGCCGTCGGGGAAGAGGGTGGTCTCGACCCGCCACACCACACCGCGGGGGGAGAGGAGGGTGGTGTGCCAGTCGCCTCCGTTCTCGCCCCAATCCTCCTCGGTGACGACCCACTCGAGCCCGGGGAGGTCCGGCCGGAGGTCGCCGATCATCACCGCGTCGAGGTGGCTCACGTGCCCGCCGGGGACGATCCGGAGCCAGTCGCGGGGATAGCCGAGGTCGACGACCCGCCCGTCGTGGTCCACGAGGTTGCCGCCCACCACCTCGTCGCGGCCGTCGCCGTCGACGTCGGCGGCGCGGAAGGGGCCGTGGGCCTGGCCCCAGTAGCCCTCGTAGAGGCCGTTCGCGGTGTCGGCGTCCTGCTCGACGCGCCAGAGCTCGGTGCCGCCCTCGAGGTCCCAGCCGAGCAGCGTCCGCCCGACGAAGCTCGGCGCCACCTCCTTCGCCGCGCGGCTGGTGGGCGAGGCGTCGAGCGCCTGGACGACGGCGTCGCGGTCGCCCCGACCGCGCAGGTCGACCACGGCCACGTACGCCCAGACCCGCTCGGCCCCGGGATCGGGGAGCGCGATCGCCCGCTCCGGGCGCCCGGTGCTCCCGTCGAAGACGTGGAGCCGGTTGGCCGCGTCGAGGGCGACCAGCTCGATCGCGCCGTCGCCGTCCACGTCGGCCACGCCGTGGGTGGCGCCTCCGGCGTGGGCCAATCTGGGGGTGCCGAGGGCGTGGGGCGACCGGAGCGGCGCGCTCCAGAGCCGGCGGCCGGCGTTGTCCAGGGCGTGGAGCGAATCGGCGGAGCGGAAGGAGAAGTCTGGGCGGCCGTCGCCGGTGAGATCGGCGACGGCGAGCTGGTAGTTGTAGGGCGCCTCGCTGACCGCGAAGGTGAGCGGCGCCGGGGGCGGCTCGACGGAGCGGCACGATGGCGACTCGGTGAGGCGCGCGTAGGTGGCCACGGCGCCGGAGCGATCCCGGAGCCGGAGCGTGTCGCGCGGTTCCGTGACCTCGAGCTCGCGGGACGCCCCCGCCACCGTGAGCCCCATCCGCCCGGGACCGGGACGCCAGTAGACTCCCTCGGCACAACCCGCCCGGAGCCGCCCGTGCTCAAGGAGCTCGAGACTGCGGGGCGCCCACTCGGGTCCGGTCACGAGAGCCCAGCGGGCGGGCGGACGGCCACAGCCCCCACCCGCCCCGACGAGCGCGAGCACGAAGCCGGACATCGCAGTTCGCCGCCAGCGCACGGTTCCCCCCGTCTCAGATCTCCCAGTTGGAGAACACCACTCCCGTGGTGGGGCGGATCTCGTCGTAGCCGTGGAGCGTCATCCGCAGGTCGGTCCAGTGTACCCGGTAGCCGTCCTCGACGAGCCGGGCGTAGGCGTCGGGGTACGCGGTCTGGCACCGGATCGCCACCCGGCGGATCCCCGCGCCGATGGCCGCGCCCTCCACCGCACGCACCACGAGCGTGAAGGCGTCGAAGTCCTCGGCCACCAGTTTGAGGACCCGCAGTTCGTCCCGTACCCGCCCCTCCGCCAACGGCACCGAGTGCCACAGGGCGAACCCGCGGAGCCGGGAGCCGTTCCACACGAGCGTGGTGTCGCCGAGTTGGAGATCGCGGGTCAGCACCAGCTCCCGGGTGAAATCCACGCCGCGGGCCAGCCGCTGCGTGAGGGCGCGGCAGTCCCCCACCCGGGCGTCGAAGGACGCCCCCGACCCGCCCAGCGGCTCGCCCGGGATGCCGGCTCGGCGCGGGAGGTCCCGGACCAGGGTGATGGTGAGGTGGCGGGGCGTGAAGCCGAGCCGGCTGTAGAAGCCGATGTTGTCGGGCGTGCGGGGCATCGTCTCGAGGCCGATCGTCGCCACGCCGCTCGCCTGGAGCCAGTCGATGCCGGCCTGCACCATCCGCTTGCCCACGCCGTCCCCCTGGCGGTCGGGCCGCACCGCGAGCGGTCCCATCCACCCCTCGGCGCCCGAACGGTGCACCATGTTGAAGCCGATCGGCTGCCCGTCGGCGTCGCGCCAGATCATGGCCCCGTCGCCGGCGTCCTCGATGGCGTAGCGCCAGACCAGCGGGTTGAGGTGCGGCACCCGGACCCCGGCCAGGCCGTCGCGGCGGTAGCGATCGGTGAAGGCGTCGGAGAAGATGCGGTTGAGCGGCTCGATGTCGCGTAGGGTTGGCCGCTCGGGGCCGACCAGTCGGCGGTCAGGCAGCAAGGCCATCCGGTGCTCCCGGCTCGTCCCGGACCGCCGCCGAGCCCCGCGCGAGGTCGAAGTCCACCCGGATGATGCGGTCGAACCCCTCGCGCACCGATTCGATGTGGGTGATGAGGATGACCTGGGGGAACCGGTCCGCCAGGCTCCGCAGCAACTCCACCACCGCGGCGCGCCGCTCCTCGTCCAGCGCGCCGAAGATCTCGTCCAGCACCAGGAGGGAGAGCGGCTGCCCGGCCCGCTCGGCGATCATCTGGCTGATGGCGAGCCGCAGCGCCAGGTTGGCGATGTCCTCTTCCCCCCCGGAGATCACCGGCTTCGGCTCGCCCCCCTCGAGCAGGGTGGCCACGTAGTCCTCGTTGAGCTCGAGCTCGGTGTAGCGCCCGCCG
>DATLZT010000136.1:0-7346 GCA_035573835.1 Gemmatimonadales bacterium
GCCCGGCCCCCGGCGCATCCCGTCCGCTCGCCCACCCCCAACCGGAGGGGCCGGTGACCAGGGATCCCGTGGTGGTGGCGATCACCGGCGCCTCGGGCGCGCCCTACGGCGTCCGGCTGCTCGAGGTGCTCGCCTCGTCCCGGGTGCCCACCTGGCTGGTCGTCTCGCGCCACGGGTGGCGCCTCCTCAGGGAGGAGTGCGGCATCGCCGACCGCGCCGCGCTCGAGCGGGCCGTGCTCAAGGCCGAGGGCGCCGCGATCACGTTCTTCCCCGACGACGACCGCGGCGCGCTCCCCGCCTCCGGCTCGCGGCGCACGGCCGGCATGGTGATCTGCCCCTGCTCGATGGGCACCGTGGCCGCGATCGCCGCGGGCACGAGCCGCTCGCTGGTCGAGCGCGCGGCCGACGTGACGCTGAAGGAGCGCCGACGGCTCATCCTCGTCCCACGCGAGACCCCGCTCTCGCTGGTGCATCTCCGGAACCTGGTCGCCGTGGCCGAGGCCGGGGCCACCGTCCTCCCGGCGGCGCCGGGGTTCTATCACCGGCCGGAGCGGATCGGCGAGCTGGTGGACTTCGTGGTGCAGCGGGTACTGGACCACCTCGGCCTCGAGATCGAGATCGCCCGCCGCTGGGAGGGGTAGTGCGCCTGGGCATCATCGCCGACACCCACGGCCTCCTCCGCCCGCAGGTCTTCGAGCTCTTCGCCGGGGTCGACCACATCCTGCACGCGGGGGACATCGGGTCGCCCGATCTCCTCACCGAGCTCGAGGCGATCGCCCCGGTGACCGCGGTCTACGGCAACACCGACGGCTTCGATCTCCGCGGCCGGCTCCCCCGCGTGGTGGAGACCCGCCTGGCAGGGTTCGACCTGGTGCTCACCCACGGCGACCAGTTCGGCGCCCCGACGCCGGCGAAGCTCAACGCCGCCTTCCCGAATGCCGAGATCATCGTGTTCGGCCACACCCACCGGCCGCTCCTCACCACGGTGGACCTCGTCGTGACAGTCATGAATCCCGGCGGGGCGGGGCCCCGTAGGTTCGACCTCCCGCCAAGCGTGGGGATCATGGAGCTGGAGCCGGGGATCCCGCCGCGCGCCCGCCTGGTGCCGCTCGACGTCGGGTGAGCCGGGCCGGGCGCAGCCGCCGCCCCGTCAGCCCGGCCCCGGGGTGTAGACCACGAGCAGGACGCCGATGATCGCCCCGGTCACGATGCTCTCGGGGAAGAGCCGGAGCCGGTCCTCCCGGCGGGTGCCGCCGCGGGCCAGGAAGAGCATCACGCCGGAGGCGAGGCCGTAGAGCGCCCCGAGCCCGAGTCCGTGCGACCAGGTGCTGTCCGGCACCAGGGTGTGGGCGGTGAGGAGCGCCACCAGCATTCCCTTGAGCGTCACGGCGAGGAAGAGCTCGGTCCGATCGGGGAACTTGCCCCGAACCAGGACGGCGGCGCCACCGATGGCGCCCAGGAGGGCACCGATGACCAGCACCGAAAGCAGACTCATGGAGGACGGCCGATGCTGACGTGGGCACTGCTGGTCGTCGGCCAGGCGGCGGGCGCGTCCACGGCGCCCGTCTCGATCGACACGCTCCGGATCGTCGAGGCGACCCGCCCGCCCGCCTTCGACGGCGTGGCCGACGACTCGGAGTATGGTACCCCCTCGCTCGTGATCCGCACCGGGCAGGGGACCGTGGCCGTCTGGGCGCGGCGGTGGCGGGGGGAGATCTACCTCGCCGCGGCATTGCCCGATTCCACCTGGTATTGGGGCGACGACTTCGTCCTGAGCCTCGATCCCCGGGGGGACCGCGGCTCGACTCCGGGGCCGGACGACATCCAGTGGTACGTCCGGCGCGCAGCGGACAGCAGCGTGATCCATCGCGGCGCGCAGGGCCGCTGGACCCCGCCGCGGGGCGATCCCGACTGGCGGCTGGGCCGGTCGCGCGAGGGGGAGGGATGGGCCCTCCGCACGGCCGACGGGCCGAGGGGGTGGTCGCTCGAACTCCGGCTGGGGGCCGGGTGGCTGGCGGGCGGGGGCGGCGCGCCGCCGGCGATGGCGGTCCGGGTCTACGACGACGCGCCGCACGGATGGTTCGTCTGGCCCGCGGTGCCGGGCTTGCCCGCGCCCACCGCGCTCGAGCGCCGGCCGGACCGCTGGGCGGTGGTGCGGCTCGTCCGCTAGGACCGCGGCCGCATCCCCACGTCGGCGATGGAGCCGTCGGGGGCGAGGACCCAGGTGAAGACCAGCGGCTCGGACGAGAGCTCCAGTTTCATCGTCCGCCGGTAGACCGTGGTGGAATCCCCCCGCTCGAGCCGCTCCTCGAGCACCGCCGACTCCGCGCCGAACCGACCGGTGACCTCGAGGAACTGCGCCACGATCGCGTCGGGGCTTCCGATGCGCCGGCGAAGGCCGGGGGCGAGGTGGCTCCAGAGGCTGTCGGCCCGCCCTTCCCAGAACCAGGCGACGTATTTCCGGGGGACCGCGAGCGAGTCGGGACTGCCGGTGGGCAGGGCGGATTGCGCGGCGGCAGGGAGGGCGGCGCCGGCGAACAGGGCGATCAGGGCGGTGGTCCGGAAGAGCGTCATGGGGCCTCGCGGTCGGAAGGTAAGCCGGTGACGGAAACCGCTTGGCCTACGCAAGGGGCCACCCGGAGGTTTCATGGTGTAACGAAACGGTTCATTACGCGACCCCGCTCCGGTCCGCGGCGGCGGGGGCCCACTCGGCGTAACGCATCGTCCGGCGAAGCGCCTCGGGGTGCTTCCGGAACCAGCTCATCATGAGCAGGATCTCGTCGATCCGGTCGAGGGGAAGGGGCCCCGGTGCGAGCTCCGGTTCGGCCGCCGCCCGCGCCACCTCCGCGTCGAAGGCGGCCCGCTCGAGCGGCGTGGCCTGGGCTGACAGGCCCGCCCGCACGACGCCGTGCCGGAGCAGGTAGAACCAGTCGTCGCCGTAGGCCCCGGGCTCCCGGTAGACGAAGCTCAGGAGCCCCACGGCGGCCCGGGCCCGCGACACGGCGGCCAGGAGCCACTCGAGCTGCTCGAATTTCTCCCGCCAGCGCGCGGCCACCTCGAACTCCGCCGCGGCGGCCGCCGCCTGCATCAGGTGCACCACCTTGTCGATCGGCTGGATCGTCCGGCCCTCGAGGAACGCCGCGGCGGTCTCGAGCCGCCGCCGGTAGTCGAGCTCGGTCACCAACGCGGCGCAGGGGCCGGCGCAGAGGCCCAGCTCCTGCCGCATGCAGAGCGCCTGCCGCCCGTCGCCGAAGAGATCCTCCTGCCCGGCGTAGCGGATCGGGATGTGCCGCTCGCAATCGCGGAGCCCGAGGAGGTCGTTCAGGGTGCGGACCGCCTCGGTGGCACGGCCGGCGGAGGTGAACGGGCCGTAGCAGCGGGCGTCTTCCCGGGTGGCGAGGCCGCCCACGTACACCCGCGGCGCCGGCCCGCGGGAGATCTTGACGAAGACGGCCCGCCGGTCGCGGTTGAACTGCACGTTGAAGCGGGGGCGGAACCGGCGGATCTGGCGGAGTTCGCCCAAGTGGGCGGCGAACTCGCTCGGGACGTAGTCCCACTCGATCGTCCTGGCGGCATGGAGGATCCGGGCCGCCTTGTCCTCGGGGAACGGGGCCCGGAAGTAGGCGAGGAGCCGGGCCCGGAGCCGCTTCGCCTTCCCGATGTAGATGATGCACCCCTCCGCGTCGATCATCCGGTAGACGGCCGGCCGGTTCTCGGCGAGGGTGCCCACGCGGGCGCGGAGCGCCGGCAGGTCGGCGGCGGCGGCGGGGAGGGAGCGCTTGCGGCGGCTCACGTCTGGCAGCGGTGGCAGATCACCGTGATACGCTGGTCGATGGCGTGGGTGCCGGCCAGCCGCGTGCCGCAGCGGCGGCACGGCTCCCCCTGGCGACCGTAGACCATGAGCTCGAGCTGGAAGCTGCCCGGATCGCCGGTGCCGGTCCGGTAATCGCGGAAGGTGGTGCCGCTTGCCTCGATGGCGGCGGCCAGGATCCGACGGATCTCGTGGTAGAGCCGCTCCCGCTCCTCGGGGCGGAGGCGGTCGGCCCGGCGCGAGGGGTCGATGCCCGCGGCGAAGAGCGCCTCGTTGGCGTAGATGTTCCCCACGCCGACGACGTGGCGCTGGTCCATGATCACCTTCTTGACCGCCTGGCGGGACCGACCGAGCGTCGCGTGGAAGCGCTCCGGGGTGAACCCCGGGTCGAGCGGCTCGGGGCCGAGCGCGCGGTCGTAGGTTTCCCACCCCCGCGCGTCCAGGAGGAGCAGGGTGCCGAGTCGCCGCACGTCGCGGTAGACCAGCGTGCACCCGTCGTCCAGCCGGGCGCGGAGGACGGCGTAGCGGAGCTCGTCGGGGGCGAGCGGGCGATCGTGAACCCGGAGCCCGCCGGTCATGCCGGGCTGGACCACCAGGCGGTGCTCGCCGAGATCCAGCACGGCGTGCTTGGCGCGGCGGAAGACCCGGCGGACCGTGGCGCCGGTCAAGGTACGGAGGAGGCGGGGCCGGGTGACGCCCCGGAGCACGTCGGTGTGCGAGAGGGCGACCTCCTCGAGCCGGCGGCCGAGGAGGGCGCCCCGGATGTCGCGCACCATCGTCTCGACTTCGGGCAGTTCGGGCATCGGAGCCCGAATATTAGCCGAAGCCGCCGGGCGCCGAAAGCGGCCGCCTGGTCACTGGGTCACGGTGATCGTCCCGACCATGTTCGGGTGGATGGCGCAGTGGTAGGGGTAGTCGCCCGGGGCGGTGAAGGTGAAGCTGAACGACTCCGCCGGGCTCATCGGGCCGCTCTCGAACGATCCGTCGTCGGCCGAGACGGTGTGGACCACGTCGTCGGCGTTGATCCAGTCCACCGTCCCCCCCGACGCGAGCGACACCACGAACGGGTTGGGTGAGTACGCCTCTTCGTCCCGGTTGGCGGCGCCGGGGACGATCGTCACGTCCACCGTGGGGGACGGGCCGCCGCCGCCGTCGTCGTCATCGCCGCCGCAGGCGACGAGCGCCGCGAGGGAGACGGCGAGCAGGCGGGATGCCAGGCCGAGTCTCGTCATGGTGACACCTCCGGGATGATCGCGGATCGAGCGCGTGGGGGCGCCGGCGCCCCCACCGGGGGCGACGGCCCACTCCAGTAATACCACACCGGCCGCCGGGATGTCCGACCGTCCCGCTGGCACCGGGCGCGCGTCGGCCCGCGCCCTCCGGCCGGCGGCGGTCGGTCCGGTCAGCGCGGCGAGGAGAGCACGAACTCGTTGCCTTCGGAGTCCCGGAAGATGGCGTAGGTACCCCAGGGCTGCTTCTCGGGCGGCGCCTTGAACTCGACGCCGCGGGCCTTCAGCGCCTCGTAGGTCCGCTCGACGTTGTCGGTGGCGAAGGCGCCGTTGAAGACGCCGCCGACCCGGTCCTCGTGGCCGGTGGGGGTGAAGAGGACGAATCGGGTCTCCGCCCGGCCGATGCGCAGCTCGATCCAGCGCCGGCCCTCGCCCATGGGCTGGTCGGTGACCAGGTCGAAGCCGAGCCGCGTGGTATAGGACTCGAGCGCGCGATCCTGGTCGCGGCAGGGGACGCTGACGAACTTGACGTGGGTGATCATGGGGCGCTCCGGTCAGGGGGATCGCGGACCGGGACACAGTAGCGCCGCCGGCGGCGACCGTCCAGGGGCTCGTCGGCTGCTATAGCATGTGTTACTATAGTTCCCATGACTACAGTTGCGGTCGACGCCTACGTCATCGACGTGCTCCTCGCCGACCTGGTGGGTCACGACCGGCGTCCCTCGGCGTTCCTCGTCTATCTCTGGCTCGCGGTGCAGGCGGCCCGGACGCGCGGACGGCCGGTGCGGGTGAGCTACCAGGAACTGGCCGATCGGACCGGTCTCTCGAAGAGCGCCGTGCAGGCGGCGGTGCGGGTGCTGGAGCGGCGGCGGCTGGTGCAACGACATCGGCCGTCGCCCACGGCGACGCCCGAATACCGGGTGCTCCGACCCTGGGTGCGCTCGCGCTGACTCAGCCCGCCGATCCGCCCCGGCGCGCCGCCTCCCGCCAGCCGATGTCGCGCCGGAAGATCTTCCCGTCGAACGTGACCCGCTCCGCTCCCTCCTGGCTCAGCCGGCGGGCCTCGTCGAAGCTCGAGGCCACCGCGGTCACGTTGAGCACCCGCCCGCCCGCCACCCGGAGCGTCCCGTCGTCGGCCCGCGCGGTGCCGGCGTGGAAGACCGTGATGCCGTGGTCGAGGCGATCCGGGATGGTGATGAGGGCGCCCTTCTCCGGCCGGTCCGGGTACCCGCGCGAGGCGAGCACCGTGGTGACGGCGTAGGCGCCGGTCCGGGCGCGGATCGGCGAGACGGGTTTCCCGCCGGCGACCCGCTCCAGGCAGTCCAGCAGCCCGCCCTCGAGGAGCGGGAGCGCCACCTGGGTCTCCGGATCGCCCAGCCGGCAGTTGAACTCCACCACGAACGGGTTGCCGGCGGGATCGATCATGAGCCCGGCGTAGAGCACCCCGGTGAAGGGCGTCCCGCGCCGCCGCATCTCCTCCAGGGTCGGGAGGAGGATCTCCCGCTTCACCCGATCGAGCAGCGCCGGCGTGCCGAGCGACACCGGGCCGTACGCCCCCATGCCGCCGGTGTTGGGACCGGTGTCCCCCTCGCCCAGGCGCTTGTGATCCTGACAGGGGGGGAGGAGCTCGACGTCGCGGCCGTCGGTGACGGCGAGGACCGACATCTCCTCGCCCGGGAGAAACGCCTCCACCACCACCACCCGACCGGCGGCCCCGAAGCGGTGCGCCGCCAGCATCTCGCGGAGCGCATCGGCCGCCTCGCGGCGGGTCGGGCAGACGATCACCCCCTTGCCGGCGGCGAGCCCCGACGCCTTCACGACGATCGGCTCGGGGTGCTCCCGCACGTAGGCCAGGGCCGGCTCGAGCTGGGTGAAGGCGCGGCTCCGCGCCGTGGGGACGCGGGCCGCCGCCATCACCTCCTTGGCGAACGCCTTCGACGACTCGAGCTGGGCGGCGGCGGCGCCGGGGCCGAAGACCGCGCGCCCCTCGGCCCGCAACCGATCGGCGAGCCCCGCGGCGAGTGGCGCCTCGGGCCCCACGATCGTGAGGTCGATGCCGTAGGCATCGGCGAGGTCGGCGATCCGGTCGACGTCGTCGGCGGGGATCCCGACGTTGACGGCGACCTGGGCGGTGCCGGCGTTGCCCGGGGCGCAGTAGAGGTCGGCGGCGGGGGCCTCGCGCCGGATGGCCCAGCAGAGGGCATGCTCGCGGCCGCCGCCGCCCACGACCAGGATCCTCACGGTTGCCGCGCCTTGCGGAACGCGTCGCGGGCCCGGTCGGCGGCGCGGCGGGCCGACTCCGCGAG
>DATLZT010000137.1:0-4869 GCA_035573835.1 Gemmatimonadales bacterium
GGCGGGGCCGGCCCCGCCGCCCCGGCACCCCCTCGTTAGGAGATCGGCCGCCGCGCCAGGACCGACTTGGGCCGGCGGGCCGCGATCCAGGCGTCGATACCCCAGCTCCTCCCCGCCCGGGCCAGGAAGAACACCAGCATGCAGAAGAAGAGCACGAAGTGGAGCCCCTGCTGCGCCGGGGTCATATGCCAGGTGGCCAGACCGTAGGCGATCACCAGCATGAGCCCGACCAGCGACGACAGGCCGGTGAAGAGCCCCAGCACCAGGCCGAGGCCCACCGCCGTCTCCCCCAGCGCGGTGAGATGGGCGAACAGTTCCGCATTGGGGATGACCGTTCCCTCCAGGAACCGCTTGTACCAGGGGATCGGCAGCTCGGCGGCCTGTCGGGCCACGATCTGCGGCATGGTCGTGATCCACCGCTCCGACGCCGCCGGGAGCGGGAGGACGCCGCCCAGGGTGACGAGTGTGAGCTTGGTCCAGAGCGACTTCACGAACCAGTAGCCCACGGCCACCCGCAGCAGCGCGAGCCAGAGCGCGGGTCGCTCCATGCCGACCGGCCGGGCGCGGGAATCCATGCTCATCCTCCCCGTCATAGACCGAGTCCCAGCTCCGAGAACACGAACGACCAGGTGTCGGTGAGCTCGTCGAGCACCTTCGAGACCGGCTTCCCCGCGCCGTGGCCGGCCCGCGTCTCGAGCCTGAGGAGGACCGGGCGGTCGGACGACGTCGCCGCCTGGAGCCGGGCCGCCATCTTGCGGGCGTGCATCGGATCCACCCGGGTATCGCTCTCGGCGGTGGCGAGCAGCACCGCGGGGTACGGGGTGCCGTCCACCACCCGGTGATAGGGCGAGTAGGCCCGGAGCCAGGCGAACTGCTCGGGGTCGTCCGCCGAGCCGTACTCGGGGATCCAGAGCCGCGCGATCAGGAAGCGGTGGTACCGCAGCATGTCCAGGAGCGGCACCTGGATCACCACCGCGGCGAAGAGATCGGGCCGCTGGGTCAGCACCGCGCCCATGAGCAGGCCGCCGTTGGATCCGCCGCCGGCGGCGAGTCGCTCCGGCCGGGTGTACCCCTCCGCGATCAGCCACTCGGCGGCGGCGATGAAGTCGTCGAAGGTGTTCTGCTTGTTCCCAAGCATCCCCGCCTGGTGCCAGGTCTCCCCGTACTCGCCCCCGCCCCGGAGGTTCGGCACCGCCACCACGCCTCCCTGCTCGAGCCAGAGGAAGAGCGAGCGGGAGAAGGCAGGGGTCAGGCTGATGTTGAACCCGCCGTAGCCGGTGAGATAGGTCGGGTTGTCGCCGTCGCGGACCAGGTCCCGCCGGTGGACCAGGAACATGGTGACCGGAGTGCCGTCCTTCGAGCGGTAGGTCACCTGCCGCACCACGTACCGCTCGGGATCGACGTCCGCCGCCACCCGGCGCCAGAGTCCGGTCGTCCCGGTGGTGAGGTCGAGCCGGTAGACGGTGGGCGGCACGGTGTACGAGGAGAACCCGTAGAACAGCTCCGTTCCGTCCCATTCCCCGCCCCAGCCGAACACGCTGCCGAGCGTGGGCAGCTCGAGCTCGCGCCGGAGCCGGCCCTCGAGATCGGCCACCCGGAGGCGCGAGGTGGCGCGCTCGAGGTAGCTCAGGATGAGGTGCTCGCCCACCACCCGGACGCCGTCCAGCACCGCATCCGGCCGGGTGGGGACGATCTCCCGCCACCGGTCCCGCGCGGGCGCGGCGGGATCCGCCACGAACAGGCGGTGGTTCGGCGCGTCCAGGTTGGTGCGGAGGTAGAGCCGATCGCGCACGACCTGGCCCTCGAAGCTGAACGGGAGCCCCTTCGCGACCGGAACGAAACCGCCGCCGGCCCGCCGATCCCGGACGTAGAGGTCGGTCTGGTCGAACGTCCGGGCCACCGTCACCAGCAGCCAGCGGCCATCCGGCGAGAGATCGACCCCGGGCCAGTGCTCCTTTTCCTCCGGCGCGAAGATCAGCGGATCGTCGGCCGGATCGTCGCCCAGGCGGTGGAAGTAGATCGAGCGATGGTAGTGCTCCTCGCCCGGCGGCACCGCGCCGGGGGCGGGATAGCGGGTGTAGTAGAAGCCGCTGCCGTCGGGGAGCCCGGCCAGCTCGCAGGCCCGGGTGTGGGGGATGCGATCGGGGAGCGGGCGCCCGGTCTCGACGTCGAGCAGGTGGAGGACGCTCTCCTCGCTGCCGTCCTCCGACAGGCCATAGGCCAGGAGCCGACCGTCGTCGCTGGGGAAGTACCAGTCGAGCGCGGTGGTGCCGTCCGGGTTGAGCGCGTTGGGATCGACCAGGACGCGGTCGGGGCCGTCCACCCGCTCGCGCACGTAGAGGACCGGCTGGTCCTGGGTTCCCTCGCGGTACTGATAGAAGTACCGGCCCCGCGCCGGGGTGGGGACGCCGATCGCGCCGATGGCGAGGAGCCGCTCGAGCCGCGCCCGGATGCGGGGGCGGGCCGGCACCGCCGCGAGGTAGCGCGCGGTGAGCGCGTTCTGCGCCGCGGTCCAGGCGCGGGTCTCCGGGCTCTCGCCGTCCTCGAGCCATCGGTACGGGTCGGCGACGAGCTGGCCGTGCAGCGTCTCGACGACGCCGACCGCCGGCGTCGGCGGGTAGTCCGGACGCTTCCCCAGCGTAATGGTCATGGCGAATCCTGGCGGGAGGCCCTCGCCTCGCCGCTCAATCTCCCAGGCTGATCCCGATCTCGCGGGCGGTCATCACCGTGTCGGAGTCGAGGGGGACGTTCTTGGTGCGTCCCACCACCTCGGCCAGCGGCACCCGGGTGATGGTGGGCCCGTTGAGCCCCACCATCACGCCGAACTCGCCGTCCGCCACCGCCCGCACCGCCGCCGCGCCGAAGCGCAGCGCCAGGAGCCGGTCGTAGGTCGTGGGCGAGCCGCCCCGCTGCAGATGCCCCAGCACCAGGGTGCGCACCTCCTTGCCGGTCCGCTCCTGGATGGCCCGCGCCACCTGGCCCCCGATCCCGCCGAGGCGGTCCACGGTGCCGGCTCCGCGGCGCTCCACGAGGACCACGTGTCCCCCCGTGGGGGCGGCGCCCTCGGCCACCACCACGATGCTGAAGCGCCGACCCGCCGCCTCCCGGGCCCGGATCTTCTCGCACACCTTCTCGATGTCGAAGGGGATCTCGGGGATGAGGATCACGTCCGCGCCGGCGGAGATCCCGCTGTTGAGCGCGATCCAGCCGGCGTGGCGCCCCATCACCTCGACCACCATCACCCGGTCGTGGCTCTCCGCGGTCGAGTGCAGCTTGTCGATCGCCTCGGTGGCCGTGCTCACGGCGGTGTCGAAGCCGAAGGTGCGCTGGGTGCCGCACACGTCGTTGTCGATCGTCTTCGGGACCCCCACCACCGGCAGCCCCTGCCGCCAGAGCTCGTGCGCGATCTGGAGGCTGCCGTCGCCGCCGATGGAGATCAACGCGTCGAAGCCGCTGGCCCGGAACGCGGCGATCAGGTCCCCCGACCGGTCGACCTCCATCGCGCGCCCCTCGGCGTCCCGCACCACCCAGCGGAACGGATTGCCCCGGTTGGTGGTGCCGAGGATCGTTCCCCCGAGGTGGGTGATCCCGCGCACCTTCTCCGGGCCGAGCGCGATCACCCCCTCCTCGCCGAAGCCCTCCTGGCCCAGGAGCCCGTCGAAGCCCCGGCGGATGCCGTAGGATTGCCAGCCACGGTGATGGGCCGACAGCACGATGGCGCGGATGACCGCATTGAGGCCCGGGGCGTCGCCGCCGCCGGTCGAGATCGCGATACGCACCCTCTACCCTCGCCGTCCCACGGGTGGCGGGCCGGCCCGCCACCCTCGCCCCTGGCCGTCCGGGCTCAGGCCCGTCCCTGCAGATGGCGCCGCACCAGCTCCAGCACCTCGCCCGGAGCGGCATGCCGTCCTGCTCCCTTCTTCGAGAACACGAGCGTCCCGTCGACCTCGACCTCGAACCGACCACCCGAGGAGGGGATCAGCTTGATCGTCGCGTCCGGAAACGCCCGCTCGAGCTCCGCCGCCAGACCGGCGGCACGCGGTTGGTAGTTTCAAACCACGCAATATTCGATCGTCACGCGCATGGAGCGTCCTCCGACGAGGTTCTCGGGCGAATCGTAGTCCCCACCGGTGGCCCCGCCAAGGGGCCCCGGCGCCGCCGGCGATGCCTTGCCGGATCATGGGGGTAATCCTATCTAGTAATCGTCCAGCGGTCGTCACGGCAGTCCGCGCCACCCTGGCCCCACCGACCCCCATGAGACGCATCCTCTTCAGTACCCTCGCCCTCGGCATCGGTCTCGCTTACCCGGCCCCGCCGGCCGGCGCCCAGGACCTCCGGGAGTACCGGTTCGAGCTGGGAGTCGCCGGCACCTACACCAGTTACGACGACGCCACCGACCTCGGCGGCGCCGCCGGGGGCCTGCTCCGGGTGGGGTACTGGCTGCCGTACAACTTCTCGATCGAGGCCGAGGGGGGGCTGGCGCGGCCGCGGACCGAGTCGGCCGACGTGTCGGTGAGCGTGCGGAGCCTCTGGGGGGCGGTGCTCTACAACCTGCCGATCGGCGCCCTGAGCCGGCTGCACTTCAAGGCGGGCTATGGCGTGGTGACGTACGGCGAGGGGAGCTGCCCCGCGGTGTCGCTCCCCGGCAGCGGCCCCTGCGGTTCGGCCGCCACCGCCGTCGGCGGGATCGGCGCGCGCATCGGGGTGACGCCCACGCTGTTCATCCGGAGCGAGGCGACGGTCACCCGCACGCTCAGCATCCGGTTCTCCAATGTCAACTTCAACCTCGGCGTGAGCCTCATGCTGGGGAGCCGCACGATCGGCGACGCGGATCGCGACGGCGTCGACGACCGCGCGGACGCGTGCCCC
>DATLZT010000138.1:0-20418 GCA_035573835.1 Gemmatimonadales bacterium
CGCCGCGCGGCGGGCGCTACCCGCCGAGCCCCGACAAGCAGGATAGACATGACCGAACCTCGCACCCTCGCCGACCTCCAGCAGACCCCGTGGGCCGAGCCGCCGCTGCGCGGGCGGACGGTCCACGACGAGATCCGGACGAATCTCCTCCGCGCGCTCGAGCGCGGCGAGGAGCTCTTCCCCGGCATCGTCGGCTACGAGGACACGGTGCTGCCCCAGATCGTCAACGCGTTGCTGGCGCGCCACCACTTCATCCTCCTCGGGCTCCGGGGCCAGGCGAAGAGCCGGATCCTGCGCGAGCTCACCCGGTTCCTCGACGAGAAGATCCCCATCGTCGCCGGGAGCGAGGTGAACGACGATCCGTTCGCCCCGATCTCGAAGTACGCCCGCGAGCTGATCGGCGAGTGCGGCGGCGCCACGCCGATCGCCTGGCTCCGGCGGGAGGCGCGCTACGTCGAGAAGCTGGCGACGCCGGACGTCACCATCGCCGACATCATCGGGGACGTCGATCCGATCAAGGCCGCCCGCGGGGGCCATCTCCTCTCGGACGAGCTCACGATGCACTTCGGCCTCCTCCCCCGGGCCAACCGCGGGATCTTCGTGATCAACGAGCTCCCCGACCTGAGCGGCAAGATCCAGGTGGGGCTGTTCAACATCATGCAGGAGGGGGACGTCCAGATCAAAGGCTATCCCGTCCGGCTGCCGCTCGACGTGGCGCTGGCCTTCACCGCCAACCCCGAGGACTACACCGCCCGCGGCAAGATCATCACCCCGCTCAAGGACCGGATCGGGTCGGAGATCATCACCCACTACCCGCGGACGGTGGAGCTCGGCATGGCGATCACGGCGCAGGAGGCGTGGATCGACCGGGGGACCCGGCCGGTCGACCTGCCGGATTTCATCCTCGAGCTGGTGGAGCGGATCGCCTTCGAGGCGCGGGAGGACAAGCGGGTGGACCGGCGGTCGGGAGTGAGCCAGCGGCTCCCGATCAGCGTGATCGAGAACGTGATCTCCAACGCCGAGCGGCGGGCCGCGGCCCACGGCGAGCGGACGATCGTGCCCCGGGTGAGCGACGTCTACGCCGCGATCCCGTCGATCACCGGCAAGCTCGAGCTGGAGTACGAGGGCGAGCTCCAGGGGGCGGACACCATCGCGCGGGAGCTGATCCGCCGCGCCGCCGGCAAGGTGCTCGAGGCCCGGCTCGGCGGGGCCGACGTCGAGCGGATCGTGGCCTGGTTCGACCAGGGCGGCGCGCTCAAGGTGGCGGGCGGGGAGCGCGCCGAGCTGGTGGCCCGCGGCTTCGGCGTGGTGCCCGGGCTGCTCGACCTGGTCCAGGCGATCGGCCTGGCCGGCCCCGGCGACGCCCAGCGCGCGGTGGCGGCCTGCGAGCTGGTGCTCGAGGGCCTCGCGGCGCAGAAGCGGATCAGCCGGACCGAGGAGCTGGGCTACACGCGGGCGAAGCCGGAGCGGCGCGATCCGCCCTACGGCAAGGGGTTCGGCTTCGGCTGAGCCTCCCGTCCCGGGTCGGGCGGGCCGCCCCATCCCAGCCGCCTGGCCCGGGCCAGCACCAGCTCCGCGGCGCCGTCGAGCCCCAGCGCGCCGGTGTTGAGGATCATGTGGTAGAGCGTGGGGTCGTCCCAGTCGCGGTGGTAGTACTCCCGGTGATAGCGGGCCCGGTGCGCGTCGGTGTCGTCCACCAGCTGCTCGGCCCGCTTCCGGTCCACTCCCAGCCGCTCCATCACCGTCCGGATCCGCAGCGCCTTCGGCGCCACGATGCGCACGTGGAGCACCCGCTCCTGCTGCCCCAGCACCGCGGCGGCGGCCCGGCCGATCACCACCGCCCGTCCCTGCAGGGCGATCTCCTCCACCACCCGCTCGGTGATGCGCACCAGGTCCCCCTCCTCGAGGTCGGCGTCCGAGGCGGCCGCCGGCACGAACATCTCCTGGGACGAGGTGGCCAGGGTACGGGCGAGGCGCTCGACGAAGCCGGGACAGCGCTCGTCCCGCTCCGCCACCTCGTCGGGCGAGAGGCCGGCCCGGAACGCCACCTGACCCACGATCTCGTTGTCGACCACCGACCACCCCAGCGCCTCGGCCACCCGCCGCGCCACCTCCGAGGCGCCGGCACCGTACTGACGGGAGATCGTGATGAGCATGGTCAACCCTCCCGGGTGATGGGTCGGCTCACCGACTCGCCTTCCGCGTCCCCACCCACGCGGCCGCGGCGAGGCAGAGCGCCCCGCCCAGCGCGAGCGAGGCCTCGACCCCGAATCGCTCCGAGATCCAGCCGGCCTGGAACGAGCTGACCGGGGTGAGTCCCACCACCACGAACGAATAGAACCCGATCACCCGCCCGCGGAGATGGTCCGGCGCCTCGGTCTGGAGCGTGGTGTTGGTGAGCACGTTGGTGGCCACCATGGCGCAGCCGGCGAGCGCCAAGAGGAGGAGGGCCAGCGGGAAGCTCCGCACCACCGCCGCGAGCACCAGCGCGGCCCCGAACACCATCCCGGCGCGCGTGACCAGGACGAAGCGGCGGCGGAACCGGTGCCCGAACCCCGCCAGGACGAGCGCGCCGCCCGACGCGCCCACGCCGACCGCGGCCATCAACGCGCCGTACCCCGGCGCCCCGACGCCGAGCGACCGGGCGGCGTACACCGGCAGCATCGTGATGAACGCGAGGCCGAAGACGCTGTAGACCGCGGCGAGCGCGATGAGGGTCCGGGGACGCCGCTGCCCGAAGACGTACCGCATTCCCTCCCGGAACGCGGCCACGGCGTCCACCGGCTCGGGGCGGGTCCAGGGCGGGAGCCGCATCGCGAGGAGCCCCGCGATCACCGCGACGTAGCTCGCCGCGTTGACGTAGAAGCACGCCGCGATCCCCGCCGACGCGATCAGCACCCCCGCGATGGCGGGGCCGAGCACCCGGGTCACGTTGAACACGGAGGAGTTGAGCGCGATGGCGTTCATGAGGTCCTCCTTCCCCACCATCTCCACCACGAACGCCTGGCGGGCCGGGATCTCGAAGGCGCTCAGCGTCCCGAAGATCGCCGCGAGCGCCATGAGCGCGCCCACGGTGATCATGCCGGTGTGGGTGAGGATCGCCAGCGCCAGCGCCTCCACCAGCATGAGCCCCTGCAGCAGGAGGACGAAGCGCCGCCGGTTCACCCGGTCGGCCACGACGCCCCCGTAGAGGGTGAAGAGGAGCACGGGGAGCGAGCCCAGGGCGCTCACCAGCCCCACGTAGAAGGCCGAGTCGGTGAGCTCCAGCACCAGCCACCCCTGCGCCACGCTCTGCATCCAGGTGCCGGTCAGCGAGACGAGCTGGCCGCCGAGGAAGAGCCGGAAATTCCGGTGGCGGAGCGCGCCGAACGCGTGGGGGACTCGAGGCGGCGGGGAACCCTGGGCCGGGGCGGTCACGGGGTGCAACGTAGCGCCGACCGGCCCGCCGCGGAACCGCGGCCCCGCATTTGAACCTCCGCTCCCCGGCGGGTAGAATGCGGGGAGAGCCCCGACCGATCGCGGTACTGTCCCGCCCGCCACCGGCCGGCTTCATGTCCCCCGTCGCACGGTACCGGGCCATGCGCTTCACGACCTACTCCCGCTACATCCCCGAGCTGGCCGACGCCGTCAACCTGCAGCAGCTGCTCGACCAACTCGGCGACTTCCTGCTCCAGTCCGGCTTCGCCGGGCAGCAGCACCCCTTCTGGAGCGACGAGGCCGGGGAGGGCGACCGTTCGCTCGACGCGCTGCGCCAGGCAATCCTCCAGGCGCTCATGGACTCGGGCCAGCTCACGCCGGAGATGCTGTCGGTGCTCCGGGGCGAGTCGACCGGCGATCCGGCGCGCGACCGGCACATCGAACAGGCCCTGGCCGAGCTGCTCGACCGGATCGTCCAGCGGCTGATCGACGAGGGGTACCTCTCGATCGGCCAGACGCCCCAGATGCCCCAGAGCCACCAGCCCCTCTTCGGGCCCGGCGGCCAGGCCGCCTCCGCCGCGAAGCAGGTGCAGTTCAACCTGACCGAGAAGGGGATCGACTTCCTCGGCTACAAGACACTCCAGGGATTGCTCGGCTCGATCGGGAAGTCCAGCTTCGGCGCCCACGACACCCAGTTCCTCGCCACCGGGATCGAGGCCGAGGCGGCGAGCCGGCCCTACGAGTTCGGGGACGTGCTCAACCTCGACGTCCCCGCCACCCTGTCGAGCGCCATCGCCCGCAACGGGATCGGGGTGCCGATCGACCTCGATTACGGCGACCTCCGGGTGCACCAGGCGGAGTACCGCTCCTCGGCCGCCACGGTGCTGATGCTCGACTGCAGCCACTCGATGATCCTCTACGGGGAGGACCGCTTCACCCCGGCGAAGAAGGTGGCGCTCGCGCTCACCCACCTGATCCGCACCCAGTATCCCGGCGACACGCTGAAGGTAGTGCTCTTCCACGATTCGGCCGAGGAGATCCCGCTCAGCGCGCTGGCGAGCGCGCAGGTCGGCCCCTACCACACCAACACCGCCGAGGGGCTCCGGCTCGCCCGCCGGATCCTCACCGCCCAGAAGAAGGACATGAGGCAGATCATCATGATCACCGACGGGAAACCGTCGGCGCTCACCATGCCGGACGGGCGGATCTACGTGAACTCGATGGGCCTCGACCCCACCATCCTCAAGGAGACCTTCCGCGAGGTGGCGAACTGCCGGCGCAGCGGGATCATGATCAACACCTTCATGCTGGCGCGCGACCGGAGCCTGGTGGACTTCGTGAAGCGGGTGGCCCAGATCTGCCGCGGGAAGGCCTATTTCACCAACGCCATGACCCTGGGCCAGTTCATCCTGATGGACTTCATGAAGCGGAAGACCCGGCGCGTCTCGTAGCCGCGCCGACGCCGGAGCCGTCATGCCCCGCCTCGTCCCCTTCCTCCTCCTCGCCCTCTCGGCCTGCGGCGGTCCCGCGGCCTCGACCGGCGGCACCGGCGGGACGCCGGAGGGCGCCACCCCGGTGCCCGAGGACGCGCCCTACCCCCGGACGCCGGAGCTCGAGCCCGGCGAACCGCCGCCGGTGGGAGCCGGCGAACCACCCGACGCCGCGGCCCCCGACACCGCCGGCGCGGACACCGCGACGCCCGACACCGCCCGGGCCGACACCACGGGACGCGACACCATGCGCACCGCGCCTTGAGCTCGCCCACCACGCTCGCCCGGGTCGCCGAGGCGATCGTCGGGTGCGATCGCTGTCCCCGGCTCCGGGCCCACTGTCGCGCCACCGCCGCGGCGCGTCGCCGCGCGTACCGGGACCAGGTGTACTGGGGCCGGCCGGTGCCCGGGTTCGGCGACCCGGCCGCCCGGCTCCTGGTGGTCGGGCTGGCACCCGCGGCCCACGGCGGCAACCGCACCGGTCGGGTGTTCACCGGCGACACGAGCGGCGACTGGCTCTTCGAGGCGCTCTGGCGCCACGGCTTCGCCAACCAGCCGACCTCGGTCGGCCGGGGCGACGGCCTCCGCCTGATCGACTGCTACGTCACGGCGGCGGCCCGATGCGCGCCGCCGGACAACCGGCCGAGCCCGGAGGAGCTGGCCCGCTGCCGGCCGTTCCTCGCGGCGGAGTTGGCGCTGCTCCGCCGCGTCGCGGTGGTCGTGGTGTTGGGGCGGATCGCCCGGGAGGGGTATCTCCGCGCCGGCGGCTGGTGGGAGCGGCTCGGACCCCGCGACCGGCCGCCGTTCGGCCACGGCCGCGAGGCCCGCCTCCCGGGCGGCCCCACGCTGATCGCGTCGTATCACCCGAGCCGCCAGAACACCGATACCGGGAAGCTCACCCGGGCGATGTGGCACGGGATCTTCGCCCGGGCGCGGGAGCTCATCCCTTGATCACCCGCTTCACCAGGCGACCGGCGGGGAGCGACGCGTCCGCCCCCGCGAGCTGGTTGACGAGCGCCAGCTGCTCGATCGGCACCACCGACGGGAACTGCCGGTTGAACTCCGCCAGGGTCATCGGGCGCGGCACCCGCTCCAACTTCACCCGGTCCGGCCGCACCGCCAGCGCCTCGGGGTCCTCGAGCGAGCGAAAGCTCGCGAAGCTGCGGCGGAACGTGGCGTCGTATCGGTCCAGCGCCTGGGCGGCCGTGTACCCGAGGAGCTGGTAGGTGGTCCCGCCGTAGGAGAGGAAGGTGACCAGTCCAGCCACGGGGCCCTGCTCGGTCTGGGCCTGGAAGTAGCTCGACACCGCCGGGATCCCGTTGACCGTCTCGCTGGCCGATCGTCCCGCCCGGATGCCCTGCTGCGAGAGGAACCGTTGCGCCGCCGCCTGGGGCGGCTCCTGACCGGCCAGGGTGAGCTGGATCGCGGCGTCCTGGTCCGGGCTCACCGCCACGACCGCCTGGGCCAGGTTCTGGGCCTTCCAACCGGACGGGAGCTCGAGCTGGAAGCGCAGGTCGGGATGCAGGAAGAGCGACCCCCGGAAGAACCCGTTGCGGGGATTCTCCCCGAAGGTGAGCCCCTCGATCCGCCGCAGGTATTCGGTCTCGTCGGTGACCGTCCCCTCGAGCGGGCGGTCCAGCTTGGCGAGCCGCTCCCTGGTTTTCTCGACCCGGTTCTCCGGATTGGGGTGGGTCGAGAGCCACTCCGGGAGCCGTCCCTGCTGCGAGGTCTCGCTCACCCGCTGGAGGGTGACGAAGACGTCCGCCATCTCGCGGACGTCGTAGCCGGCGTCGAGCGAATAGCGGAAGCCGAGGTCGTCGGCCTGGTTCTCGGCGTCGCGCCCGAACTTGAGGAACAGCAGGCTGAGCCCGGCGGTCGCGAGCTGGCCGTACCGCCGGAGCTCCTCGGAGAAGATCATGCCGACGCCGAGCCCGAGCTGCGCCACCTGGGCCCGGCTGATCATGGCGACGGAGTGTTTCGCCGTCACGTGGCCGATCTCGTGCCCGATCACCGAGGCGAGCTCGGCCTCGGAGTTGAGGTGGGTGAGGATGCCGCGGGTCACGAAGATGAACCCGCCCGGCAGGGCGAAGGCGTTGACCGCCGGATCGTCCACCACCTGGAAGGACCAGGGGAGGCCGGGGCGCTCGCTCTTGGCCGCCATCGCCATCCCGATGCGCTGGACATAGGCCTGGAGCTCGGGGTCGTCCACCAGGCCGATCGACCGCCGCGTCTCCTCGGCCGCCTGGCGCCCCATCGCGATCTCCTGGGACTCGGAGATCAGCGAGAGCTGGCTCTTGCCCGTCACCGGATTGCGGGCGCAGGCCGCGACGACGACGAGCGCGACCGCCGCCCACCCCCGTGTCCTTCGCGCATTCACCCCCATGGTCTCGACCCTCACGATCGCCCCGGTCGGCCGTCCGTCACGCGCACACCGTGACGCGGCGCACATCGGCGGGCGCGGCAGCCGTGCCTGTGCATTACCAGTATACCCCGGTCCGGGGCCGCAGGGCGATCGCCGCCGACCGGCCCGATTGGCGGACACCCCCCGGCCTCGATATCTTTGGCTAGACCCCCTGCAGTGTCCGGCCGGAGCGACCGACTCGGTCACGCCGGCCCCGTCCCGACTTCCGAGAGCTCTCCGGGTGAACGCCTCACGCGGCGACTCCTCCGCGCACTGGGGGTGCGCGGAGCACGGACACGGGCCGGCCCCGTCGGCCGCGCCGACGGCGTCCGACGCCGCCCTCTGGTCGACGGTCCTCGACGCGATCCCCGACACCATCTACATCAAGGACCGCGAGTCCCGCTTCCTGGCCATCAACCAGGCGCAGGCCCGGGTCCTCGGCGTGGCCGCCCCGGCCGAGGCGATCGGCCGCACCGACGCCGACTTCTTCCCGGCGGAGCACGCGGCCGCCGCGTTGGCCGACGAGCGCGAGATCCTCCGGACCGGCCGCTCGATCATCGGCAAGGTCGAGCGGATCGAGTACCCCGACGGACGCCGCCGGTGGTTCTCGACCACCAAGATCCCGCTCCGGGACGCCGGGGGCGCGATCGTCGGCACCGCGGGGAGCTCGCGCGAGATCACCGACCTCGTCGCGGCGTCCCGCGCCGCCCAGGAGAGCGAGGAACAGCTCCGGCTGGTGCTCCACGCCGCGCGGATGAGCGCCTGGGAGGTGGAGCTGGCCACCCGGCGGATCCGCTGGTCGGAGGGCGCCGACGCCGTGCTCGGCATGCCCCCCGATCGGCTGCCCCAGACGGTCGAGCGATTCCTGGACGCCGTCCACCCCGATGACCGGTCGATCCTCGAGGCCACCCTCCGGGCCGTCGCGGCGTCGGACGGGCCCCTCCAGGTCGAGTTCCGGGTCGTCGGCTCGGACGGCGCCCAGCGGTGGGTGGCCGGCACCGGTCGGGTGGTGCGGGACGAGCGCGGCCGGCCGGAGCGGATGCTCGGTGTCGCGCAGGACATCTCCGAGCGCAGGACCCGGGAGGAGAGCCGGCGGCGGGAGGTCGAGCTGCTGGCGGCGGTGCTCGAGGCGCAGCAGGCGGTGGCCATGGCGGGGCTCGACGTCCAGGAAGCGCTGCAGGAGACGGTGGAGCGAGTGCGGGTGCTCACCCGCGCCGGCGGCGCCGCGGTCGCCTTCCGCCAGCGCGACGGGCTCGTGATCCGGGCCGCGGCGGGCGCCGGGACGCCGGGCCCGGGCGGGCATCTCCGCATCGGGGGAAGCTTCGTCGAGCCCTGCTTCGGGGAGACGCGGGTTGCGCGGTGGGACGACGCCGGGGCCCCCGCCCCGGCCGGCGACGGCGACCTCCGGGCGCTCGGGATCCGGTCCGCGATCGCGGTCCCGCTCCACCAGCACGGGACGGCCATCGGGGTGCTGATGGTCACCTCCCGGGCACCGATGGCCTTCTCGGAAGCGGACCTCAAGGCCCTGCAGCTCATGGCCGGCGTGCTGGTCACGGCGCTGGCCCAGGCGGCCACCTTCGAGGCGATGCGGGCCAGCGAGGAGCGGTACCGCTCCTTCATCGAGCAGACCAGCGAGGCGGTCTGGTGCAGCGAGATCGACCCGCCGGTCCCGGTCGCGCTCCCGGCCGAGGAGCAAGTGGCCTGGATCCTCCGCCACGGCTACGTCACCGAGGCCAACGACGCGATGGCGCGCATGCACGGCCACGACCGGGCCGAGGAGGTGGTGGGAAGCCGGATGGGCGAGACGCTCGGCCTCGACGAGCCGGGCCGGACCGCATGCGTCCGACGCTTCGTCGACGCCGGCTACCGCCTCGCCGACGCGGAGTCGAGCCGCATCGACCGGCAGGGCCGCCGGCGCGACTTCCTCAGCAACCTGGTGGGCATCGTGGAGGCCGGCGTGCTCCGGCGGGTCTGGGGCACCCAGCGGGACGTGACCGAGCGCCGCACCCTGGAGGAGCAGCTGCGCCAGGCGCAGAAGATGGAGACGATCGGCCAGCTGGCGGGCGGGATCGCCCACGACTTCAACAACTTGCTCACGGCGATCCTGGGGAACGCCGCCCTGGCGGAGACGGACCTCCCCCCGGATTCACCGGCGCGGGAGGACCTGCGGGAGATCCGCCACGCCGCGGAGCGGGCCGCCACGCTGACCCGCCAGCTCCTCGCCTTCGCCCGGCGCCAGGTCTTCTCCCCCCGGCTGCTCGACCCCAACGAGCTGGTGCTGGGCCTCGAGCGGATGCTCCGCCGGCTGATCGGCGAACCCATCGAGCTCCGCACCGTGCTCGATCCCGGCGTCGGGGCGGTGCGGGCCGACCCCGACCAACTCGCCCAGGTCTTGATCAACCTGGCCGTCAACGCGCGCGACGCGATGCCCGACGGCGGCTGTCTCACGATCGCGACCGCCAACGTCAGCCTGCCGTCGGCCGGGCTCCCGACCCACCCCGCGATGCAACCGGGCGAGTACGTACTGCTCGCGGTGAGCGACACCGGGATCGGCCTCACCGACGAGGTCCGTCGCCGGCTGTTCGAGCCGTTCTTCACCACCAAGCCGCCGGGCAAGGGCACCGGCCTGGGGCTCGCCACCTGCTACGGCATCGTGAAGCAGAGCGGCGGCTGGATCTGGGCCGACGGCGCGCCGGGCCAGGGCGCCTGCTTCGCGATCTATCTCCCCCGCGCCGCCGGCGCGCCCGCGGGGCTCCCGCCACGGCCGGATCAGGGTCCCCCGGCCCGGGGCTCCGAGACGGTCCTGGTGGTCGAGGACGATCCCGCGGTGCGGCTCCTGACCACGAGGACGCTGCGGGACCTGGGCTACCGGGTGCTCACCGCCGTCGACGGCGAGGAGGCGCTCCAGGTGGCCGCGAGCCACCCCGGACCGCTCGAGGCGCTCGTCACCGACGTGGTCATGCCCCGCCTCGGCGGCAAGGAGTTGGCCGAGCGACTCAGGCGCGAGCGCCCCGAGCTGCCGGTGCTGTACACGTCGGGCTATGCCGAGAGCATGGTCGCCCAGCGCGGCGGGCTCGAACCCGGGACGGACTTCCTCCAGAAGCCGTTCCTGCCGGACGAGCTCGCGCGGCGCCTCCGCCGGCTCCTCGACCGGACCGGCCCGGGCGGCGATCTCCCCGAGTCGGCGGGGTGACGGCGCCGGGCGACGCCGACGGCGCGTCGGTTCCGTCGGATCGCGGTCGCTGCTAGAGTACAGGGCGACGACCGACCCGGCCCCTCGACCGCACGAGACTCCGCATGGCGACCTTCGCCTCCCCCGACGTCATCCGCGCCCCCACCGGAACCGCCCGCTCCTGCCGGGGATGGCACCAGGAGGCGGCGCTGCGGATGCTCATGAACAACCTCGACCCCGACGTGGCCGAGAACCCGGCCGAGCTCGTGGTCTACGGCGGGTCGGGGAAGGCGGCCCGCAACTGGGAGTGCTTCCGGCGGATCGTCGAGACGCTTCGCCGCCTGGGGGACGACGAGACCCTGCTGGTGCAGAGCGGGAAACCGGTCGGGGTGTTCCGGACCCACGCCGACGCGCCCCGGGTGCTCATCGCCAACTCGCACCTGGTGCCGCGGTGGGCCACCTGGGACGAGTTCCGCCGGCTCGAGGCGCTGGGCCTCACGATGTACGGTCAGATGACGGCCGGCTCCTGGATCTACATCGGCACCCAGGGCATCCTGCAGGGCACCTACGAAACGTTCGCCGAGCTGGCCCGCCAGCGCTACGGCGGTTCGCTGGCGGGTCGGCTGGTCGTGACCGCCGGCCTGGGCGGGATGGGCGGCGCCCAGCCGCTCGCCGCCACGATGAACGGCGCGGCGTTCCTCGGCGTCGAGGTCGATCCCCACCGCATCCGTCGCCGGCTCGAGACCGGCTATCTCGACCGGATGGCGACCGACCTGGACGAGGCGCTCCGCCTGGTGCTCGACGCGCGGGCCCGGCGCGAGGCGGTGTCGGTGGGGCTCTTGGGCAACGCGGCCGAGGTGCTCCCGGAGCTCGCCCGCCGCGGGATCGTGCCCGACGTCGTCACCGACCAGACCTCGGCCCACGACCCGCTCAACGGCTACGTCCCGGCCGGGCTCTCGCTCGAGGCGGCGGCGGAGCTCCGCCGGACCCGCCCCGACGAATACGAGGCCCGCGCCCTCGACTCGATGGTCGCGCACGTGCAGGCGATGCTCCGCCTCCAGGCGGCGGGCGCGGTGGTCTTCGACTACGGCAACAACCTCCGGGGCCAGGTGGCGGATCGGCGGGGACTCCGCGAGGCGTTCGCCATCCCCGGCTTCGTGCCCGCGTTCATCCGGCCCCTCTTCTGCCGCGGCGCCGGCCCGTTCCGTTGGGTCGCCCTCTCCGGCGACCCGGCCGACATCCGGACCACCGACGACGAGGTCCTCCGCACCTTCCCCGCGAAGGAGTCGCTGGCCCGGTGGATCCGGCAGGCGCGGGAGAAGGTGCGGTTCCAGGGGCTCCCGGCGCGGATCTGCTGGCTGGAGTACGGGGAACGGGCCGAGATGGGGCTCCGCTTCAACTGGCTGGTGAAGCACGGCAAGGTCGCGGCGCCGATCGTCATCGGCCGCGACCACCTCGACACCGGCTCGGTCGCCTCCCCCAACCGCGAGACCGAGGGGATGCGCGACGGGTCGGACGCCGTCGCCGACTGGCCGCTGCTCAACGCGATGCTCAACACCGCCTGCGGGGCGAGCTGGGTGTCGCTCCACCACGGCGGCGGCGTGGGCATCGGCTACTCGATCCACGCCGGGATGGTGGTGGTGGCCGACGGCACCGACGGCGGCGACCGTCGGCTCGAGCGGGTCCTCACCGCCGATCCCGGCACCGGGGTCATGCGGCACGCCGACGCCGGCTACGAGGACGCGATCCGCGTCGCCCGGGAGCGCGGCGTGGACCTCCCGATGCTCTCCGCTTGACGCTGCTCCGCAACATCGGCCTCCTCGCCACCTGCCGGGCCGGGGGGCCCCAGGGCGAGCTCCACCTCCTCCGCGACGCCGCGGTGCTGTGGGAGGGGGACACGATCGCCTGGGTCGGGCCCGAGCGCGAGCTCCCTGCCGCCTATCGGCTGCACCAATCGATCGACGCGCGGGGCCGCCTCGTGGTGCCCGGCCTGGTCGACTGTCACACCCACCTCGCCTTCGGCGGGTGGCGGGCCGACGAGTTCGAGCAGCGGATCCTGGGGCGGAGCTACCTCGAGATCGCGCGAGCGGGCGGCGGCATCCTCTCGACGGTGCGGCGGACGCGCGGACTCGGCGAGGACCAGCTGCTCGAGCGGGCCCTGGGCTTCGTGGCCGAGATGCGGACGCTCGGGGTCACGACGGTCGAGTGCAAGAGCGGCTACGGACTCGACACCGAGACCGAGCTCCGCCTGCTCCGGGTCTACCGGCGGCTGGTGGACGTGCAGCCCTGCCGGATCGTCCCCACCTTCCTCGGTGCCCATGTGGTGCCACCCGAGTTCCGGGAGCGGCGGCAGGACTACGTCGAACTCCTGGTCCGCGAGCTGATCCCGGAGATCGCGCGGGAGCGGCTGGCCCGTTTCTGCGACGTATTCGTGGAAGACTCCGCGTTCACGCCGGAGGAGGGCCGGCGGATCCTCCGGGCGGGGCTGGCCCACGGGCTCGGCGCCAAGCTCCACGCCGACCAGCTCACCGACGGGGGCGGCGCCCTGCTCGCGGCCGAGCTCGGCGCCGCCTCGGCCGACCACCTGGAGCACGTGTCGGGAAAGGGGATCGAGGCGCTGGCGGCGGCCGGGGTGGTGGCGGTGAGCCTGCCGCTGGCCACCCTCTACCTCCGCCAGCGGCCGATGCCGGCGCGCCGGCTGATCGAGGCGGGCGTGCCGGTGGCGGTGGCCACCGACTTCAACCCGGGCTCCGCGCCAAGCTATCACCTGCCGCTCGCGCTCACCCTGGCGTGCACCCTCCAGCGGATGACGCCCGCCGAGGCGCTCAAGGGGGCGACGATCCTCGCCGCCCGGGCCGTGGGCCTGGACCAGGTGGTGGGCTCGATCGAACCGGGGAAGCAGGCCGACCTGGCGGTGATCGACGCCCCCGACGTGAATCACTGGCTCTACCACTTCCGCGCCAACGCCTGCGTGCTGACGGTGGCCGGGGGCGCGGTGGTCTGGGACGCTAACCGATAGCCTTCTCCACCGCGCCGGTGGCGAGGCGCGCCTGCTCCCCCGCCTCGCGGACCAGCCGCTCCGCCTCTTCCACCAGCGCCTGGCCCGCGCCCCGGTCCTCCAACGCCGCCACGTTGATCCGCACGTTGTACGCCGCGCCGCGACAGGCCGCCTCCGCCAGGAGCGCCGCGACCCCGGCGTCGGAGACCGCGTTCACGTTCCCCTTCGTCGCCACCGCGGCCGCGAGGCGCGCCACCGCCACGCAGGCGCGGGCCGTCTCCAGCGGGACCTCGGCCGCGCCCAGCAGGGCCGCCGCCACCGCCCGGGCCCGCACCGCCGCCTGCTCCTCGTTGTCCTTGGGGAGCCGGTACGCCGCCGTCACCGCGCCGTAGGCCTCGGCGTCGCGCTCGACCAGGCGAGTCAGCCGATCGGCGAGCCGCGCCGCCTCCAGCCCGATCGCCTTCATCTCGTCTTCCACTTCGGCGTACTTCTTCTTCCCCACGGTGAGCCCCGCCACCATCTGCGCCAGCGCCGCCCCCAGCGCCCCCACGTGGGCCGCCACGCTCCCCCCGCCCGGCACCGGCGACGCCGACGCCACCGAGGCCAGGAACGCGGCGACGCTCTGGCCCGCGCTGGTCGCCTCCCGCACCCGGCGGTCGAGCACCTGGCGGGGCGTGAACCCGCGAAGCTGCAGGTGGTGCGCCGCCACAGCGTCCAACGCGCTCTGCGGCACGAGCCCCACGATCTCGCTCCAGGTGACGGGTACGCCGCGCGCGTTCGCCTCCAGCTTCACCAGGTCGAAGGCGCGGTGGATCGGGGTCCGCTCGATGTCCACCAGGTTCATCGACACCTGCGCCTGCCCGTCCACCTCGAGGCCGAGGGCCTTCACGTACCGGAGCCCCCCGGAAGATCCCCGCACCGCCTTCGCCACCTCCCGCGCCACCTCGATGTTGCTCGCGGAGCCGAGGTAGACGTTGTAGGCCACGAGGAAGGGACGGGCGCCGATCGCCACCGCGCCGGCGGTCGGGTGGATCCGCCGGGGCCCGAAGTCCGGGTCGCGCGCGGGATTGCGGCCGATCTCCTGCCGCAGCCCCTCGAACTCGCCCCGCCGGATGTCGGCCAGGTTCTCGCGCGAGGGGCGGGTGGCGGCGCGCTCGTACAGGTAGACCGGGATCTCCAGCTCCCGCCCCACCCGCTCGCCCAGCTCCCGCGCCAGGCGGATGCAGTCGTCCATCGTCGAGCTCTCGAGCGGCACGAACGGCACCACGTCCGCGGCCCCCATCCGCGGATGCTCGCCGGCGTGGTGGTTGAGGTCGATCAGGTCCCGCGCGACGCGAACGCCGGCGAACGCCGCCTCCACCGCGTGGTCGACGTCGACCACGAACGTCACCACCGTGCGGTTGTGGGAATGGTCGGACGAGACGTCGAGGATCGAGACGCCGGCCACGGCGGCGATCGCGTCACGGATCGCGGCGACGACCTCGGGCCGCCGACCCTCGGAGAAGTTGGGAACGCACTCGACGAGTTTCATGATGGCGCTGGGACGAGGTGCCGATGACGGATGCGACGGACACGCCCGCGGCGGCGCGGGCCGGCGAAAGTTAGGGGGTCGAGGGCGCGGATCAAGCGAGGGCGGCGCGCGGGCGGCTCCCGCCACAGGGCCCGAAACGCGGCCGCCCCCGACCGGCGGCGGGGGCGGCTCGACGTCCCGACGGCGGCGGATGCGGTCAGCGCGGCCAGAGCCCCGCGAACGCGCCGGCGGTGAGGAGGGCGTAGACGACCGCGTCGACCATGTCCTTCCACACCGTGCGCCACGGCTTGCCGAACCAGATCGCCGCGGGGAACGAGCCGGCCGCGTGGGCGAGGAGCGCCGCGGTGCCCACCACGCGGAAAATGGCCAGGTAGTCGGCTCCCGGCTGCACCGTCCGGCTCGCGAGATACGCCAGGAAAATCGAGAGCACGAGGAGGTAGACGAACCACTGGGTGAGGTTCTTCCCCATGGTCGGCCGGCCCGCCGGCAGCACGGTCAGGAGCGCCACCGGCCCTTCCTCGAACTTCCGGACGAAGGCCGGATCGTTCATCGCCTTGGGGTCCGGCCTCCAGGGCACGACGTACTCCCCCGGGGCCAGGCCCTGCCGCTTGAGCGCGTCGCGCAGGGCCTCTTCATCCTTCACTCCGCCGCGGTCGGTCCGATGGAAGGGGAGCACCATCCACACCACGAAGCTCGCCAGGTGGACGAGCACCGCCGAGAGCAGGATCGGGAGCCAGAGCTGGGCGATCGTGACCGTCGGACCTTCCATGGAGGCCTCCTCGGAATGGTCGTGCGGGTGCCGCGGATGACGTGGGGACGGGGGAAACGATCCAAACTGGGGCGCCGCCCCGGGGGGCGCAAGAGCGACGCGCAACCCGGCCCCGGCGCGTGGGTACCAGCCACCGAGCGGAGCGAAGTGTCCGGGCGGGATCCCTACCCCGCCCTTGGTTCGTGTCCCGGTCCCCGGCCCCCGCCGACGCCTCCCCGTGCCAGCCCTGGCCCTCCTGATCCTCCTCCCGATCAGCCTGGCCGCCGGGGCCCGCCGCGACGCCCGGTACCCGGACCGACCGTCAGGCGATCTCCCCGAGGCCGGCCCCACGGCCTCGTCCAACCGGCGGACCGGCGCCCCGGTGGAAACGGAGGTGCGCGGCGTCCGCTTCCGCATCGACAGCGCCGATCGCCATCGACCTGCCGAGCCTCTCCCGCCTCCTCGACCGCTACGTCTTCGGGTACGAGGGCTCCCCGCTCCACGACCTCCACCTGGCCGCGAAGGGTGACCGCCTGGTGCAGACGGGCGTGCTCGACCAGCCGATCGACATCCCCTTCACGGTGGAAGGCACCCTCTCCCCCACGCCCGACGGGCGGATCCGGCTCCACCCGGTGCGGGTGGAGGCGGCGGGCATCGCTGTCACGGGGCTGATGAAGACGTTCGGGCTGGAACTGGAGGAGCTGGTGGACGCGAGCGGGGCGCGGGGCGCCGCGATCGACGGCGACGACTTCCTGCTCGATCCCTCGGGGATGCTCCCGCCGCAGCGGGTGCGGGCCCGGGTGGCCGCCGTGGCCCTGCGAGGGAATCGCGTGGCGCTGCGCCTCGGCCCCGGAGAGGCCCGGCGGGGGAACGCCCGGCGGCGGCGCCGCACCTCGGGCCCGACACCAGGACGCCGGGCTATATGTTCTTCCGCGGCGGCGTGCTCCGCTTCGGGAAGCTCACCATCACGGACGCCGACATGCTGGCGCTCGACGCCGACTCGACCGACCCGCTCGACTTCTACCTGGACCGCTACACCGAGCAGCTCACCGCGGGCTACCACCGCGCCACGGGAGATCTTCGCCTCCCGGTGGTCCTGCCCGACTACGCCGACCTCGGCTCGGCTGGCGGCTCCGGGAGGGTCAACGAACCTCGAGCAGCTCCACTTCGAACACCAGCGTCGAGTGCGGCGGGATCGGCCCCACGCCGGCGGCCCCGTACCCCAGCTCGGGGGGAATGACGAGCTGGCGCCTACCTCCCACCCGCATGCCCGCCACGCCCTCGTCCCAGCCGCGGATCACCTGTCCGGCGCCCAGGGTGAACTCGAACGGCCGCCCGGCGTCCCGGCTGCTGTCGAACTTCCGCCCGTCGGGGAGCCAGCCGGTGTAATGCACCACGACCGCGCGCCCCGCGCCCGCCTCGGTGCCGCTCCCCGCCCGGACATCCCGCAGGTAGAGCCCCGATGGGGTGCGGGTCATCGTGGCGAGGTCGACGCCGAGCTGGTCGGCGAACTCGGCCTGCCCGGGCCCACCCTGCCGGGCGCGCGGGGAGCGGAACGAATCGGGCGAGCAGCCGGCGAACGCAAGAACGACGCCGACGACGAGGAGCGCGGGACGGCGCATGCACACTCCGGTGGGCGTGACGGATCGGAAGCGGATCGCTGGAGGCCAGCGTCGGGAACCGCCGTGGGAAGCTAGCGACCCGCTCCGTCCGCGCAACGGCGGCGGGCTCACCCCCGGACCCGGGTCGCGATCTCCTCCAGGCGCCGCCGGATCTCGTCGCCGGGGAGCCAGCGTCCGTTGAGGACCACGCCGGCGATCCGGCGGGTGTGGCCGACGTTCGCCAGCGGGTTGGCGTCCAGCAGCACCAGGTCGGCCCGCTTGCCGACCTCGACCGTGCCGCTTTCCCGCTCGGTGCCGAAGAAGGCGGCGACGTTGACGGTGCCGGTGCGCAGCGCCTGGTAGGGCGTCAGGCCCGCGGCGACCATCGCCTCGAGCTCGCGGTGGATCGAGAACCCGGGCACGTTCCAGACCTGGGGCGCGTCGGACCCGAGCAGGAGCCCCGCGCCGGCGTCGTGGAGCGCCTTGATCAGGCGGCGCCGGACCTCGACGATCCGCTCCACGCTCGCCGCGGTGGCGCCGCTCTGCGCCAGGAAACCGCGCCGGAACTCGAGCCACTGCGCCACCTGTTGCGCCGGCCAGTAGCGGAGCTCGGGCCGTCCGGCCAGCGCCTCGGGCGATTCGACCAGGCTCTCGAGCAACGTCTGCGTGGGCACGTTCCACACCCCGGCCGCGCGCGTGGCCGCCGCCAGCGCGGGGATCCCCGATTCGTCGACCTGGTCGCCGAGATTCACCCCGAAGAAGACCGGCTGGGGAGCGCCGCTCGAGCCCGCCGCGAGGCGCTCGATGTAGCCGTCGAGGTGGTCGATACTCCAATACCGGGCCTCGAGCGCCCGCTCGATCCCCACCGCCTGCGGCACGTGTCCCGCGAAGCGGATCCCCAGCCGGTCGGCGGCCGCGTCGAGGCTGTCGAACACCTCGCGGGCGAGGCCGGGATGGATCTTGAGGAAGTCGTAGCCGGCGGCCTTCTGCTCCGTCACCGCCCGGACCGCGGCCTCGACCGAGGGCACCGAATTCCCGTTGAGCGAGGGTCCCGAGGTGTAGATCCGCGGGCTCAGGATCGCGCCGGCCGCCGCCCGTTCCCTAAGCTCGAGGTGCATCGGGTGCCCCAGCATCCCGCGGATCGTCGTGATCCCGTTCAGCGCGTAGAGCGCCAGCACCCGCTCGCGCACCTCGTCCGGGGCCTGGGGCCCCGGGATGTGGGCGTGCATCTCGGCCAGACCCGGCACCAGGTATTTCCCGCTCCCCTCGATCCGGACCGCGCCCCTCGGGATCTCCACCTGCCCGGTCGGACCGATGGCGACGATCCGGCCGTCGCGCACCACGACGGTTTGCCCCGGCACCGCCCGCTCCCGGTCCATCGGGATCACGGTGACGTTCACCAGCGCGAGCGCGGCGGTGTCGGCGGGGGCGAGGGTGATCCGGGCGAGTACGGCGAGGGTGGCGAGCATGACGACTCCGGCGCGTGGGGTAGCGGACTTGGGGATGGACGGGGATCCGGGCCGATTAGTTTCTTCCGATCATGTCCGACCCGACCCGGAACCCGCCCCCCGCCGGCGCCGCGGTGGCCGAGCCCGGCCCGAGCCCGGCCGCCCAGGCGGAAGCCGCCGCCCCGACCGACGCCGACGCGATCCGTTTCGTCCTGCTCCTCGGCCGGGCGCTCCACACTTACGGTTACGCCGCCCACGCGCTCGAGGAGGTGCTGGGCGGCGCCGCCGCCCGCCTCGGCCTCCGGGGCCAGTTCTTCTCGACCCCGACCTCGATCTTCGCCTCGTTCGGTCCCCAGGACCATCAGCGGACCTACCTGATCCGCGTGGAGCCGGGCGACGTCGACCTGGGCAAGCTGGCCGAGCTCGACGCCGTCACCACCCGGGTGCTGCGCGGCGAGCTGAGCGTGGCCGAGGGCGCGCAGCGAATCGAGCTCATCGCGGGGGCGCGGCCCCGGTACGGACCGGTGGCGACGACGATCGCGTTCGGGCTGGCCTCGGCCGCCGCCTCCCGCTTCCTGGGCGGCGGCCTGCGGGAGATCGCCGTGGCGTCCCTGATCGGTTTCACCACCGGCTTCCTGGCCCTCTGGGCGGCGCGATTCGCCCCGCTCGCCCGGGTCTTCGAGCCGGTGGCCGCCCTCACCGCCTCCGCCGCGGCCTCGACCCTGGGCGTGCTGGTGGGCGGGTTCTCCGTCTACAACGCGACCCTCGCCGGGCTGATCGTCCTGGTGCCGGGGCTTTCGCTCACCGTGGCCATGACCGAGCTTTCCACCCGGCACCTCGTCTCGGGCACCTCCCGACTGAGCGGGGCATTCGCCCTGTTCCTCGCCATCGCCTTCGGGGTGGCGCTCGGCGCCCGGCTGGTGGGCTCGCTGCTCGGCAGCCCGGTGAGCGCGGAACCGGTCCCGCTCCCCGCCTGGACCGGATGGGCGGCGCTGGTCGTGGCACCGCTCGCCTTCACGGTGCTGCTCCGCGCCGCGCCCCGCGACGCGCCGTGGATCGTGCTCGCCGGCGCCGTCGCGGTCCTGGGCGGGCGCCTCGGGGCCCAGGCCCTCGGCCCCGAGCTCGGCGTCTTCGCCGGGGCGGTGGCGGTGGGGATCGCGAGCAACCTCTACGCCCGCCGGCTCGACCGCCCGGCGCCGGTGCTGCTGGTGCCGGGCATCCTGCTCCTGGTCCCCGGGAGCATCGGGTTCCGCAGCCTCGCCTCCCTGCTCGACCGGGAGGTCGTGCTCGGCGTCGAGACCGCGTTCCGGATGATCCTCATGGCGGTGGCGCTGGTGGCCGGCATCCTCGTCGCCGGCGTCGTGACACCGCCGCGGCGCATCACCTGAACCCTCGGATCGGCCGCCCGTCGCAACGGTCCGCGCCGGCCGGGAGGGTCCCATGACGTCGTCGGTCCGCGAGGTTCGGCTCAAGCCGGAGTTCGCCCACCTCTATCCCGGCCTCGTCCCCGGCGTCTGGCAGGACGCCGCCACGGTGGCCGCCCATCTGGCCCGCCGCGCCGACCTCGCGGAGTCGACCGCGGGCCGGCGGGTCCTGAGCAGCGCGCACTTCG
>DATLZT010000139.1:0-12232 GCA_035573835.1 Gemmatimonadales bacterium
CCCCCGCCGGCACGGGGCCGGCGGCGGTACCCGGCGCGCTGGCCCCGTGCTCCGCGGCCTGCCCCGGCCGGTGCCCCGCCGGATGGCCGGCGCTCGCCGGCTGGGCGTGGCCCGTCCCGGTCCGCGCCCGGCGGGCGACCCGGAGCGTCGCCACCTCGATCTCGAGCAACTCGTCGCTGTGCATGCAGGAGACGTAGACCCGCGTCCCCGCCGCGTTCGACCTCACCCCGTGCGGCATGTCGCACGCGGGCAGGTGGGTGATCGTCGTCATCGTGGGGGTGTGCACCACCGAGACCACGTTGGTGCGCGGATGGTCGCCGTGGAAGTCGGAGTTCGCCACGAAGGCGAGCTCGCCGTCCGGGGTGAGCGCGATGGTGGTCGGGAAGAGCTCGAGTTGGGCCCGGCCGAGCAGCGTGTCGCCGGGCACCGCGAGCTTCCAGAGGGTGCCGAACGGCGTGCCGTGCGCGATCGTGACGTAATACGCCCGCCCGTCCGGCGCTACCGCGAGGTTGTGGGGCCCGTCGATGTCGGCCGGCATGATGCCGAGCGGGATCACCCGGTCCTGGACCAGCCGGCCGCCTTCCTGCGGCACGAGCCAGGTGACGATGTCGCCCGACTCGCTCACCACCCCCACCCGGTAGCCCGGGTCCGCCCCGCCCGCCGACTGGGCCTCGGCTCCGGCGCCCGCCAGCACGAGGGCGGTCGCGGCCAGTAACGTCCTCATCGGGTCACTCCTTGGTGCCTCGTGGCGGAAAGATAGCGGGCCGGCGGCCGCGCTCCGAGGGGCCGGTGGGCGGTTCCGCCGGGACCGTCCCCTGGTAGACCACCGGCCGCCGGAACAGGTCCCGGACGCCCGGCTTCCGCCTGAGCACCAGGACCAGCTCGCCCGGCGGCGGCTCCTCCACCCCCTCGACGGTGAGGAACGCCGGGAGCGTGGTGTCCGGCGGCGGCACGACCCGGTAGCGGCGGCCGTGCCACTCGAGCTCGACCTCCCGCGGGACCCGGCGGACCACCCGGTCGAGGAAGTAGTCGTCCTCGACCTGGAACACCCCCGGCGCCGGCGACTCGCCGTCGAGGTAGAACGCCGGATCGAACGGGTCCCCGTCCTGCCGGGCGAAGTTCTCCTCCGCCGCCCGGTCCAGCGCCTCGAGGTCCGGCGCCCGCGCCCGCCACTCGAGGTGGTGTCGGAGCTCATGGGTGAGCGTCTCCCACGCCTCCTGCCGCCAATCGAAATCCTCCCGCCGGCGCGCCAGCGCGGCGAACGAGCCGTGGTACAGCACGATCCGGCTCCGGAGCAGGCCGCCTTCGGCCTCGTCGGGCCAGAGCGGGATGCACTCGCCCAACGTGTAGATCTCGCCCCGGACCGGGTGCGGGACGGTCCGCGGGGAGACGACGATCTCGGCCACGCCGTCCAGGAAATGCGGCGGGATCTCGTCGGTCATCCGCCGCACCATCGCCTCGAAATCCGCCAGGCGCATCGTCGGGCCGCGGCGACCGGCGCCTACCCCAGCAGGGACTCCGCCCGCCGGACGAGCGGCTCGAAGCTCGGCTCCCGGCCGGTGAGCTCCCGAGCCAGTTCCTCGGCCCTGGGCTCCCCCCCGCGGGCCATGAGGGCGGCCAACGCCGGGCCGGCATCGGGATTCCGGAACCAGTCGTCGCCGAAGCGCCCGGTGAGCCACGCACCCAATGCGGCCTCGAGCCGCCACCCGCGGAGGTACCGCGCCGAGTGGAGCCCGGGGTCGACGTCCAGCAGCGCATCGTCGTCGGGATAACGGGCGAGCGTCGCCTCGCTCATGAGCTCCCCGTAGCGGCCCCGGATCGCGGATCGATCCGGCGCCCGGTACAGCTCCAGCTCGTAGAGCAGCTTGGCGGCGTGGCGGCGCCGGATGAAGAGGTCCCCCACCGCCAGCTCCCGGATCAGCGCGTCGGCCTCCCGGGCACCCAGGCCGAGGTACCGGCGGAGCCATCCGGGCTCGACGGTGAGCCGGTCCAGGAGATGGGCGTAGCCCTCGGTGACCGCCGGGTCGCCCAGCCGGCGGGTCTCGAAGGGGAGGTCGCGCGGGGTGTGGGCCCGATGCAGCGCGTGCCCCAGCTCGTGCCAGAAGCTCCGCAGGTCGCCGTGCCCCCCGCGGGGGCGGATGACGACGTAGACCTCGTCGGGGACGCGGACCGGCGAGCAGAACGCCCGCACCCCCTTGCCGGGGCGCTCGGCGGCGTCGATCCGGATGCGGCCGCCGGCGGCGGCGTCGAGGCCCATCTCGCCGAGCTGGAGCCGGGCCAACGCCGCGAGGGTGCCGCCGTCGAAGATGCGGTCGAAGCCGTGGCTGGCGAAGAGCCAGGGGAGATCGCCCGGGGCGAGCCGGCCGGGCGCCAGGTCGAGCCGGCGTTTGGCGAGGCGGCCCAGCGCGTACTCGTAGAGATCCGCCGTGTCGCGGAGGAATCGCGTGGCGGCAGCGGCGAGTGCGTCCAGGTCGACCCCGCTCACCGTCGAGCGGGCCCGGACCGCGTCGCCCAGCCGGAGGGACTCGAGCACCTCCCGCTCCCGGCGGACGGCCTCCAACCGGAGCTCGCCCAGGTGCGCCGCCGCCAGCGTGGTCCGGGCCCGTTCGAGGACCAGTCGGTGCTCGCGGTCCCGGATCCGGGCGAGGTCGACGGGTACGCGGTGGTAATCGTGGCGGTCGCCGTTGGGCAGGGTCACCACGGCCCGGCTCTCCCATTCGCGTCGGCGGGCCTCGAGCTCCGCGGTGCGGTGCCCCACCGCGACGTCGACCAGCCACGCGAGCCGGGCTGCCGCCCGGCGGCTCCCGGTGGCGAGGAACTCCTCGCGGGCGCCGGCGAGGATGTCGGGATCGGTGAGCCGGGGATGGGCGGCGTAGATCGCCGCGAGCTCGGGGTGGGTCGTGAGGCCGGCGCCGGCGTGGTAGCATTCCCGCTCGAGCGCCTCGAGGAACCGCTCCGCCTCGGCGGCCGGGAACGGGGGGATGGCGACGGTCATGGCGTGCCGCGGCGTCCGCGCCGCGCGGCCGCGGGGCCGCGCGGCGCTAGGAGGCGATGTGCTCCCGGATGTATCCCTCGACCCGATCGAGCGCCACCCGTTCCTGGGTCATCGAGTCGCGCTCCCGGATCGTGACGGTCCGGTCCTGGAGGGTCTGGCCGTCGACGGTGACGCAGAACGGCGTGCCGGCCTCGTCCATCCGGCGGTAGCGCCGCCCGATGGCCCCGCTGTCGTCGTAGAAACAGGGGAAGCGGCGGCGGAGGTCGTGGTACAATCGGTCGGCGACCTCCGGCATCCCGTCCTTCTTCACCAACGGCAGCACCGCCGCCTTGATCGGGGCGACCGCGGGGTGGAATCCGAGGACCACACGGGTCTCGCCCTCGACCTCCTCCTCGCGATAGGCGTCCACGAGGACGGTGAGGGTGACCCGGTCGGCGCCGGCCGAGGTCTCGACGACGTACGGGACGTAGCGCTGGTTGGCCGCCTGGTCGAAGTACTCCAGCTTCTTGCCGGAATACTCCTGGTGCCGGCTCAGGTCGAAGTCGCCCCGGTTGTGGATCCCCTCGATCTCGTTCCAGCCGAAGGGGAACTCGTATTCGATGTCGAAGGCGGCGCGGGCGTAGTGGGCCAGCTCGGACGGACCGTGCTGGTGCCAGCGGAGCCGGGCGGGCGTGAGTCCCAGCTCGTAGTGCCACTGCATCCGCCACTCGCGCCAGCGCTCGAACCACTCCATGTCCGTCCCGGGGCGGACGAAGAACTGCATCTCCATCTGCTCGAACTCGCGGGTCCGGAAGATGAAGTTGCCCGGGGTGATCTCGTTGCGGAACGCCTTCCCGATCTGGGCGATGCCGAAGGGAATCTTCTGCCGGGAGCCCTGGAGCACGTTGAGATAGTTGACGTAGATCCCCTGGGCCGTCTCGGGGCGGAGGTAGACCACCGCCGCCTGCTCCTCCACCGGCCCCATGAATGTCTTGAACATGAGGTTGAAGAGCCGGGGCTCGGTGAGCGTGCCCCGGCTGCCGCAGACGGGGCACTGCGCGTCGGGCCGTCCCGGCGTGCCCTTGATGCGGGGATCGTCGGCCCGGAACCGCTGCTTGCAGGTGCGGCAGTCGACCAGGGGATCGGTGAACCCCGCCACGTGGCCCGAGGCTTCCCAGACCCGGGGGTGCATGAGGATGGCCGCGTCGAGCCCCTCGATGTCGTCCCGGGCGTGGACCATCGCCTTCCACCAGCGGTCCTTGACGTTCTTCTTGAGCTCGACGCCGAGGGGGCCGTAGTCCCACACGGAGCCGAGCCCACCGTAGATCTCGGAGGACTGGAAGACGAATCCGCGCCGCTTGCAGAGCGACACGAGCTTGTCCATGAGGGTGGTATCGGCCATCGGTCCCGCGGGCGAGAGGTCGGCGGATGCGTGAGAGCCGGTGAAAATAGGGCGCCGGGATTGGTGCGGCAAGCGCCGGAGGATGGGCCCGCGCGCGCGGCACCGCGCGCCGCCCGTCCTCCCGGCGTCGCTTCGGCCAGGCCCCAGGGACAGTTTTGTGATGTGGAAAACCTTGCGCCCCGGCCCGGGGCGCTGTATCCTAGGCTATGCCCGCTATTCCCTCCCGTCGGCGTGCCCCGCGGGCTCGCCCCGACCTCGTCTTCCGCCCCGCCGGCGATGCCTGGATCCTCGCCGACCCGACCGGCGCCCCCGCCCAGGTCCTCAGTTTCACCACCGCCCTGATCTGGTCTTATTGCGACGGGCACCACGACTTCGGCGCCATCGCCGAGGCCATCGCCCCGGCGCTACCGAGCCGCCCGGATCCCGCCGCCATCCGGGCCCAGGTTCGTGCCGCCATCGACGCCTGGAACTCGGCGGGGCTCCTCTCCTAGCCCAGGCAAATCGCCACAGCGCCATCCGGCACCCCCGGTGTCCAAGATGAAGACACCGGAAGGGTGATCTTCAAGATCGGCGACGAGTTGGCCGTCGGCCCCGTTCAAGACCGCGACATCCTGGGCCCGGCCCTGCAGTCCGATTCGCTGCCCCATCCCAGACCCCAAGGCGTTTTGCAACAACAACTTATTGCAGGATATCGAGCCGGCCGGCCCGGCTCGCGTCTTGCTTCCCTGGTGTGCACGGCCCAGCCGCCTGGAAGTCCGTGGGACCGTTCCGCCCCCCACTCCGGAGGAGGGATGCGCCGACTCCTGCCGCCCGTGTCCGCCCGGCGGCGGTCGATCCGCCGGATCGGCCGCCGAGGCTTCTCGCTGATCGAAATGCTCACGGTCGTGGTGGTCATCGGGATCGTGGTGGCGATCGCGCTGCCGCGGATCAACGTGGACGCCTACCGGGTCAACTCCGCGGTCCGTGCGGTCACGGTCGGGCTGAGCTACGCCCAGCGGCTCGCCGTCACCCTGCAGCACGACGTGCGGGTGGCTATCGACGTGGCGAACAACCGGCTCCGGGTGCACGAGGACGCCGACAACGACGCCACGATCGACCCGGGCGAGCGGGTCACCTACACCAATCTCGAGGAAGGCGTCATCTTCGCCCGGGGCGCGGCACCGCCGATCACCTACAGCACCGGCGGCGTCGGCGCCAACACGGTGAACTTCACCCAGACCCAGGGCGGGCTTCCGGTGGTGGTCTTCCGCCGCGACGGCTCCGCCAGCGAGAACGGCGGCTTCTATCTCAACACGATCCGCGGGCTCGCCGGCGGGAGCACCTCCTGGGTGCGCGCCGGGGAGATCATCCGGTCGAGCGGGCGGGTGATCTGGTACAGCTACGCCTCGGGCGCCTGGACGCGGGGGAACTGAGATGCGGGCGCGCCGCGGTTTCACCCTGGTCGAGCTCCTGATTTCGCTCGTCATCCTGACCGTCGTCATGACCGGCCTGGGCCGGTTCGTGGGGAGCTTCCTCCATGGCGTCGGCACCTCCTCGGCCCGGACCGTGGCGACGGCCGTGGCGCAGGAGTGGCTCGAGACGATCCGCGCCGACCGCGACTATCCCAACCTGGTGCCCAACTACAACGGAAACGTGGTGACCGGCTTCCCGGGCTATCCGGCGATGCAGCGGACCACCCGGGCGGTCCGCACCACCGGCACCACCCCTCGCCGCGACTACACCACCATCACCGTCACGGTGACGGAGCCCAACATGGGGACCCCGATCAACATGACCATCGTGGTGGCGGCCCCATGAGCGCGCTCGCCTCGCGCCGCGGTCGCCGCCGCCCGCCACATCCCGGCGACGCCGGCTTCTCGCTCATCGAGATGTTGCTGGCGCTGGTGGTGCTCGGCTTGCTCATGGGCACCACGGTGTCGCTGCTCCGCTCCCAGAGCCGCGCCTTCCAGCGGGGCGGCACCCGGATGGAGCTGAACCAGAACCTGCGGTTCGCCCTCACGACGCTCGACCGGGTGGCCCGCACCACCGGCGCGGGCACGACGCCGGACCAACCGATGCTGGTCTACGCCGCCGCGGACGCGATCGTCTTCAACGCGAACTACGCCTCCGACCTGGACGACGGGACGGCGGTCCACGTGAATCCCGACCTCCCGGCCGGGGCGATCAACGCCCTCGGCGCCGCCACGCCGATCCTCCTGCCGGGGACGTCGATCACCTACCCCGACTCGAGCTACACCCTCCCGGGCGGGACGCCGAGCCGGGCGGAGACGATCAGCTTCCACTTCCGGCCCGACTCGTCCACCCCGGACCCGAACGACTTCGTCCTGCTCCAGCGGGTGAACGCGCTGCCGTCCGAGCTGGTGGCCCGGAACCTCCAGCCCTACCCTGGCCGGCCGTTCTTCGAGTTCTGGTACGACAGCGCCACGGCGGCGGGGACGATCACCACCCGGCGGCTCGCCTCCAGCCGGCTCCCGGTTCGCCACTCGGCGGCCCGGCACGGCAGTCCGGCGGACGCCGGCGCCTCCGCCCTCGCCGACAGCATCCGCATGTTTCGCGTCAACCTCACCGTCACCAACGGGATGACGGGCGCCGAGGGCACCAGCCGGCGGGTCTCGACCATGGTCCGGCTGCCCAACAACGGGTTGGTGCAGCTCAAGACCTGCGGCGACGCCCCGATGCTATCCGGCACCCTCACGGTGACCCCCAACCTGCCGGGCGACCCGCCCAACGTGCGGCTCCAGTGGCTCGCCTCGGTGGACGAGGCGGCGGGCGAGCGGGACGTGACGCAATACAATGTCTACTTCCGGGACGCCGCCTCGCCCGACTGGGTCCCGTTCACCACCGTGCCGGCCGGCGCGCCCGCCTACGACGTGAACCACGGCGACGGCCTGGTGGCTGGCGGCTCGTACTTCTTCGCGGTGGCGGCCCAGGACTGCACCCCCCGCGAGTCGGGCACCATCGTGACCGCGGCCCCGGTCTTGATCCCGTAGCGACGCTTCTTCCCCCTGAGGTGACGTATGCGAGGACTCCGAGCCGATCACGAGCGGGGCGTGGCCCTCATCCTGACGCTGCTCCTGGCGCTGGTCGTGGCGGGCATCGCGATCGGCGTGGTGGTGATGACCTCGAGCGGCACCATCATCGCCCGGTTCCACGCCACCGAGGCGATGATGACCGCGGCGGCCGATGCCGGGCTCGAGCGGGCCCGGGACACGCTGAATGGGGGGGTCGCCCTCCCCACCGCCCCCGGGAGCTTCGTGACGCTGGAGCAGAATGCCACCGTGCGGGACGCCTACGGCAATCCGATCCCCGGCTTCACCCGCTCGCTCTACGCCGGCGCCACCGGGAGCCGCACCGGCCAATACGGGATCTTCGCCAGCGCCATCTCGGTGATCGAGAACGCGCGGGGCGCGGTGGTGGTCCGCCGGATCGAGCTCAAGCAAGATCCCTTTTCCCGCTTCGCCCGGTTCTTCAACACCTGGGACCCGAACGTGATGTGGGGTCGTAACGAGGTGATCTTCGGGCCGGTGCACTCGAACCAGGGCATGGTGGTGCAGACCGGGTCCCCCGGTGCGACCTTCTGGGGCCCGGTGTCGGTCGTCGCCTCGAGCGTCACCAACCAGGGCAGCGCGAACTGGATGGGCGGGCTCACCACCCGCGCCCCGGTCATCCCGTTCCCCACCACGCAGACGCTCCAGAACCTCCAGAGCTACGCCGCCACCGGGAACACCGTCGTCGCGGGCGACCCCGCCACCACCACGACGACGCCCCACACCCGCATCGAGTTCGTCGCGGTCGACCTCAACAACGACGGCGACGTGACCGACGACGACGAGGGATTCTTCCGGGTCTACCGGGCGAGCACCCCGGTGACCGCCGCCAAACGGAACTACGTGAATGCGCGGCGGTGGATGACGATGCCCGCCGGGGTCCCGGGGAGCGTGAACAGCTCGACCGATCCCAACCTGATCTCGCCCAACTGCGGCGGCACCCACGGTGGAGACTGGTGGACCGCCGACTCCATCTACGCCCGCCACCCCGGCGCGGCCGCCTCCAAGGCGAACGTGGTCCAGCAGGCGTTGGGCTCGCCCAGCGCCGGCGGCCCGCCCGGCATCGGGGCGCGGCGGCGCTGCTTCCCCGGCGGCGACCGACGGCTCTATCCCGATTCGCTCCACCGGGTGGCCGACGCCTATGGCGCCTGGCAGGCCTGGTCCGGCTGGGGCGGCGGCCCCCCGGCCGCGCTGGTCAACGCGATCGCCCTCCAGGGTGTCGCGGCGAGCGGTCCCTACGCCACCACCGCCGATGCCGTGGCGCGCACCTTCTGGCCCCTGAGCCGCGCCCTCAACCCCAACTTCAAGGGGGTGATCTACGTCGACGGGAGCCTCGGGCTGAGCGGCCAGGTGCGGGGCCGGGTCACCTTGGTGGCCACCGGCACCATCATGCTGGTGGACGACGTCACTTACGTCTCGACCCCCGGCGCGAACGGGTGCCGGGACATCCTCGGCCTCCTGACGGCCGAGGACCTCATCATCGCCGACAACAACGTGAACACTCCGTTCCGGGTCCGGAACGACTGGGTGGTGCAGTTCGACGAGTCCACCAACGAGACGATCCACGGCTTCGTGCTCACCCTGGGTAACCTCGGCGGCGAGAACATCAGCCCGAGCGCCGCCGAGCCGCAGCAGGCCCCGGAGGCGTGTGCCGGCGGGAGTCGCGGCTGCAAGGTGCTGGTGGGCGGCACCATCCAGCAGTCGGTGGCGGCCACCTACTCCAGCCGAGGCGGCTGGGCCGAGCAGGACACCTACGACCGCTGCGGAGTGGACGACCCGCCCCCCTACTATCCGACCACCGGTCGGTTCAGCAAGAACCGCTACTACGAGATCGATCCGGTGGGCTTCGACGTGAACGCCTGGTTCCTGGCCAACCAGCCCTGAGCCCGGCCGCGCCCGTTCGAAGCCGAACGCCCCCGCGGCAGCGGTCCCGCGGGGGCGTTCGCCATGGGTCCGGACACCCCGGTGCGGCGGCTACATTCCCCGCCGTTTGAGCGCGTTCACGATGAGCTCACCGTGCACCCGCGAGTTCTCGATGAAGAGCCGGTTGGCGTCCTTCCCGCTCGCCACGACGCCGGCGAGGAAGCACCCCGGTACCGGGGTCTCCATGGTCCGTTCGTCGTGGGCCGGGATCCCGGTGGCCGGATCCACCGGCACGCCCACCATCTCCAGCAGCCGGGTGTCGGCGTGGAAGCCGGTCATGGCCAGGACCGCGTCGGCCGGGAGCTCCTCGGTCCCGCCGTCGGCGTGCCGCAGCTCCACGTGGGTCGGCGTGATCGCCCGCACCCGCGCGCGCCACCGCACCCCAATGCTCCCTTCCTTGATCCGGTTGGTGATGTCCGGCAGCACCCAGGGCTTCACGGTGCGGTCGAGGCCCTCGTCGAAGTGCACCAGCGTCACCGTGGCCCCGGCCCGCCAGCTCTCGAGCGCCGCGTCGACCGCGCTGTTCCCCGCCCCGATCACCACCACCCGCTGGCGCCAGTACCGGTGCCCCTCGACGAAGTAGTGGGCCACATGGGGGAGGTCCTCACCCGGGACGCCCAACGGGTTGGGGGTGTCGTAGTAGCCGGTCGCCACCACCACCGCCGGCGCCAGGTACTCCTTGTCCCCGCCCCGGGCGCGCACGCTCGCCCGGAAGCAGCCGTCCGGCTCCCGCCGGAGCGCAGTGACTTCCTCCTTCACCCGCACGTCGAGCGCGAAGTGCTCCGCCACCCGCCGGTAGTAGAGCAATGCATCGCGCCGGTTGGGCTTCTCGTGGCCGGAGATGAACGGCACCCCCCCGATCTCGATCCGCTCCGGGGTGGAGAAGAAGGTCATGTTGAGGGGGTAACGCTCGATCGTGGAGACGACGGTCCGCCGGTCGACCAGGACGCACGCGATCCCGGCCCGCCGGGCGGCGATGCCGACGCAGAGACCGATCGGCCCCGCGCCCACGACCAGGAGCTGGGTGCTCTCGCTGCGCGTCATGCCCTCCCTAGTACACCGGGCGCTAGACCTCGATGATCTGGTCCCGACGGGTCCCCACGCTCACGTACCGGATCGGGGCACCCGAGAGCTCCTGGAGCCGGTCGAGGTAGGCCCGCGCCTCGCCGGGGAGATCGGCCAGGCTCCGGGCCCCGCCGGTGGGCCGGCCCCATCCCGGGAGCACCTCGTAGACCGGCTCCACCCGCTGGAGCCGGTCCACGTCCGACGGCATCTCCTCGCAGGCCTCGCCGTCGAGGCGATACCCCACGCCGACCGGGATCTCGCCGAAGCCATCCAGCACGTCGAGCTTGGTGACCGCCAGGCCGGTGAGCCCGTTCACCCGCACCGAGTACCGCACCACGGTCGCGTCGAACCAGCCGCAGCGGCGGGGCCGACCGGTGACCGCGCCGAACTCCGCGCCCACCTCCCGGAGCCGCCGGCCGAGCTCCCCGGGAGCCTCGGTGGGGAGCGGTCCGTTCCCGACCCGGGTGGTGTACGCCTTCACCACGCCGAGCACCCCGTCGATCGCGGTGGGGCCGATCCCGGCCCCGACGGCCGCACCGCCGGCCGTGGTGTTGGAGGAGGTGACGAACGGGTAGGTGCCGTGATCGACGTCGAGCAGCGCCCCCTGGGCGCCCTCGAGCAGGACCCGCTTCCCTTCCCCGAGCGCCCGGTGGACCGCGCAGCCGGTGTCGACCGTGAGCGGGAGGAGCCGCGGCACCAGCCGCTCGAGCAGGGCCGCGTGCTGCTCGTACGAGGCGCGCTGGTCGGTGCCCATGAGCGCGAGGAGCTGGTTGGCCCGCTCGACCCGCTCCCGGACCACCTCCAACGTCCGCGCCAGCTGGCGGAGATCGCCCACGCGGATGCCGCGCCGGCCGTACTTGTCCTCGTACGCCGGCCCGATCCCCCGGCCCGTGGTCCCGATCTTGAGACTCCGCTCGCTCGCGGCGTCGAGCAGCTTGTGGTACGGGAGGACCAGGTGGGCCCGGTCCGAGACCAGGATGCGGCCGGCGGTGTCGACGCCCCGCCGGGCCAGTTCGTCCAGCTCGGCGAAGAATTGCTCGGGATCGAGGACCACCCCGTTGCCCACGATGCAGGTCACCCCCGGATGGAGGATGCCCGAGGGGGTCTGCTGGAGGATGAACTGGCTCTCGCCGGTCACCACGGTGTGCCCGGCGTTCGCTCCCCCCTGGTACCGGACCACCAGGTCGGCGCGCTCGGCGAGGACGTCGACCAGCTTGCCCTTGCCCTCGTCGCCCCACTGGGCGCCCACCACGACCACGCAGCGTGTCTTCGGATCGAACATGAACGTAGGTGAGAGGGTCAACAAAAAAGCCCCTCGCGGGGCATGGATCCTCTGCCAGAACCTAGTGCCCCCCCGCCCAAAGGTCAATTCAGGGGGACGGGAGGCCGTCCGCCACCAGCTCTGCTAGCCGGGTCGCGGTCTCCAGCGAGAATCCGTCGAGGGTGTCCCCCGGGGTGTGGATCCGGCGCAGGGTGGACCAGTCGAGCCGGGCCACCGTGACCGCCCGGGCGCCGGCCCGTGCGAGCGGGAGGCTGTCGGTCAGGATGCCGAGCGGGAGTCGCCGGATCCGGAGCGGAACGCCGAGGCGGCCCAGGGCCGGGCCCAGGCGTCCCGCCAACGCGAGTCCCCGGGCGTCGTGCGCCACGAGATGGAGGCGGCCCCGATCGTCGATGGTGTCGAGGTTCACCACCTCCGTCCCCTCGAGCCGGGCGCGGTCGGTCCGCGCGAACACCCGGGCGCCCACCAGGCCGAACTCCTCCGCCCCGGTGATCACGATCCCGACGCCTGGGTCGCGCGACCGCTCCGCGGCGAGGAGGGCG
>DATLZT010000140.1:0-15883 GCA_035573835.1 Gemmatimonadales bacterium
CCGCCGGCGCGGGCGGCGCTGGGCGTCGCGCTCGCCGACCTGGGCGCGGCGGCCGACCTGGTGGCGGCGCTCCTCCCGTTCGCGCCTTCGGCGCTCGAGCTCCTCGACCGGACCTTCCTCGACCTCACCGGCGACGCGGCGCCGCCCGGGGCCGAGGCGCTGCTCCTGGTGGAGCTCGAGGGGGAGGACGCGGCGGCGCTGCGCGCGGTGGTGGAGCGGGCCGCGCTGGCGGCGCGCCCGTTCGCGCGGGTCGTGGAGACGGCGCTCACCCCGGCGGAGGAGGAGCGGCTGTGGGCGATCCGCCACGCGGCGAGCCCGATCCTCGCGAGCCTGCCGGAGGACCGTCGCTCGCTCCAGGTGATCGAGGACGGCTGCGTGCCGGTGGCGCGGCTGGGCGAGTACGTCCGGTTCCTCCGGCGCGCCACCCGGGCGCGGGGGGTGGACGCGGTGATCTTCGGCCACGCGGGCGACGGCAACGTCCACGTCAACCTCCTGCCGGAGGTGGCGCGGCCGGGGTGGGAGGCGCCGGTGGCGGCGTTGCTCGACGAGGTGACGGAGGCGGTCGTGCGGTTGGGCGGGACGATCTCCGGCGAGCATGGCGACGGCCGGCTCCGGGCGCCGTACCTCGAGCGGCAGTACGGCTCGGAGGTGGTCGAGCTCTTCCGGCGGGTCAAGCGCGCCTTCGATCCCCATGCTATCTTGAACCCCGGCATCAAGCTCCCCTCGACCCGGCACGACGCGGACGCGGCGCCCCTCGCGCGGCTCAAGGCCGGCGCGGGCGCCGCCCCGCTCCCCGACGACATCGCCGCCGCGCTGCGGGAGATCGAGCGGCGGGGCGGCTACGCCCGGGATCGGCTGGAGCTCGCGGACCGCGGCCCGCGGCCCGCCCCCTGAGACCCGCGCACCCAGACCAGCAGAGCGAGACCCACGCCCGGACCCCGATGCAGATCATCTACGCCCCGACCGTCACCCTGATCGCCCGTCCCCAGTTCATCGAGCCCGCGCATCTCCCCGTCGCCTGGAAGGGCGAGGCGACCGACGGCGAGCGGCTGGCCGAGTTCGCCGGCCGGCTCTGCTACATGAGCCAGCACAACCCGGCGGGCCGGACCACGGCCGAGTACCTGGCCAACATCCTGAAGCAGGGGCACGGGTCGGTGTTCGAGCACGCCACCTACGTCCTCTTGGTCGAGGGGATCTCCCGCTCCTGCAGCCACGAGCTGGTGCGGCACCGGGCGGGGTTCGGCTACTCCCAGCTCTCCCAGCGCTACGTCGACGAGTCGGAGGCGGCGTTCGTGGTGCCGCCGGCGATCGTGGGCGACGCGGCGCTGGAGGCGGAGTGGCGGGCCCAGGTCTCGGCGGCGCAGGCGGCCTACGTGGCGGCGGTGGAGCGGCTGACGGCGAAGTACGGGTGGGTGGAGAACCGGGTCCACCGGCGGAAGATGGCGCGGGAGGCGGCGCGGAGCGTGCTCCCCAACGCCACCGAGACGAAGATCGTCGTGAGCGCCAACGTCCGCGCCTGGCGGACGATGCTCGAGCTCCGGCTGGGCGAGGGCGCCGAGCTCGAGATCCGGCGGCTCGCGGTGGCGATCCTCCGCGTGTTGCAGCGCGAGGCGCCGGCGCTCTTCGGCGACTTCGAGATCTACCGCGCCGCCGACGGCACCGAGTGCGGCCGGGTCGGGTACCACAAGGTGTGAGGACGGTGCGGGAGCGCGGCGACGTCGCCGCGCTCCGTCGCGAAGTCGGCGACGGACGCCGAAAAAACTATTGTGCGTCGGGAGCGTTTTTCTTAAGTTTGATCCGTCGTCGGACTTCTTGCCGCTACGTTCGCCTCGCGCGGGCGAATTTTTTTAGGCGGCTCCCCTTTCGACGAGGGACTGCTTGGCGGTTCGGATCGGACTGGCCTTCAACCTCAAGCCTCCTGCGCCGGCCAATCAGGCCGGGGCGACCCTCGACTCCCCTCTCGCAGACGACACCGCCCGCCGCGCCCTCCGCGCCGATCTCGAGCAGCCGGATCTCTACGCGGAATGGGACGAGCCCGAGACGATCGATGCGGTCGAGCGGGCGCTGCGCGGCCTGGGCGAGGTGATCCGGCTCGAGGCCAACGCCGACTTCCCCGCCAAGCTGGTGGCGGCCCGTCCCGACTTCGTCTTCAACATCGCCGAGGGGCTCCACGGGCCCAATCGCGAGGGACACGTCCCCGCGATCTGCGAGTACTTCGGCGTCCCCTACTCCGCCTCCGACCCGCTCACGCTCGGCCTGGCGCTCCACAAGGGCCGGGCCAAGGAGATCCTCAGCCACTACGGGGTGCCCACCGCGCCGTTCGCCCTGGTCCGCACCCCGGCCGACCTGCGCGCGGTTGCACTCCCCTACCCGCTCTTCGCGAAGCCGGCGTTCGAGGGCTCCGGCAAGGGCGTGAGCGTCCGCAGCATCTGCCAGGACCGGAAGCAATTGATCGCGCAGGTCGAGTACCTGCTGGCCACCTACCGGGAGCCGGTGCTGGTGGAGACCTATCTCCCCGGCGCCGAATTCACGGTGGCGATCCTCGGCAACGGCGACGAGGCGCGCTGCCTGCCGATCGTTGGCATGCGCTTTGATACGCTTCCCGAGGGCGCCCCGCCGATCTACGGCTACGAGGCCAAGTGGCTCTGGGACACGCCGGCGCGGCCGCTCGCGATCTTCGAGTGCCCCGCCCGGATCCCCGAGTCGCTCGCCGCCGAGGTGCGGCGCGTCGCGCTGGCGGCGTACCACGCCCTCGACTGCCGGGACTGGTGCCGCATCGACATCCGGTGCGACGCCGGGGGGCGGCCGATGGTGGTGGAGCTGAACCCGCTCCCGGGCATTTTGCCCGACCCGCGGGACAACTCCTGCTTCCCGAAGGCCGCCCGGGCCGCGGGCATGAGCTACGACGAGCTCATCCGCACCGTCGCGGACATCGCCTGGCGGCGCATCAGCGGTCGGTCACTGTTGGCGGAGGCCGCGGCATGAAGGTCGGCATCCTCTTCGACGCCGGAAGCGACAACTGGGATCAGCGGGACGTGGCGGCGGTGCTGGGCAACGCGCGGGAGATCCGCGCCAGCCTCCGGCGCCGCGGCTACGAGGCCACCCTGATCCCGGTCGAGCCCGGCAGCTTCCGCTGGCTGGGCCGGGTCCGCCGCTCGGACCTGGTCTTCAACCTCTGCGAGGGGATCGACGGCCACTCCCGCTTCGAGGACCACGTCGTCGGCACCCTCGAGCTCGTCGGCGTGCCCTACACCGGCTGCCGCCCCTGGGCGGTGGCGGTCTGCCACCGGAAGCACGTCGCCAACACCCTGCTCGCGGCCAACGGGGTGCCGATCCCCCGCTTCGCCCTGGCCCAGGGCAACCGGATCCCGGCCGACCTCGCCCTGCCCGCCATCGTGAAGCCGGCCGCCGAGGACGCGAGCGTCGGCATCGACGGCGGCGCGGTCTGCACCACCAAGAAGGCGCTCCGCAAGCGGATCGCCGTGATGGCGGAGCAGCACGAGGAGGTCCTGGTCCAGGAGTACGTCCCCGGCCGGGAGTTCAACGTCGGCTTCGTCGGCCGGGAGGTGCTCCCGATCTCCGAGCTCCGCTTCGACGCGATGCCGGAGGGCAGCTGGCCGATCCTCACCTACGCCGCCAAGTGGAACACCGGGAGCCCGGAGGACCTGGGCTCGGTGCCGGTCTGTCCCGCCGAGATCCCGGCCGACCTCGCGCGGCGGCTGGTGCAGGTGGCGCGGCAGGCGTGGGAGCAGCTCTGCGGGGCCGAGGGCTACGGCCGCGTCGACCTCCGGGTGGACGGGGCGGGCCAGCCCTGGGTGCTGGAGGTGAATCCCAACCCCGACCTCTCCAGCGATGCCGGGCTCGCGCGGATGGCGCGGGCCCGCGGCTGGGACTACGACGAGCTGGTGGTCCGGGTGGTCGAGGAGGCGCTCCGGCGCTCCGCCGACCGGCGGGCCGCCGTGGCGCTCGCGAGCGGGGCGACGGCATGACCGGCGTCGCGGCCGCGCTCGCGCTCCGCCCGCTCGCCCCGGCCGACCGCGGCCGGATCGAGGCGATCCTCCGCGCGGTCGGCAACTTCAAGGACTACGAGATCGGGGTGGCGCTCGAGGTCTTCGACGCCGCCGTGGCCCCGAACCCCGATTACCTCACGTTGGGCGCCGAGCTGGACGGGCGCCTGGTCGGCTGGATCTGCTGGGGTCCCACGCCGTGCACCGAGGGGACGTACGACCTCTACTGGATGGCGGTGGACCCGGCGGCGCAGCGCGCGGGCATCGGCACCGCGCTCCTCGAGGCGATGGAGCGCTCCTTGGAGGGCCGTGCCCGCCTCATCGTGGTCGAGACCGGGGGCCGGGACGCCTACCGCCCGACCCGCGCCTTCTACCAGCGGCGCGGCTATCGGGTGGCGGCGGTGATTCCCGACTTCTACGCCCCCGGCGACGACCAAGTGATCTACGTGAAGCGATTGGGACGGGGGGCGTAGCGGGGGCGTACCCGGAGACCGGAGAAGACGATGTCGACCTGGCAAGAGCTGCTCAAACAGAAGTCCATCGCCTCGCTGGACGCCCTGGCGGAACGCTTCGGGCGGGAGCACTTCCCCGAGCTCGACCGGCTGAGGCGGGCGGCGGAGAACTTCGAGTTCCGCATCTCGCCCGCCATGGTGGACCTCATCAAGGAGCCCAACGACCCGATCTGGCGCCAGTACGTCCCCTCGGTCGACGAACTGGACATCGTCGACGGCATCGTGGACTCGCTCAACGAGGACGCCGACAGCCCGGTGCCGAACATCACCCACCGCTACCCCGACCGGGCCCTGTTCCTCGTCTCCCCGGTCTGCGCCAGCTACTGCCGGTTCTGCACCCGGCGGCGCAAGGTGGGCGACCCCGAGAAGATCCCGATGTCGCAGTTCGAGAGCGCCTTCCGCTACCTCGAGCAGCACACCGAGATCCGCGACGTCATCATGTCGGGGGGCGACCCGCTCCTCCTGAGCGACCGGCGCCTCGAGGCGATCCTCGCCCGGCTCCGGGCCATCCCCCACATCCAGATCATCCGGATCGGGAGCCGGGTGCCCTGCCACCTGCCGGAGCGGATCACCCCGGAGCTCTGCGAGACGCTCCGCAAGTTCCACCCGCTCTTCATCAACACCCACTTCAACCACCCCGACGAGCTCACCCCCGCCGCGGTGAAGGCCCTCGGCATGCTGGCCGACGCCGGCATCCCGCTCGGCTGCCAGACGGTGCTGCTCAAGGGGGTGAACGACGATCCCGAGGTGATGAAGCAGCTCATGCACAAGCTGCTCATGGCCCGGGTCCGGCCCTACTACATCTACATGGCGGACCAGGTGGCCGGGGCCGAGCACTTCCGCACCTCGGTCGAGACCGGGCTCAAGATCATGAAGGCGCTCCGGGGCTGGACCAGCGGGCTCGCCATCCCCCACTTCGTGATCGACGCCCCGGGCGGCGGCGGGAAGATCCCGCTGCTCCCCAACTACGTCGAGAGCTGCGACGACGACGAGGTGGTGCTCCGCAACTTCCGGGGCGAGCGGTACGTCTACCGCCAGCCGCGGGAGGAGGTGGGCGTGGGCGCCCGGCTCGACCCGGAGTACCTCTTCCAGCCCGACTTCGAGCTGGCCAAGGAACGGAAGCGATCCGCGAAATCCGGGGTGAAACCCGCGGTGAAGCCCAGGCGCAAGACCGCCTGACCCCGCCCCGGCCCCCGCCAACGCTCGCTTGCACAACCGCCCGGCCGCTGCCGGGCGGTCGGCGTTTGGGGGGCCGGTTGTCGGGCCCCGCGCCCCGGCGGCATATTGCGGAGGCATCCGCCAGGACCCGACCATGGCCACGTTCCTCCGCACCACCGAGATCCCGATCGCCGGCGCCCGCACCCTCCCCAGGGAGTACTTCGTCTCGCCCGAGATCTTCGCCGAGGAGCAGGAGCGGATCTTCGCCCGGCGCTGGCTCTGCGTGGGCCGCGCGTCGGAGATCCCCGCCCCCGGCGACTACGTCCTCCGCCAGATCGGCCCCGACGGCATCATCCTGCTCCGCGACCGCTCGGGCACGGTGCGCGCGTTCCACAACGTCTGCCGCCACCGCGGGAGCCGGCTCTGCGAGGCGCCGCGGGGCCGCTTCTCCGAGACGATCCAGTGCCCCTATCACGCCTGGACCTACGCCCTCGACGGCCGGCTGATCGGGGCCCCCTCCACCAACGACCTCGAGGACTTCCGCAAGGCCGACTGGCCGCTCCTCGCGGTGGCCGCGGCGGTCTGGGAGGGGTTCGTCTTCCTCAACCTGGCCGAGGCGCCGCAGCCGTTCGAGGCGGCGTTCGCCCCGCTGCTGGGCCGCTTCGCCCGGTTCAACCTGCCCGGACTCGTGACCCACCGCCGGATCGAGTACGACGTGCGGGCCAACTGGAAGCTCCTCTTCCAGAACTATTCGGAGTGCTACCACTGCTCCCCGGTGCACCCGGCGCTGGTGAAGCGCTCCCCGCCCACCAGCGGCGAGAACGACCTCTTCGAGGGGCCGTTCCTGGGCGGGTTCATGACGATCAACGATCCCGAGGGGAGTCTCACGATGAGCGGGCGGGCCTGCGGGGTGCCGGTGGGCGATCTCCCGCCCGAGGACCTGCGGCGGGTCTACTACTATTCGATCTTCCCCAACATGTTCCTGAGCCTCCATCCGGACTACGTGATGGCCCATACCCTCTGGCCGGAGGCGCCCGACCGCACCCGCATCGTCTGCGAATGGCTGGTGCATCCCGACACCCTGACGGACCCGGCGCTGGATCCGGACGACGGGGTGGAGTTCTGGGATCTCACCAACCGGCAGGACTGGCACATCTGCGAGCAGAGCCAGCTCGGCGTGCAGTCGCGGGCCTACCGCCCCGGACCGTACTCCAAGCGGGAGAGCCTCTCGGCGGCGTTCGACCGGGAGGTGCTCCGCGCGCTGGGCCGCGCGGAGGGGTGAGGGGCGGGAGCCGGGCTCGGCGCCGAGCCCGGCTCAGCGCCCCCACCGCACGTCGCGCAGGATCTCGCGGGCCGCGTTGTAGCCGCAGGCCCCCATCACCCCGCCGCCCGGGTGGGTCGCGGCGCCGCAGAGATAGAGATGCCGGATCGGGGTCCGGTAGTCGGCGTAGCCGGGCACCGGCCGCATGAAGAAGAGCTGGGTCAGCGTCATCGCCCCCTGGAAGATGTTCCCGCCGGTGAGCCCGTAGCGCTGCTCGAGGTCGCGGGGGGCGAGCACCTGCCGGGCGATCACCGAGCGCCGGAAGCCGGGGGCGTAGCGCTCCAGGATCTCGAAGCAGCGGTCGGCGTACCTCTCCTTCTCCTCCTCCGGCGACCCCTCCTCGAGATCATAGGGGAAGTACTGGGTGAAGATCCCCATCACGTGCCGGCCGGGCGGCGCCACCGTCGGGTCCACCACCGAGGGGATGGTGCACTCGAGGATCGGCTCCCGCGCCGCCCGGCCGTACTTGGCGTCGTCGTAGGCCCGCTCGATGTAGTCGAGGGTGGGCGAGATGTGGATCGTCCCCCGGTGCTGCGGGCCGGGGCCGCCGGGCAGCGCGGTGAAGTTCGGCACCTCGCTCAGCGCCACGTTGATCTTGAGGCTGGCGCTCGAGTAGTCGATCCGCTTCACCGCGTCGACGAACTCGTCCGGCAGCTCGGCGGGGTCGAGGAGCCGGAGGAACGTCATCCGCGGGTCGGCGCCCGAGGCCACCCGGCGGGTCCGGATCTCGGTGCCGTCGGCCAGCACCACGCCGCGCACCGCCCCGTCGTGGATCACGATCCGCGTCACCTCGGCGTTGGTCCGGATCTCCGCGCCCCGCTCCCGCGCCGCCCGGGCGATCGCCTCGCTGATGCCCCCCATCCCGCCCCGCACGTAGCCCCACACCCCGCGGGCGCCGTCGCACTCGCCCATGACGTGATGGAACAGCACGTACGCCGTCCCCGGCGTCGAGGGCGAGGCCATGGCGCCGATGATGGCGTCGGTGGCGAGGGTGACCTTGAGCTCCTCCGACTCGAACCAGCGGTCGAGGATCGGCCGCGCGGCGCCGGTGAGGATCTCCAGCGCCTGGGCCCCCTTCCGGCCCAGCTTGGCGAACCGCCAGCCGAGCCGCGCCATGGCGAGGAGATCGCGGGGGCGGAACGACCAGGGATCGGGCGGCGTCATGAGCAGGGTGGGCTCGATGACGTCGGCCACCTCCTGCAGCATCCGCTCGTACTTGGGCAGCGCCTCGGCGTCCCGGCGGGAGAACTTGGAGATCTCCCGGTGGTTGAGCGCGGGGTCGGGGCCGAGCAGCAGGTAGCGACCGTCGGGGAAGGGGGTGAACGACGACGGGTTCCGCGGCAGGAGCTCGAACCCGTGGCGCTTGAGCTCGAGGTCGCGGATGATCTCGGGGCGGAGGAGGCTGTTGACGTAGGCCGCGGTGGAGACCTTGAACCCGGGCCAGAGCTCCTCGGTGGTGCAGGCGCCGCCCAGCACCTCCCGCCGCTCGAGCACCAGCACGCGCAGGCCCGCCCGGGCCGCGTAGGCGGCGGTGACGAGCCCGTTGTGGCCCCCGCCGATGACGACGAGATCGTAGATCGGTGGCATGCGCGATCGGGATAGAGGCAGGCGGATACTACGCCCTCCCGTCGCGCGGCGCCAGAGGCGGCGGCGCCGGCGGTCAGTCGCCGGCGCCGGCCTCCTTCCCGACCCCGAGGCGCCGCAGGACCTCGTCGTCGCCCATCGCGTAATCGGTGAGCAGGTCGGCCGGCCCGTCGACCGCGGCGGGGGGTCGCCGGAACCGCACGTAGTCGACCCGGACCCCGAGATCGGGGGCGCCGTCCCGCATCCCGGTGGTGTCGAACGCCAGCGGGTCGCGGCCGAACCGCGCCAGGATGCTCTCCCAGTCGGTGTACGCCACCACCCCCACCTGCACCCGCTGGGGCAGATCCCGCCGGAGCATCCGGTCCCGCACCGTCCACGCCTCGCCCGGACAGCGGGAGAGGAGCACGAACGCCTCCCGGACCCGCACGATCCGGAGCTCGACCCACCCGGCGCAGGCGGGGCGGAGCTTGAGGTTCGAGCGGCTGTTCACCGTGGACTTGGTCTCGAACACCGGCCGGCCGGTGGCGTCGCCGATCCCGGTGGTGAGGAAGAGCCAGTTCTCCCGGAACGGTGTCCACTGGGCCGGGCCGGCGGCCTGCCGCGGCTCCCGGACCATGAGCCCGGCGAGCGACCAGGTGCGCTCCGGCAGCCCGCCGGCGAGCCCGGTCGCGTGGAGCCGCACGGTCACGTCGAAGTTCCCGGCCACCTCCTTGAAGAGATACGGACCGTACCAGTCGGCGTACCAGGCGCTGGTGGCGGGCTCGAGATAGAGGTGGCCGGCACCGGTCGTGTCGACCTGGGCCCGGCGCAGGTGGCTGGGCCACCCCTCGGCCTCGTGGTGCCAGCGCCAGCCGGCGAGCGAGGCCGGGTCGTCGAACTCGTCGCCGAGCGGCGCGATGTCGACCGTGGCGCCGGGATCGGGCGGCCCGCCACCGGGCCCGCCGAATATCCGGCGCTGGGCCGCGAGCGGTGCGGACGCGGCCACGAGTCCGAGCAACACGAGGGCGAGCGGATGGCGCATGACTTCCCTCCCGGAGCGGATCGACTGGCGCGGCCGGCCCCATCCGGCCGGAGTGCAGTCTGTCGACTCGAGGGCGGCGAGCCAAGGGCGCGGTGACGATCCGGTCGGGCGGCGGGACGAATCCGCCGGCGGCCGGGACGGATCGCGCCGGGGCCGGCTACTCGAGGAGGGCGTGGAGCCGGGCGCCGTGGACCCGGCTGGTGCGGAGCCTGGTGCCGTCCCGCAGGGTGACGACGTACTCGCCCCGGGCGTACGGCTCGAGCTTGCGGACGTGGTCCAGGTTCACGATCGCGGAGCGGTGCACCCGGACGAAGGTGGCGGGGTCGAGCTTGGCCTCGAACGCCTGCATCGTGTCGCGCACCAGGTGGGCCTGGCCCCCGGCGTGCAGCCGGACGTAGTTGCCCCGCGCCTCGGCCCAGTCGATGTCGGCGGCGCGCACGAAGTAGAGCTCCCCCCGGACGCCCCGCACGAGGAACCGCCGCGGGTAGGCGGCCGACGGATCGAGCGCGGCAAGGACCTCGCGCAGCCCCGCGTCCAGCGCCGCGGCCGGCGCCCCGTCGAGGCGCTCCGCCACCCGCTCGAGCGTGCGCGCGAGCCGCCCGGCGTCCACCGGCTTGAGGAGGTAGTCGAGGGCCCGGACCTCGAACGCCTTGAGCGCGAACTCCTCGTGCGCCGTCACGAACACCACCGCGGGCACCCGGGCCGAGCCGCGGAGCCGCGCCTCCAGCGCCTCCGCCACCTCGAGCCCGCTCAGTTCCGGCATCCGCACGTCGAGGAATACCAGGTCGGGCCGCTCCCGCAGGATCGCCTCCACCGCCTCGGCCCCGTGCTCGCACTCGGCCACGACGGTCCACCCATCGTGCGGCGCGAGCAGCATGCGGAGCCGCTCCCGGGCGAAGGGCTCGTCGTCGGCGATCACCACCCGCCGGGCCCCGCGGCTCATCCGGCCCCCGCTTCCTGGCGCGCCGCCGCGGGCTCGGCGGCCCGACGCGCCGGGAGCGAGACCACCGCGCGGGTGCCGCCGCCGGGCGCGGGCTCGAGCGTGAGTCGCTGGTCGTCGCCGTAGAGCTCCTGGAGCCGGCGCCGGGTGGTGTCGAGCCCGATCCCCTCGCCCGCGCCCGCCCCGTCCCGCGCCGTCACGCCCGGACCGTCGTCGGTCACGGTGAGCCGGAGCGCGCCGTCCTGCAGCGCCGCCTCGATCGCCACCGTCCCCGCCCCCGCGCGGCGGGCCACGCCGTGCTCCAGCGCGTTCTCCACCAGCGGCTGGAGGAGGAACGGCGGCACCAGGTGATCGCCCAGCGACTCCGGCACCCGCCGGCTCACGACGAGCCGCGGACCGTAGCGGAGCCGCATGATGTCGAGGTAGCGATCGAGCAGCGCCAGCTCCTCCCGCAGCGTCACCAGGGCGGCGGACCGGCGGCGGAGCGTGGCCCGGAGGAGGTCGGCGAGCCGGGTGAGCATCGCGTCGGCCGCGGCGGGATCGCGGTGTACCAGGACCGAGATGGCGGTGAGGGTGTTGAACAGGAAATGTGGCTGGAGCCGGAGCGCCAACGCCTGGAGCCGCGCCTCCGCCAGCCGCGCCTCGAGCCGCGCCGCCTCGGACTCGCGGGCGCGGAGTCGGCGGTCCAGCTCCACGATGGTGGCGAGCCCCACCGCCGAGCCCAGGGTGAGGAACTCGCCGATCGCCTTGGCGACGGGGCTCGCCCGCTGCACCACGTCGGGCGGGAGGAGCCACCGCTGGAGGGCGGGCAGGGCGAGCTGCTGCGCCACCACGAACCCCGCGAGCGAGAGCGCGATCGCGCCGAGCCAGGGCCCCCACCCGACCCGCCCGGCGGGCCACCGGCGCCTGATCCAGGCCAGGAGCGGGAGGTAGGCCAGCGAGGTCGCCGCCGTGAGCGCCCGCGTCCCGAGCAGCCCGCGCCAGTCGAGCGGCATCCCGATCGCGAGCATCGAGAGCCGGAGCTGCAGCAGGCCCACCGCCCAGGAGACGACGAGCGCCGCGAGGAGCACGCCCCAGAACGACCGATCGCGGCCCGACCGGCCGGGCGGCGGCGCGGCGGCGGGCTCGGCGTCGAGCGGCGGAGCCGGAGGCAGCGGCTGGGACGGCATCGTGGAACAGTGCCGGCGCGGGGCGCCGCCGTCAAGAAATCGTCCGCAAGGCGCCCCGGCGCTCGCTCAACGGGCCGGCGCCCGCCCGCGTATATATAGGACGGCATTTCCCGCGACCATCGCACCCCGGACCGATGACATTCGTGAGCCTCACCGCGCCCCGTGCCCGTCATTTCGCCTTCCTCCCGCTCCTCGCGGCCATCGCCTGCCGTGAGGAGGTCCCCCCCACCCCCAGCTCGGTGCCGGTGACGGTGGCACCGGTCGAGCGCCGGGCGGTGCCGTTCGAGTTGATGGCGCCCGGGACGGTGGAGCCCCTCCGCACCGTGGCGGTGCGCGCCCAGGTGAACGGGCAGCTCATGCGGGTGGCGTTCCGCGAGGGGCAGGAGGTCGAGCCGGGCCAGGTGCTCTTCCAGATCGACCCCCGGCCGTTCCGGGCCGCGCTGGCCCAGGCGGAGGCGGCCCGGGACCGCGCCCGGGCGGAGGCCGCCAACGCGGAGCGGGAGGCGGAGCGGCTCGCGGCGCTGGTGGAGCAGGACTACGTCACCAAGCAGCAGCACGAGGAGGCCCGCACCCGGGCCGAGGTGGCCCGGGCCGGCGTGGCCGCGGCGGAGGCGGCGGTGGAGCAGGCGCGGCTCAACCTGGAGTACGCCACCATCCGCGCCCCGATCGCCGGGCGGACCGGGAGCCTCGCGGTGCGGGAAGGCAACCTGGTGCGCGCGGCCGACGCGACGCCACTCGTCACCATCAACCAGCTCCGCCCGATCCTGGTCCGGTTCGCCGTCCCCGCCGCCAATCTCCCGCTCATCCAGCGGCACCGCGACCGGCGGATGCCGGTGCTGGTGGAGCCGGTCGGCTCGGACGGGCCCGGCGCGACCCAGGAGGGCACCCTCACGTTCATCGACAACGCGGTCGACACCGCCACCGGCACCATCCTGCTCAAGGCCACCTTCCCGAACCGGGACGGCTCCCTCTGGCCCGGCGGGTTCGTGAACGTGCGGCTCCGGCTGTTCGTCGAGGAGGACGCGCTGGTGGTGCCCGCCGCGGCGGTGGTGGAGGGCCAGCAGGGCGGCTTCGTGTTCCTGGTGGGCTCCGACAGCTCGGCGGTCACCCGGCCGGTGCGGGTGGACCGCACCGCCGGCGAGCTCGCCGTGGTGCAGGGCGAGCTCGAGCCCGGGCAGCTGGTGGTGGTCGACGGCCAGCTCCGGCTCCGCCAGGGCTCCAAGGTACAGATCAGGACCGCGGGCGACAGCGCGCGGGCGGAGGCGCGATGAGCTTCCCCGAGCTCTTCATCCGGCGCCCGGTCATGACCACGCTGGTCATGGCCGGCATCATGATCTTCGGGCTGGCGGCCTACCGGGAGCTCCCGGTGAGCGACCTGCCGGCGGTGGACTATCCCACCATCACGGTGAGCGCGAGCCTCCCCGGCGCGAGCCCCGAGACGATGGCGGCCTCGGTGGCGACACCGCTGGAGAAGCAGTTCTCCACCATCCCCGGGATCGAGGCGATGACCTCGACCAGCACCCAGGGGAGCACCTCGATCACCCTGCAGTTCGCCTTGAGCCGCGACATCGACGCCGCCGCCCAGGACGTGCAGGCGGCGATCTCCCAGACGATCCGCCAGCTCCCCCAGGGGATCGTGCCGCCCAGCTTCCGCAAGGTGGACCCCTCGGCCTCGCCGATCCTCTACTTCGCGGTGCGGACCACCACCCTGCCCCTCCCCCAGCTCAACGAGTACGCCGAGACCTTCCTGGCCCAGCGGCTCTCGACGATCGAGGGGGTGGCCCAGGTGCAGGTATTCGGCTCCCAGAAGTACGCGGTGCGGATCCAGCTCGACCCGCGGCAGCTCGCGGCCCGGCGGATCGGGATCGACGAGGTGGCCCGGGCGGTGGAGAACGGCAGCGTGAACCTGCCCACCGGCATCCTCTGGGGCACCGACAAGGCGTACGCGGTGGAGAGCGAGGGGCAGCTCGGCAACGCCGACGAGTTCGGCGCGCTGGTGGTGGCCTATCGCGACGGCGCGCCGGTGCGGCTCCGGGACCTGGGCCGGGTGGTCGACAGCGTGCAGGACACCAAGCGGGTGAGCTGGTTCAACGGCGAGCGGGCCATCGTGCTCGCGGTCCAGCGCCAGCCCGGCACCAACACCGTCGCGGTGGCCGAGCGGGCCAAGGCCGAGGTGGAGCGGCTCAGGCCCCAGCTCCCGCCCGCGGTGGAGATCGCCACCCTGTACGACCGCTCCCAGAGCGTGCGGGCCTCGGTCGAGGAGGTCCAGTTCACCCTCTACCTGGCCCTCGGCCTGGTGGTGATGGTGATCTTCCTCTTCCTCCGGAACCTCCGCGCCACGGTGATCCCGAGCCTCGCGCTCCCGCTCTCGCTGGTCGGCACCTTCGGCGTGATGTACCTGCTGGGCTACAGCCTGGACAACCTCTCGCTGATGGCGCTCACCCTGGCGGTGGGGTTCGTGGTGGACGACGCCATCGTGGTGCTGGAGAACATCGTGCGCCACGTGGAACGGGGCGAGCCGCCCCTCGCGGCGGCGATCAAGGGGAGCCGGGAGATCGGGTTCACCATCGTCTCCATGACCCTCTCGCTGGTGGCGGTGTTCATCCCGGTGCTCTTCCTGGGCGGGCTGGTGGGCCGGCTGTTCCGGGAGTTCGCCGTCACCATCAGCGTGGCGATCCTGGTCTCCGGGTTCGTCTCGCTCACCCTCACCCCGATGCTCTGCAGCCGCTGGCTCCGGACCCACGACGCCCACGCCGGCCGGGGCCGGTTCTACCGCGCCACCGAGCGGATCTGGGACGCGTCGCTCGGCTGGTACGAGCGGAGCCTGGCCTGGGTCATGGACCGCCGCGGCCTCGCGATGCTCTTCAGCGCCCTGGTCCTGGCCGGCACCGTGGCGCTCGGCATCGTCATCCCCAAGGGCTTCATCCCCAGCGAGGACCAGGGCCAGCTCTCCGGCACCACCGAGGCGGCCGAGGGGACGAGCTACGACGCGATGGTGAAGTACCAGCTCCAGGCCAACGCGATCGTGCGGGAGGACCCCAACGTCGAGGGGTTCATGTCCTCGGTGGGGAGCGGCGGGCGGATCACCACGGTGAACCAGGGGCGGCTCCTCATCCGGCTCAAGCCGCGGGAGGAGCGGGCGATGAGCGCCGACGAGGTGGCGCGCTCCCTCACCCGGAAGCTGGCGGCGATCCCGGGGCTCCGGGCCTACATCCAGAGCCCCCCGCTCATCAACATCGGCGGCCGCTCCTCCAAGAGCGAGTACCAGTTCACCCTGCAGAGCGCCGACCTCGAGGCGCTGCAGCGGGGCGCCGCCGCGCTCGAACGCCGGCTCCAGGAGGTGCCGGGGATCACCGACGTCACCAGCGACCTCCAGATCAAGAACCCCCAGGTCCGGGTCCGGATCGACCGGGACCGGGCGGCGGCGTACGGGATCGAGGTGGCCAAGATCGAGGAGGCGCTCTACAACGCCTACGGCGCCCGGCAGGTGAGCACCATCTTCACCCCCAACGACCAGTACTGGGTCGTGATGGAGCTCCTCCCCGAGTTCCAGCGCGACCTCTCGGCGCTCAACCTGCTCTACCTCACCGGCCGGAACGGCGAGGCGGTGCCGCTCGCGAGCCTCGCCTCGATCACCCCGGGCGTGGGGCCCCTCACCGTGAACCACTCGGGGCAGCTCCCGTCGGTGACCCTCTCGTTCAACCTCGAGCCCGGCACCTCGCTCGGCACCGCGGTCGAGCGGGTCGAGACGGCGGCGCGCGAGGTGCTGCCGTCCACCATCACCACCAGCTTCTCCGGCACCGCCCAGGCGTTCCAGCAGGCGCAGCGGGGGCTCCTGGTGCTCCTGGTGCTGGCGGTGCTGGTGATCTACCTGGTCCTCGGCATCCTCTACGAGAGCTTCATCCACCCGCTCACGATCCTCTCGGGGCTCCCGTTCGCGGGCTTCGGCGCGCTGGTGTTCCTGATGATCGTCGGGCTCGACCTCAGCGTCTACGCCTTCGTGGGGATCATCATGCTGATCGGCATCGTGAAGAAGAACGCGATCATGATGATCGACTTCGCGATCGACGCCGAGCGGACCGAGGGGAAGAGCCCGCGGGCGGCGATCCTCCAGGCGGCGATCGTGCGGTTCCGGCCGATCATGATGACGACCATGGCCGCCCTCATGGGC
>DATLZT010000141.1:0-10966 GCA_035573835.1 Gemmatimonadales bacterium
AGGCGGCCCACCGCCTCCATCTTCTGGGCCTGCCGCAACTGCTCCTCGCTCCGGCGCAGCGCCGCCTCGGCCTCCCGCTGGGCGGTGACGTCGCTCATCGCCCCGATCATCCGGTAGGGCCGCCCCTCGGCGTCCCGCAACGCGGTGCCGTGCTCCCGCCAGTACAGGACTCGCCCGTCGCGTCCCACGGTGCGGTAGTGGGTACGGAACGGCGCGCCCTGCTCCAGGTGGGCGTGCAGCTCGGCCATCACCCGGGACCGATCCTCCGGATGCAGCGCCTCCACCCAACCTTGGAGGGTGCGGGGGAAGCCGCCCGGCGGGTAGCCCAGCCGGCCGTCGATGTCGCCCAACCACTCGAGCCGCCCCCCCACGATGTCCCAGTCGTATACGATGTCGCTCACGTTCTGGGCCGCCACCCGGAAGCGCTCTTCGCTCTCCCGGAGCTCGACCACGAGCCGGGAGAGGTTCTCCGACATCCGCCGCATGGCGCGCATCAGCCGGCCGAGCTCGTCGGCCCCGCCGGGCGCCACGGGGACGTGGAGGTCGCCGGCCGCGAGCCGATCGGCCACGGCCACGGCTTCGGCCAGGGGACCGGTGACGGACCGGCTCACCGCGAGCGAGACGAGCAGGAGCAGCCCGATCCCGCAGGTCCCCATCGCGGCGATGACGCCGGTGACCAGCGCCCGGGACGCCCGGGCCTCGTCGAAGGCGTCCGCGACGGCGGCCTCGGCGGCGACGGTGCGCTGCCGGAGACGGTCCCGCAGCGTGCGGTGGGCCCGCTGCATCCGCTCGAGCGCGGGCAGCAACCGGTCGCTCGGCGCCCCCTCGATCATCTGCTCCGCGGTGCCCCGGGCGATCCCGTAATACGAGTCGAACTCCCGTGCCAGCCGGTCGAGGTCGGACGGCGGGAAGAGCCCGTCGGATCGCGCCGCGGCGAGGCGGCCTCGGAACGTGGCGCCCAGGGCGTCGGCCGACTCGAGCTGCGCCGGTTCGTCGGCCGCCACCGCGTCCTGCAGACTGCGGTGGATGACTCCGAGCAGCGCCTCCAGATCCCGGGCGGATTCCAGCGCCGGGTGCAGGCGCCGCTCGAGCCGGGTGAGGAGGGCATAGTGCCGGCTGCCGATCCCCACGAGCACGGCCAGGGTGGCCACCAAACCAAGGCCCGCCGCCAGGGGCAGGAGCAGCACTCTCGCCCGGACGGGGAGGTCCCGGAACCGGCGCCAGCGGGCCACGCGACCGGCCGAGGAGCGCGGGCCCATCTCAGCGGGTCACGGTGAGTTCGCGAACGCCGGCGATCGGCGCCGCGGCCGAGACGTAGCCCACGGCACCCGGGTTGGCCCGCACGAAGGCGAGCACTTCGGCGTCCGACGCCTTCTCCGGCGGCGGCACCGCCCGGCCGGAGAAGATCATCTGTTGCCAGTAGTGCCGCACCGCCGACGGCTGCCGGCCGTGAATCAGTCGGCAGAAGTCGTGATGGACCGGGGACTTGGCGGCCTGGTCGACCGGTTGCACCGGCCGGCCGTCGGCCCAACGGGTGGTCCGCTTGAGGAAGAGCCGCGAGACCTCCGCCCGCGGGAGCTCGGCCACCGGATTCGACTCGTGGACGATGACCCGGAGCGGCAGGGACCGCGCCGGCATCGGGTCCGTGGGCCGGGTGACCCCGAGGCTCATGACGGCCCAGACGACGACGGTCGCGCGCATGGCCCTTGTCAGAAGCTGGTCGAGACGCTGAGGATCCCGTACCGCAGCTCCGCCGGCGGGTCCGAGAAGACGTTGGTGGGTCGGTCCTCACGGCCGTAACCGCGGTACCAGTGCGCCTCGGCCTTGAGCACCACGGTGCTCCGCCACAGGTACCGGAGCCCCACCGCGAGGTCGCGATGCACCGTGACGTCGGCGACCAGCGGCGCCGAGCCGCCCGGGTCCGGGACCGTGAGGTCGAGGTCCAGGACTTCGGCCTGGGCCACGACGCCGAGCCGGCTGGAGACCGCGGCCCGGGCCAGCACCACCCATCCGACCAGGTCCCCCGCACCGAAGGTGATCCGGCTGAGCTCGCCCTGGAGGAGGAGCGGCCCGCGCTCCGCGTCGAGCGAGGCGATCCAGCCGGTCTGCTCGTCCTCGGCCCCGGGCTCGACGAGCAGGAACCCGTCGACCGTGGCGCGGGCCGCCCCGAAGCCGAGCCGGACGCGGTCCGCCGGGAGGCCGAGCCAGAGCTGGCCGCCGAGTCCGTCGTGCGCGGTGGCCTCGGTGGCGCCGTCATGTTGGAGGTAGCGCCACCCGCCGTAGTAGATGTCGGCCTCGAGCGACCACTCCCCACCCAGCGAGCCCCGGTGGCCGACCACCATCCCGTCCACCGCCTCCGTGGTGAAGAGCTGCTCCCCGTAGAGGGACACCGGTGGCCGATAGAGCGGCAGCAGCGTGCCGACGTCGCGGACCTCATTGTAGATCCCCCAGGGGATCTTGACCCGGCCGAGCCGGACCGACGCGGCGTCGCCGAAGTGGTGCTGGAAGAACAGCCAGTCGAGCGCGATGTCGGATTTGGACGACTGGATCGGGCTGTGACCGTAACGCTCGTGGCTCGCCTGGGCGACGAAGTTGTCCCGGGGGCTCACGTCGTAGCGGAGTTGCAGGGCGGCGGTGCGATAGTCGGTGGTGCCGTGCTCGTCGATGCCGAGGTACTGGCCCCCGTCGGCGCGGGCGTAGGCCTGGGTGAGGAAGCCGTGGAACGAGAGCTGGGACTCGGGTCCCTGCTGGCCCGCGAGGGGGAGGAACGACGCTGCCAGGCGCATCGACCGGCGGAGCTCCGGACACGGGGTCGGGTCCCGGGCGCCCCACCGCCGCCGGCTCGACGCCGGGCCCCGGGTTCGTCCCGACTATCGGCCCGATCCCCCGGGAACATGAGGGCGCCCCTGGTCGGCGCGCCCTCGAGCCCCGCGCGTCGGTCGATCAGCGGACCGCGAACCGGGTCCGGAGCGCCGGCGACGGCGTGATCGGCGGGGTCACCGGCGACGTCGGGCCCCGCGGCAAGAGCGCCGGGAGGTTGGCGAGCTCGTAGGCGGTCACCGCCAGCACCGCGGCCGCCTGCGTCAGGTCTCCCTCGATCGCCTTGTCGAAGGTGTCGCTCTGGGAATGATGGGTGTGGTTATAGCCCCGCGGCTCCTGGTCGAAGTTGAACGCCGGGATGCCGTAGGGGAGGAACGGCAGATGGTCGGTGCCGCCCTTGTCGGCCTGCCGGACCCGCCCGGCGCCCAGGTGGGCCACCGGGGCCAGGAGCTCGGTCCAGAGCTGGTGGAGGTCGTCCCGGCCCTGCAGTGCCTGGCCCAGGATCATGCCGGTCCCGTTGTCGAGCACCAGCACCGCCTGGACGCTGTCGGCCTCGGCGGCGTGGGCCGCGGCGTAGGCGCGGGAGCCGAGGAGCCCCTGCTCCTCGCCGCTGAAGAGGATGAACCGGATGGTCCGCTTGGGCCGGAGCCCCGAGCGGGCGATCACCCGCGCCGCCTCGAGCACCGCCATGGAGGAGGCGCCGTTGTCCGTCACCCCCTGCGCCAGGTCCCAGCTGTCGAGGTGGGCGCCGACGATGACGACCTGGTTCGGGAGCTCGGCGCCCCGGATCTCGCCGATCGTGTTCCACTGGGGCACCGGCTCCCGACCGAAGCGGTTCTCGATCCGCGCCTCGAGCCGCGGGATCTCACCCCGGGCGATGAGCCGATCGAAGAGGAGATAGTCCTCGTGCGAGACGACGAAGCTCGGGAGGGGCGAGATCCGGTTGGGGGAGCCGCTCATGGTCATGAGGGCGTGCTCCTTGGCGCCGTCCACGATGGTCCCGAGCGCCCCCGCCGCCTTGAGGAAGTACGGCCGATCCGCGAGGAACTGCTGCCGCGCCCGCGCCGCCGCGGCGGACGTGTCGGCGTTGAGCCGGGCGGCGAGCGCGGCCCGGCGCTCCCGCTCGGCCCGCCAGGCGGCCGAATCGGCGGCGGTGGGGGCCGGTCCGTCGGGGTTGCGCACCAGGGCCGGCTCGGCGAGCATCACCCACGCGCCCTTCACCTTGTCGCGGTAGACGGCCAGGCTCTCGGGCGTGGCGAGGTTCACCCGCACCACCGGCCCGGCCAGGGGTTTCCCCCCGGTCCCCGCGGTCCAGGCCCAGCTATGCGCCGTCACCCAGCGGTGGAACGGGGCGGTGAGTCGCACCTGGATCGGTCCCCGCTCCCAGGTGACGCCGAAGGGATATTCCTCGAGCCGAGCCTCCAGGCCGTAGGCCCGGAACTTCCCGGCGGTCCACTCGTTGGCGCGCCGCATGGCGGCCGAGCCACTCAGGCGGGGCCCGATCACGTCGCTCAGGTACGCCAGGTTGCCCATGAGCTCGGAGCGCTCCATCGCCTCGGCGATGAGCCGTCCGACTCCGGTGGTGTCGACCTGGTAGATCGTGGAGGGGGCGTCGGTCTGCGCCGGGAGCGGCGCGGCGAACGCGAGCGCGGCGATCAGGACGAGCTGCTTCATGGCCTCGACGCTGGTGATGAGTGTGCGAGCGTGACGACGAACGATGAGACGTACCGGGTGGCCCGGCGGTTTCACGACACCCCGGTGGTGACCCGGTCGGGCGCCGGCCGCCGGCGGGTGCGGCGGAGCGCGAGCCAGTACCCGGTGGCGATGGCGGCGAGCGTCGCGGCACTCGCCACGTGCAGCGCCGCCTTCTCCGCCGCATCGCCGACCACGACGTTGAGCGGATGGAACCGGTGCAACCGGTGGATCGCGTTCCGCAGCCGCCGGAGCCGGCTCACCCGTTCGACGGTCCCGTCCCGGGGCGAGACGTAGGCCACGGTCCCCCGGGCATCGGCGAAGCGGATCCGGTAGACCGGGAGCGGTCCGGCCGCGTAGCCGAACGCCTCGTGCCGCTCGATCAGCTCGGCCGGCCCGGCGGGCTCGGCCTCGGGATGGGCCCGGCGGGCGAGGGCGAGGGCGAGCTCGGGCGTGAAGGGGACCGGCTCACCGGTGGCGGCGTCGACCAGATAGGTCCCCCGCCCGGCCGTCACCAGGTAGGTGGGTCGGTCGAGGAGCGCGACGAGGCGCAGCTCGCGGATCGGCGCGTCGTGGCCCACCCGCTCACGGAGGAGGCGAGCGACCTCCGCGGGGGCGAGCGTGAAGCCCTCGAAGCTCGTGGGGGTCGCGGCGCGCCGGACCCCGCCGGCGCCGGGCAGGATCATCACCACGCCGGAGACGACCCAGACGAGCAGCGCCGCGCCCACGACGACGCTGATCCACTTGTGGACCCGGTTGATCCGCCACGCCATCGCTGTCCTCGCGGGTTGGTCTCGACGTTGCGGCTACGACGCGCTCGCGAGCCAGGCGCCGAGCAGCCGCTCGGCCAGCGCCCCGATTCGCTCGGCATCGGCGACGCCTCGGAGGCGCTCCGGCGGGATCGCCTCGACACCGTCGCGGGCGCCCAACAGCGCACCGACCACCGCGCCGGCCGTGGTTCCGGCGCCCCGGTCCGCCAGCCACCCCAGCCCCCGGCCGACCAGCGGCTCGTGGTAGGCCAGCCAGAGCGCCACCTCGGCGCAGGCGACCGCGTCGCCGGCAGCCCGCTCCACCGGGAGGTCGTCCCGGCGGGCGAGCGGCACCCGCCGGACCGCCTGCACCAGCTCGTCCGGCGCCTGGTTGTTCCGGAGGGCCTCCAGCACGTCGGCAACGAAGTCACGCCGGCCTTGCACGAAGCGCGCCAGGGCGACGTTCACCGCCACCGCGCTCCAGGCGCTCCGGGGGTCGGGATGGGTCAGGGCGGCGGTATGGAAGGTGCCGCTCACCAGGTTGCGGGGGGAGGCGGCAGTGGCGAGCGCGATGGGGACGCAGCGGGCGAGGGGGCCCGGCCCGACGGCCCCGGGGCCGTCGGGCGGCGCGTCGTAGGCGGCGAGGTGGTCGAGCGCCGCGATCGACTCCTCGTCGAGCCCCTCCCCGCCCCGCCGGACCCAGTCGATCCAGCGGTGCACCACCCGCTCGAGCGGGATCTCGGGGGCGAGGAGCTCCTCGGCGAGGATGAGGGCCAGCGCCGCGTCGGCCGGCGGCCGCGACGCCGGGGTATCAGGGGAAAGCCCGGGATCCGGAGCGGGGCCGGCCGCGAGCCCGAGCAGCGCGCCGCGAGCCCGCTCGGTCGCCGAAGGAGCACGTTTCACCATGGGGTCGCGGGGGAATATAGCGACCCCGGGGGATTCCGCGGGAAGCGGGATCAGCTATTTTTGCCGGTCTCCGGTCCGGCATCCGAAACGCGAGGCGGCCCGTGCCCAAAGACACCCTGACGATCACCGACAACCGCACCGGCAAGAGCTACGAGATCCCGATCGTCGACGGCACGATCGCGGCGACCGAGCTCCGCCAGATCAAGGTCTCGGACGACGACTTCGGCCTGATGACCTACGATCCGGCCTTCATGAACACCGCGGCCTGCCGGAGCGCCATCACGTACATCGACGGGGACCGTGGGATCCTCCGCTACCGCGGCTATCCCATCGAGCAGCTGGCGGAGCACGCCTCCTTCCTGGAGGTGGCGTACCTCCTGTGCGAGGGTGAGCTGCCGAACCGGGAGCAGCTCGAGCGGTGGACCTCGGACATCAGGTACCATACCTACGTCCACACCAACATCACCAAGTTCCTCGAGGGCTTCCGCTACGACGCCCACCCGATGGGGATGCTCCTCGGCGTCGTGGGCGCGCTCTCGACGTTCTACCCGGACGCGAAGAACATCCACGATCCGGCGAACCGCTACCTCCAGCGGGTCCGCCTGATGGCCAAGCTGCCGACGATCGCGGCCTTCGCCTTCCGCCACTCGCGCGGGCTGCCGTTCGTGTTCCCGGACAACGACCTGGACTACATCGGCAACTTCGTCAACATGACCTTCAGCATCGGGGGCCGGCACAAGCCCAACAGGGTGCTGCAGCGGGCGCTGGAGATCCTCCTCATCCTCCACGCGGACCACGAGCAGAACTGCTCGACCAACGCGGTCCGGTCGGTCGGGTCGTCGCACGTGGATCCGTTCTCGGCGGTGTCGGCCGGGATCGCGGCGCTGTACGGGCCGCTGCACGGCGGCGCCAACGAGGCGGTGCTCCGGATGCTGGACGAGATCGGCGACAAGAAGCACATCCCCGCCTTCCTCCAGCGGGTGCACCGGGGGGAGGCCCGCCTGATGGGCTTCGGCCACCGGGTCTACAAGTCCTACGACCCGCGGGCCAAGCTCATCAAGCGGGTGGCCTACGACGTCTTCGAGCAGACCGGCCTCAATCCCAAGCTCGAGATCGCGCTGGAGCTGGAGCGGATCGCGCTGGAGGACGAGTACTTCATCAAGCGGAAGCTCTATCCCAACGTCGACTTCTACTCGGGCCTGATCTACCAGGCGATGGGCTACCCGACGGAGTACTTCACCGTGCTCTTCGCCCTGGGCCGGCTGCCGGGGTGGATCGCCCAGTGGGAGGAGATGCTGCTCGACAAGGAGCAGAAGATCGCCCGCCCGCGGCAGGTCTACACCGGCCCCGGCGAGCGCCAGTTCGTCCCGATCGACCGGCGCTGAGGCGGCCGGCCGACGACGCGCCAACACGGGGAGGGGCGCCGGGGCCCCTCCCCGTCGCGCTCCCGGGGCGCCCCCGCGCGCTCAGGCCCGCCCGCTCGCCGCTTCCTGTTCCTGCGACGGGGCCGGCTCCGAGGCCGCCTCGACCGGGATGTCGCCCTCCAGGTAGGTGTAGCCCTCGAGCCCGGCCACGTAGTCGGCGATGAACCGGTTCGCCTCCGTCCGGGTGAGCCCCCGCGCGTTGGTAACCTTGCGCCGGAAGGTGGCGAGCAGGTCGGAGGCGTGGAACTGCACGTAGTTCAGCACCTCGGTGACGGTGTCGCCGTGGACCAGGTCGGTGATCTCGTAGCCCGACTCGGTGAGCCGCACGTGCACCGCGTTGGTGTCGCCGAAGAGGTTGTGGAGGTCCCCCAGGATCTCCTGGTACGCGCCGGTGAGGAAGATCCCCAGGATGTACGGCTCCCCGTGGTTGAACGGGTGCAGCTCGAGCGACGGCTTCCCCTTGCGGCCGCCCACGAAGCGGTCGATCACGCCGTCGGAGTCGCAGGTCATGTCCTGCAGGGTGCCGCGGCGGGTGGGCTGCTCGTCCAGCCGGTGGATCGGCATGATCGGGAAGAGCTGGTCGATCGCCCAGCTGTCGGGCAGCGACTGGAAGACCGAGAAGTTGCAGAAGTACCGGTCGACCAGGGTGCCCTCGATGTCGGCCGCGATGTCGGGGTAGGAGGACTTGTCGTCCCCGATGAGGCGGGCGACCGCGTTGACCGTGGTGAGGAAGTACGACTCGGCCTCCGCCCGGTCCCGGAGCGAGAGCACCCCGCTCGCGAAGAGCTCCTGGGCCCGGTTCTTGGCGAACACCGCGTCGTGGTACACCTCCTGGATCCGCTCGGGGGTAAGCGACTCCAGGTTCTCCGCCATCTCGACCAGGAGCGGGTGGGCGTCGGGCCGGGCCACCGGGGGCACCGAGTCGAACTGCGACTCCACGTCGGTGACGTTGATGAGGAGGAGCGAGTGGTGCGCGGTGATCGCCCGCCCCGACTCCGAGATGATGTGCGGCATCGGGAGCCCCTCGGCGCGGCACACCGTCCCCAGGGTGTAGACCACGTCGTTGGCGTACTCCCGGATGCTGTAGTTCATGCTCGCCGCGCGGGTGGACCGCGAGCCGTCGTAGTCGACCCCCAGTCCGCCGCCCACGTCGACGTGGGTGATGTCGAAGCCCAGCTCCCGCAGCTCGACGTAGTAGCGCGCGATCTCCTCCAGTCCGGCCTTGATGTAGGTGATGTCCGTGATCTGGCTGCCGAGGTGGAAGTGGACCAGCTTGAGCACGTCCTTCCGCCCCGCCTCGGTCAACCGGTCCAGCAGCTTGACCAACTGGGCCGCGCTCAGCCCGAACTTCGACCGCTCGCCCCCGCTCTTGGCCCAGCGGCCCGAGCCCTCGGTGGCGAGCTTGATCCGCACGCCCACGGTGGGGGTGACGCCCATCTCCCCCGCCACCCGGAGGAGCGTCTCCACCTCGGCGAACTGCTCCAGCACGATGAACACCGTGTGGCCCAGCTTCTGCCCCATCAGCGCCAGCCGCATGTACTCCTCGTCCTTGTAGCCGTTGCAGACGATGATGTGGCTGGTGCTCTCGTTCAGGCCGAGGACGGCCATCAGCTCCGGCTTGCTGCCGCACTCGAGCCCCACCCCGACCGGCGCACCGAACTCCACCACCTCCTGCACGATGTGGCGCTGCTGGTTCACCTTGACGGGATAGACCGTCGTGTACCGCCCCTCGTAGCCGAACTCGCCGATCGCGTTGGCGAACTGGGTGCTCAGCGTCTGGATCCGGGCGCGGAGGATGTCCGAGAACCGGAGCAGCAGCGGCAGCCCGACGCCCTGCGCGTTGAGATCGAGGGCCAGCTGGTAGAGGTCGAGCCCGCGCTTCGGGTTGCCGTCCGGGTGCACGGTCACGTGCCCCCGGGCGTTGATCCGGAAGAAGCCCTGCCCCCACCCCGCCATGTTGTACAGCTTCTCGGCGTCCTTGACGGTCCAGTAGGTCGAATTGATGGCTCCGCTCCTGTCGGGGAATTCGCCTCGAAATTCTAATGCCTTCTCCAGTGAGGGGAAGAGCGCGCGCCGCACCCGTCGACGTCGGCCGCGTCCGGCCCTAGTTTCTACCCCGGGACCACTCCCCGGTGATGGACCTCCGGCGGGGCGCGGTGGTATCGCCGTCGAGGGTCCGCCCCCGCCGGCGGGCGCGCGCCCGGCACGGACGCCGACCCCCGGTCACCCGGCCGGAGGCCCGGGGTCCCGAGCCCACGGATCGAGCATGCCATGACCTGGACCTACCGCATCGCCCGAGTCGCGGGGACCGACATCAAGGTCCACGCCACGTTCCTGTTCCTCATCATCCTCGCCCTCCCCGCACTCCGGCACGGCGGATGGCCGGCGTTCATCGAGCAGCTCCTCTTCTTCCTCGCCCTCTTCCTCTGCATCCTGCTGCACGAGTTCGGCCACATCCTCATGGCCCGGCGCTTCGGGGTGCGGACCCCGGACGTCATCCTGCTGCCGATCGGCGGCGTGGCGCGGCTCGAGCGGCTCCCCGACGCGCCCAAGCAGGAGTTCCTGATCGCCCTGGCGGGCCCCCTGGTGACCCTCGCCATCGCGCTCCTGCTCTACGGCTGGACCACGCTCACCGCGCGCCCGACCTCCCTGGATGACCTGATGGCCCTGGAAAGCGTCCCCTTCGCCGTGGCGCTCATGCGGGTCAACGTCCTGCTCCTCGCCTTCAACCTGCTCCCGGCCTTCCCGATGGACGGCGGGCGCCTCCTCCGCGCGGTGCTGAGCCACCGGCTGGGGCTGGTCCGCGCCACCCGGATCGCCGCCGGGATCGGCCAGGTCGTCGCCATCGGCTTCGGGATCGTCGGGCTGCTCCTCCCCAACCCGCTGCTCGTCCTGGTCGCGTTCTTCGTCTTCCTGGGCGCCGGGACCGAAGCCGCGGCGGTCGAGACCCGCGCGGTGGGTGAGGGGATGCGGGTGCGGGACATGATGATCACCGACTTCCGGACCCTCCCGGCGCACGCCACGCTGCAGGAGGCGGTAGAGCACCTCCTGGCGGGGGAGCAGCGGGAGTTCCCGGTGGTCGACGCGCACGGGCGGGTCGAGGGACTCCTCACCCGCGAGGGGCTGATCCGGGGACTGAGCCAGCGCGGGGCCGGCGCGTCCGTGGCCGAAGCCATGACGCCCGGGACGCCGCTCATCCGGGTGGACCTGGGATTCGACGAGGCGATGGAACGGCTCCGGGCGAGCGGGCTGCGCGCCCTCCCGGTGGTGGATCCCTACGGCAACGTGATCGGGCTGCTCACGCTGGACAACGTCACCGATCTCCTGCTGGTGCGGCGGGCGGTCCGGCGTTGAGCCGGGGACCTCGGCCCGCTC
>DATLZT010000142.1:0-15520 GCA_035573835.1 Gemmatimonadales bacterium
GTGGGCGCGTCGCGCATCCGCCTCGGCGCTCCCAAGCTCCAGCGTGGCCGGAAGGGGCTGGAGCCCGGCCCGCAGGCATCCCGCGAGCAGCACCATCCCCAACACGCAGATCCCCACCAGCCTCGGCCCGCCGGTCCGACCGCGCGATGCCGGATGGGGTGCGCGACGGGCGCGGCCCGGGCATTCCCCGGCACCCTCGCGGGTATCACCCTCTGATGACCCGATCAGGCTCTCCGGCTCGGCTGGACCACCCCGACCCAACCGCCGGACTGCCCCGACCCACCGGGCGGCGACGCGCCCTACCGGTCGGCCGACCATTCGGGAACGGGTCGCCAGGGAACAACTCGAAAGGAGCATATACCATGTTCGGACTGCGGAACGTCGGGCGCCGCCCGACCACCGGGAGCCGCGCCCGCGGCGGGCTCAACTGGCGGAACGCCGCCCTCGCGAGCGCCGGACTCCTGGCGTTCCGATGGTGGCGGAACCGTCAGACGTCTCGGAAGGGCGGAGCCACACAGCCGCCTCGACCGGAAACCGAGCGGTCCGCCTGGAACACGGCGCCGTAACCTCGGCACCGCGCCCGCGGGCCGTCCCGGCCCGCGGGCGCGCCGCACCGCCGGGATCAGGAGACCCACGCGGATCGAGTCGTCGGGCTCTCCGTGCCCCGCTGCCGACCAGCCTGCCGTGTGGCCGCCGAGCGGAAGTGAGGGGACCGGCAAGCGGAACCGCCGAGGCCGGACGACGATCGATCACCGTCCGTCATCGACGCGTCATGTCCCGATCATGCCCGGGACGTGCATCGGCAGTGTGGTGGTGTCGTGCACCCGCCCGGCGCGGCTCGCGGCCGCCCTCGGGAGTCGGTTCGGACCCTCCATGCGGAGCCTTCCATGCCGATGTCGCCGCGCCAGCCCACTACCCACCAGACCGAGCTCAACGTCACCCCGCTGATCGACGTGCTGCTGGTCCGGCTGGTGATCTTCGTGTTGGTCAATCTGCTCCGGACCCGGCTGGTCCAGGACACTCGGCTTCCGCCGCCCACCTCGGCCCGGATCGACGGGGTTCCCCACCCGATCGTCCTCGAGCTTCTCCCCGCCGGTGGGTATGCCATCAATCGGCAGCCGGTGCCGGAGGCCGAGCTGGCGGACCACTTACGCAGGGTGTTTGCGGAGCGCCCGGTCAAGCTGCTGTTCATCCAAGCCGCGCCGGACCGGCGATACCAGGAGCTGACCGACGCGATGGACCTCGCCCGGGCGAGCGGCGTGGAGACGATCGGGATCGTGCCGGGCTCGACGACGCCGTCACGGGAGCGATGACCGCTCCGGGCGGTCCCTCGCCGGCTTCGGGATGCGGCAGGATGTGGGAAATCGGGCACAGGCCGCGGGCTCAACGGCGCTGGGCGAGCACGCCGCGTGCCGCACCGGCCGCCGCGGCGACTCCCAGATTCACCAGCAATCCCAGCGCCGAGAAGACGGCGCCCAGCACGAGGAGCTGGAGCACGGGACGGCCCCGTGCGGGATCGATGAACTGGGGGAGGAACGCCGCGAGGAAGAGGGCGACCTTCGGGTTGAGGGTTCCGGTGATGAGCCCGTCGAGGAGGATCCGGCGGTTGGTCCGTTCGCCGGCCGGGCGTGGCCCCGGGGCCGACACGGCCGACGTCGGCGGAGGACGTCGGAGGAGGCGGGCACCGAGGTAGACGAGGTACGCTCCCCCGCCGGGCCGCAGGACGTCCAGGGCCAGGGGGACCCGGGTGAGGAGCGTGCCGAGGCCAAGGGCCAGCGTGAGCCCGGCGAAGAGCACCAGCGTCTCGAGGGTCGGCATCGGTTGCCCCCACGTCTCCCGGTCTCCGAAGAAGCCGCCTCAACGACCGGCGGCCCCTGGCTCGTCCGGCAACCGCAGCTCCATCCCGTGCCGAGGCGCGAGCTCGACCGTTTTCGCCAACTCCTCCGGGCCGAGCGGCGGTGCCGCCTCACCCGGCCGGGCCGGTTGGCCCACGGCGAGGAGGAAATCCTCGAACCCTGCCGGCGTCATCCAGAGCAGCATCCGGCTCGGTCGCTGGCCGACGTTCCGGAAGCAGTGGACCGCGCCGCGCGGGATGAAGACGAACGATCCCCGCTCCGCCATGAACGTCCGGTCGCCGTCGCGCACCTCGAGCTCGCCGTCCAGCACGTAGTACGCCTCGTCCTGCTCCCGGTGGAGGTGCGGCGGCGGGCCGGCGCCGGGCGGGATCTCGGCCTCCCAGACGGTGAGCCGCCCGCCAGTGTCGCGGCCGACCGCCTTGAACGTGTAGGTGTCGCCCACCACCCAGATCGCCGGACCCTCGCCGGCGGGCACGTGGCGGACTCGAGGCCCGGGGCCGGCGGGATCGATCGAAGCAGCCATGGACGTCCTCACGCGTACCTGGTCGGACGAACGACGCCCACCGCGCCGGCCGTCCGTCGCGCGGATGAGCGTAGTGGAGTCGGGCCGAAAATGCCAGGGTCGGTGACGCCGAGCGCCGCTGGCGCCCCGCCCGCTCCGCCGCCGCCCGCCGCGCGATCGCCTCGCGTGCCCCCGCCGGGTGGCGTCGGCAGGCGCCGGGATCGATCAGGACGTGAGGCACTCGGATGAAACGTGAGCAACTGGTCGCGGAGCAGCCGCTCCAGCACCGCCAGTGCCCGCTCGAAGTCCGCCAGGACCGGGAGTTGGGTGGTTGGTGTGGCCCGGTGTGACGTTGGCCGTGAGTGCCGGCGGCCCGACTCCTGGCGTCTCGCCATCGGCGCTCACGTCGATTCCGGCTACCAGCGGGATCGGAACCCGAGTGCCTTGATGTTCCGCGTGATGCAGGCGCCGGGCCCGGCGAGCCCACCGTCGATCAACCGTGCTCGTCGCTCGAGGTCATGAGGACCGCGCCGGACCGCCAGGGCTCACGTAGTGGGGTTTGCCGTGGCTGCGGAAAGCTGCACGGGGCGCGTGCCATTCAGCGCGGTCGCGGCAGGACGACACCGACAGGCCGGCACCGGCCGGGACGGCAGTCTGCGATGCCCGGGCGGCCCGGAGGCACGGCGCGGAGGCGACCGCGACGAGCACCGGCGGGCGGCGCACGGTGGTCGTCCGCAAGCGGGGCCAGCGTGAAGCGCGCTCCCGGCGAGACCATCCGTTCCTGAGCCGACCCGGCCTCCGATTCGAGTGCGGTCTCGGGTCGTCCGACCCGGCGGCTCGCCGGAGTCGCGCCTTCTCTTCGTCGGTGACCTCCGTCCGGTGCTTCCCGCCGAGCGCCGCGCGGAGCGCATGGAGGAGGTTGGTCGTCGCGGCACGCCCCTCGCGGACGGCCACCCGCCCGAACGCGCCGACGGCCCCGACCGGTCGGAGGCCGTACTCAAGCGGCCGCAACCACAGGCGGCGCTTCGTCCCGCATCACCCACCCGCGGGAGGCTTCGCGACAAGCCGGCGCCGCCGCAGGCTCCCCGCCAGCGCCCCGAGCCAGGTGAGAATCAGCGTGTGGCCAGCGAGGAGGATGGCGCCCGGCACCCAGAGCTCGCTCCTGGCGGGTCTCGAGACCACCAGGCCTCGGCACCCCGGCACCAGCCCACTGGCGAACGAGGCGGCCGGATACGCGAGGCCGCGCGCTGTGCCGATTCGCTGCCGGCCGCCGCCTGCAGCGCCTCGAGCGACGGGACGTGCAGCTCGGCCATCCGCGCGAACGGCGGGGTGCCGCCGCCAGCGGCACCGACGACCCGGGTCGCGACCAACTTGGTCATGCCAGCGAACGATGCCGACGTCACCCGCGGCAAGTGTTCCTCCCGGTAGGCCCCGAAGGCCCCCGGATCACGGGGAGCCGGATGGAGAATCACGATACCGGCGCCTGGCATCTTCCCTCCTCCTGCCGCCGGGACTGCCGGGGCCCGTCCGACCACCGACGATCGACGCCGGTGGACTCCGCGTTCTCACGCCCGGCGCGGCGGCTGTCACGGCCGCGGGCGCCGACCCGGCTCGCCGGCCGACCGGATGATGATGGTGGAGAGCATGGTCGCCACGAGGGTCCGCTCGGCCCCGTCGTGCGCGAAGACCTCCGCCAGGCAGACCGTCAGGGTGCGCCCCGGCCGCACCACACGGCCGCAGGCGACGAAATGGCTGCCTCGCGCGGGCGCGAGGAGGTTGATCTTGAACTCCACCGCGAGCACATCCGTGCCCGGGGGTGCCAGGGTATACGCGGCGTAGCCGTTCGCCGAGTCGGCCACGCTCGCCGTGACCCCCGCGTGCAGGAAGCCGTTCTGCTGACAGAGCGCCGCCGAGTACGGCAGCATCACGTCCACGGCGCCAGGGACCACGCGGGCCAGGCGCGCCCCCAGGGTGGCCATCAGCGACTGGCGGGCGAAGCTCTCCCGGACCGCCGCCTCGAAATGGGGATTCCTGGGAACGAAACCCTCGTCGGTCACCTGGCGATTCCTCCCACCCCGGGTGTGCGGCCGTGGAGCACCGCGGCCCTCCGCCGTTTGGCCGGGAGCTCAGCAGGTGCGCCAGGTGCCACTCCGGGAAGCCGTGCTCCCGTGCGGGGGCCACGATCCGATCGACCTAGGCCGGATCCGGCGCTCCCGGTGGCAGGGTGGCCGCGACGTGGCAGGGGGCCGACCGCGGGGCGCCGTCTCCCTGTCCCGCCAGCACCGCCTCCGACCGGCAGGTCCGACCCAGCACCTGGGAGGCAGACGATGGAGCCGTTCGAGCGCGGCGTGAGTCGGGCGGCCCACGGCGAGGGGCGCCGGTCCCAGCCGGCCCCGGCTGGCACCCGGCGGTCGCGGCGGCGCCACGGTCGAGGTCTGGCTCGCATCCCACGGCCCCAGCGCAACCCCTCAGCCGGGGAGCGGCTGGCCGAAGCAGAGCCGGTAGCCGTCGCAGTCCTCCACGTCGAAGTCGCGGCATCCGTACGGCTGGTCGCACGGCGGACGGACGATGACCGCTCCCCGCGAGGCAAATTCCGCATGAAGCGCGTCCGCGTCCTCGACCCAGACGTATCCGTCCCAGGCGTCGCCGCCCGGCGTGGCGGACCGGTTGGGCCGCACCGCCCGGGCGTCTGCCACCCGGCTGAGCATGATCACGATGCCGTCGCGCTTCACCATGCAGAACGTGGGCGGATCGCCCCAGAAGCGCTCGTAGCGGAAACCGAGGCGGTCGCGGTAGTAGTTCGCCGCCCGGACCACGTCGGCCACGAGGAAGCAGGGGGCGACCATCCAGCGGGGAGTTCCTGCGGCGGCACCGGTCATCGCGCTTCCTCCGGATCGGGGTCGGTGGTCCGTTCGCCACGCCTCGCCCCGGTCCTCGTGCACCCACCGGCCCTGGTGCCCGATGGCCGCGGCTCGCGCCGTGTCACGCCCCGGGCGTCGGCATCGACCACCGCAGCAGGCCGATCGAGCCGATCGTATGCCCGCCGCGCGCCGGCGGGACATTGGCCGGGAAGACGGCCACCCTGGGCGCGATGAGCCGGTAGGCCGCCCAGCGGGCGAGCGCCGGGACGAGAAGCCCCACCCCGTCGACCAGCCCGGCGACGCCGGTCATCGTGACCCGCAGGTCGACGGCCGGGCCCATGCGGGTGGCCGCCGGCCACGAGTCCAAGGCCGACAGCAGCGGCTCGCCCACCCCACGGGCGGGCACGATGCCGCCGAGCATCGCGTCGAAGGGATTACGTCGGGTTACCTCGAGCCGGCGGCGTCCCCGCCCCCGGAGCGCGGGGGTTCCCGGTCGGTCAACACCGGGAGGAACGCGACCCAGGGCCCGACCGCCTCCCGGTATTGCTTCGCCATCACCCTCGATACCTGCGCCAGGTGTCCCAGGTCGTGCACCACCCAGGTCGCCAGGAGCTGTCGGAGCGTCACCTGCCCCAGGGTCGGATGGATGCCGGGCAGGTCGAGCTCCGCCGGCGTGAGATTCCACGAACGCAGCAGCTCGAGGTTCGCCGCCCGGAGCCGGGCGAACTCCTCCAGCAACGAACCCAGCGAGCGTCCGGCGTTCCTCGTCCGGTGGCGGAAGCGATCGTACGGCGCGAAGCGGGGGTCGGGCCCCCGGCCCAGGATGATGCGCGCCCGCGGGATCCAGTCGGTCTCCTCGCCGTCGATCAGATGCCCGACGACGTCGAAGGGGCTGAACGTGTCCGGCCCCTCGTCGCCCCGGACCCACGGCTCGGGGAGGCCCGAGAGCAGGGCCCGGAGGACGGCGGGCGTGCGCCGCAGCACGTCGATGGAGGAGGCGAGATCGAATTCCATGCGATGCCCGTTCACCCGTCACGCCGGTGGCCGCCTCGCGTCCCGGTGGGTGCGCCACTCGGGAGGAGGCTCCCCGGGGATCGGCACGCCCGCACGGGGGTGACGCCGCCGGGACCGGTCCCCATATACGAGCGCGCGCCATCCCCACCGTCGGCGCGCAACACTCCTCGGAGGGACCCGTGCACGTCTTGGTCCATCACGCGATCTGCGGGCCCACCGCGTTCTGGAACGCGGCCGACCCGGCCGCCATGTCCTCGCACGTCAAGCTCCATCATACCTTCCCACCCCGACGGCCCCCGGGCGGTCTGCACCTGGGACGTAGCGTCGATCGAGGCCGTCCGCTCGGTCCTCGAGCCCATCGTCGGCCGGATGAGTCGGAACGAATACCTGCAGGTGGAGAACCGCGAGGGCTTGGCCCGGCCCTCGTGGGTCCCGCAGGCCGCGGCCGCCGGCTCCCGAGGCGGCCGGGTCAATAACAGAAGTTGTTCCGGATCCGCTCGCGGGCGGAGGCGTCCGCCGAGCTCACGGTGGCGAGCATCGTGCCACACTGCTCCGCCGCCACCAGCCCGGTGGTGCTCGCCGCCGAGCTCGGGCTCAGCGCGGACCAGGCGCCGGCTGCCCGCTCGGCGGCCCGCATCGCCTCCACCCGCCGCTCCCGGGCGGCCTGGGCCGCGGCCTGCTCGGCCTGGCGCTGGGCGTAGTTCCGCGCGAAGAGCCGCCCGGCCGCCATGCGCTGCTCATAGTCCGGCCGGCTTCGCAACTCCGTCCGCACCTTCTCCACGAGGGGCACCAACGCCGGATCGTTGCGGGCCGCGGCGAGGTATTCTTCCGCCGTCTGGTAGTCGCCCAGCTCGATGTCGAAGATGGCGTGGGTGAATACGTCCAGCGGCGTCACCGCCTGCCCGAACGCGGTGAGCTCCCGCGCCCGGTACCAGTCCGTCGTGACGCCACCCCAGCCGTAGAAGTAGTACGGCGCCAGCTTGGCCCGGGCGTTCGGCACGCCGGCCCTCACCGCCGCCTCGAGCACCGCGAGCGCCGCAGCGGTGTCGACCGGCGTCCCGTTCCCCGCCAGGAACCGGTTCGCGAGCGGCAGGTACGCCGGAATCGCCCGCTCCTTCTCGTACGCCCGCCACAGCTCCTGGAACGCCCGGACGCTGTCCCGAGGGACGCCCACGCCGAAGGCGTGGGCCAGCGAGAGCCCGTAGGCGCCCCGGTCGGGGTCGAGGCTGTCCACCCGTCGGAGCCAGCCCACGGCGCTGTCACCGCAGACCGACGGGAACCGCGCAATGCACGCCTCGGCAAACCCCGGAACGGTCTCCGCGGCGTACTTGTCGGCGACGTCGAGCAGCCACTCGTCATCGAGCATCGGCCCCACCTGCCCCATCGCCCGACGCACCTCGGCCGCCCCGCCACGCTCATGCGCCTGCCGGACCTGCGTCGCGAGGTCCCAGATCCAAGGGAAACGGGCGAAGTGCCGGGTCAAGGCAACGCGCTCGCCCTCCGAAAAAAGGAACGCCCCCTGGACGTCGTACTGGGCGAAGAGCCGATACCCCTCCAAGTCGCCGGCCTCGAGCGCGGATCGGATGAGGCGCCGGGCCTCCTCGGCCAGCGCCGGATCGGGCCGCCCCTGCTTCACCGATTCTTGATAGAGCCATCCCTTGGTGACACCGGCTTGGAAACGGGCGTGGGGCCACGCCGAAGAGGCCAGGGGCTCGAGCCAGCGATAGTCCCGGTCCCAGTACACGACCCGGATCATGGCCCACTCGTGGCCCCGCTTGGCCGCCTCCCGCCAGAGCTTCTTCGCCTGATCGTGGTGGTCACCCCGGTACCCGAAGCGGGCCTCGTGGTGCTCGGCCAGGACGAATCCAGCGTGGGCGTCCCCCGCCTTCCAGGCCCGCTTGAGGCTGTCCTCCGCCGGGATGGGGCCGCCGCGATCGTCCTTCGGGTCCACCTGCCGAGCGGTCCGGATGACGGTAAACCACCAGCCGTCGGTGGTGCGACCGGCATAGACCGGCGATCCGACGCGGCCGTACTTCATCTCGGCCACGGTCGTGCGGCCCGGCGCAGGGGCGGCCGCGCCCGGGACCTGGCCGTAGGCCACGGGGACCGCGGGGAGGATGAGCGCAACCGCGAGCGGGAGGGCGGATGGCATGGATGGCTACCTCATCGAGACATGACGCCACGGGTGCGAGACGACGACCGCCGAGCGGGCTCGAGGGGCGGCGGCGAGCAGGCGCCCGCTCTCATCGCAACGACCGTCGCGCGGACCGCCGGGATCGGGAGGTCCATCGGCGCGTCGGGGTCGGGTTCCGTCGGGTCGGCCGGGCAGCGGTCGGCCGTTCGAGGCGTCGCCTCCGCAAGGTACGACGTGCCCGGCGCGGTGTCCACCGCCAGCCGGGCGACGGCCCGCCGGGGCGCCGCACTCGCGTCGGGCCACCGCCGCGTCCAGTGTCGATCGACCACCAGCCGGCACCAGGCGAGCCGCGTCCCTCAACCCCGCAGCGACACCGCCCGGAGGGCGAGCAGCCATCCCGCGAGGGAGAGCGCCACGCGCAGGTGGTTGAGCCCCATCCATCGCGACGCCATCGCGCCCGCCTGTTCCGGCGGGAGCGTCTCGGCCCGCATCAGACGCAGCGCCCGGGGAATGAAGTAGGCCAGCGTCATGACGCGCTCCACGAGGGTGACCGCGGCCGCCGCGAGCCACCAGTCGTGTCCGGGCGCCGCCGATCGCCAGGCCACGCCGAGGCTCGCCAGCGTGAGCAGCGTGAGGGGGCCGGTCGTGACGAAGGCCCAGAACCGCCGCCCCGGATCCAAGGTGCGCATCGCCTCGGCGTCGACCCTGATACCGCGAGGCCCGACCTCGGCGGTCCGGACGAACCACCGTGGCACGACGATCCTCGTCTCGTAGAGCCCGGCGCCGGCGGCGATTCCGCTGAACACGACGAAGAGCCAAAGCAACATGCTCGTGACCATACGTGCTCACCTCACGACTGCGACGTACGCCGACCCGTCCGACCGCGAGCTCGGGTCCGGCCGCGGGCCGGCCCCCTCGGCTCGCGGCGCCCCGCGGCGAGCCTGGCCGTTTCCGCGCGCAGGCGCTCGGCGTTGCGACGGAGGAAGTCGGCAATCAAGGAGAGCTCCTTGTCGGAGTACCGGTCGAAGAGTCGCGCGAGCGACTGCCTGGCGGAGGCGAACAGCGGGTCGACGGCCGTGAGCCGGTCGGCCTCGACCTCGACCATGACCCGCCGGCGGTCCGCCGGGTCCGCCACCCGCCGGACGAAGCCCTTGCGCTCCAATCGGTCGACGAGGTCGGTCACCGAGGCGGGGGCGAGCCCGGAGCGCCGGGCGATCTCCCCGGCGCTCAGCGGCCCCGCCCGCTGGAGGAGCCCCAGCACCTTGTAGTCGGTCGGGTGGAGGCCGAGGACGCCGGCCAGGGTGGCGTGGAAGAGGACCGTGGCATCGCTGTGCTCCCGGCCAACCCGGGCGAGCTCCCGCAGGAGGGCCTCCCGTCCGGGCCGTTGCGCGTTCACGCCGGCCGAGTCGGCCATGGCATGCGCTCCTCGTCGAGTACGGTCTCGCTGGCGCCGCGTGGGGCGGCACGCGTCCGGCCCGCTCGCCAGGTCGATCCCCGCCCGGCCCGCGACCGGTCGCCGGAGCTAATATTACGGTGTGCCGTAATATTAGGCAAGCCGAAATTCTCCGGTGCGGCTGGCCCCGGTGGCCCGGGGCGGCACCGGGGCGACTCCACCGCACCGGGAGGGACCGGCGCGGCCTGGGTGCGGCCGCCCACCCCCGCGGAGCCGTGTCACGTCGTCGACGTCCCGACGCCGCCGATCCTCGTCCAGCCCCGCGAAGACGCGCACCGTCAAGCCATGCCGCTCCCCGACCGGTCGCAGCGCCTGTCCGGCGATCGGCACGGGCGCCGGCGCGGCCGTCCCCGCAGGAGAGCCCACCACCGCAGGTCGACCTCACCGCTGATCGAGGTCCGGGACACCGGTGTCCGGCAGTCCCCGCCGCAGCTCCTCCCGGGCACGCGCGGCCAGGCGTGCGTAGCCGGCCCGGATCCGATCCAGCTCCCGCTCCTCCAGCTCCTCGAGGTCGAGCAGCGCGTTGTGCGCCCCCCTGGTGGCGCGCAACAGCTCGTCCAGCTTCACCTGCACCGCCTCGGCGTCGCGGTACTGGGTGTTCTGGATCAGGAAGACCATGAGGAACGTGACGATGGTAGTGCCGGTGTTGATCACGAGCTGCCAGGTGTCGCTGAACCGGAACAGCGGACCCGTGACCAGCCAGGCGACGATCACCCCGACGGCGATGAAAAACGCCGCCGGACTCCCGGCGGCGCGCGAGGTGGCCTTGGCGAAATGGCCGAACCAGGTCCGCGACTTCGTGGGACGCATGGGACACCTCCCTAGCCTTCGGGCGCGACCCGGCGGGCTTCGGACGGCTGCGCCAGGATCCGCTCGACGAAATCCAGCCGCTCCTGGGCCTCGGCGAGCTCCCGCCGCAGGCTTCCCACCTCGGCTTCGAGCGCCTCGAGCCCGGCCGGGCCCTCGGTCCGGCCGGCACGATGACGCAGCCGCTGCGCCCACAGCCCGAACACCAGGGCGAGGGCCGCGTGCCCGGCGGCGTGCCACGGTTCGGCCTCGCCGGCGGCGAAGCCGACGCCCACCAGGTTGATCGCGCTCAGCGCGACGGCCATCGGCCGCCAGAGCGGGGACGTGAAGGTCATGGCGAGGTCCGGTCGGGTCGACCCACCAAAGGTAGCGCTTCGCGCCGGGCGCGGCCCGGGGTCTCGGGCCAGCCAGGCTCGGTCGCGATCACTACGGGTGGCGCGGTCGGACGGGTTCGGGCGACGCGGCCGCGCGGGCCGCGAGCCAGCCCGCAACGGGGATCAGCACGACGGCACCGACCCAGACCCAGGCGGGGTGCGGAATGGCCAGCAGATTGGCGATCGTCGCCGCCAACAGCAGGACGGTGACGATATGGCCGTGCACCCGCCCCCTCGCGGGTGAGACCCGGGTGGCCACGAAGGCCCCGGCGGCCGCGGCCGCCACCCAGCCGAGCAGCACCGCGACCAGCGCGCGCCGCGGGATCGAGGCCATCGCCGCCCGCAGCCCGTCGGCCCCGGCCAGGTCGGTGCCCGAGGGAGGGGTCCAGAGACGGCTCGCCACGAAGTCACCCAGCAACACGACCGCGACCGCGACGACCAGTCCGGCCACGACGGCAAGCATGCGGCGAACGGCGTTCGGCATGGGGAGCCTCCCGCTCGGAGGTGGGGGTGGGTGAGTGAGTCGGCGCGCCGCGTCCGCGCGGCCGCGTTCCCGGAGGGCGGGTCGCGCACCGGCCCTCGGGGGAGCCGCCAACCGCGCTCCCCAGCCCCAATCTATGCACCCCGTCCCATCAGCGGAGGGGCACCCTCGTCCTCAGGCCGCCCGCGCGAGCTGGGTTTCCATCTGGCCGGCCAGGTACGCCGCGTCCCGCCCCACCCAGCCGACGAGGGCAGAGCCGCGGCTCCGGAGCCACGGAAGCCCGAGGAAGTACAACCCAGCCACCTGGGATACGCCCTGACGATGCTCCGGCAGGCCGCGGGCGTCCAGCGTGGGGACCCGCAGCCAAGGGTAGTCGGGCCGGAATCCGGTCGCCCAAATCACCGTCCGCGGCGCCACCGTCGTACCGCCGGCCAGGGCGAGGGCGGAGCCGCACACGCCGACCACCCGCTCCAGCAGCCGCACCCCGAGCCGACGGGCGATCGACCTCGGCGAGTCGCCAATGAGAACGTCGGTTCGGCTCGCCCGCCGGCCCAGCGCCGATTCGACGGGGATCGACATGGCGCCGACCCGGTCGAGCCACTCGAACACGCTGCGGCCGAAGAGCCGCCGCGGCAGGCGTCGCAGGCGGGTGCCCACCGCGAGCATGGTTTCATGGCTGCGAGCCACCTCGGCGGCGATCTGGACGCCGGAGTTGCCGCCGCCCACGACCAGCACCGGGCCGGCCTCGAGCTCCGCCGAATTGCGGTACTCGCTACTGTGCAGCTGCCGGACCCCGGGGGGCAGGAGCGCGGCGGCCGCGGGCAGCGCCGGGGCCTGGAAGGGGCCGGTCGCGACGACCACCTGCCGCGCGATGTAGCGGGCATGGTCGGTGGTGACGATGAACCTCGATCCGTCGGCGCGGCGCAGTTCACGCACCGGCTCGTCCAGCGCCACCGGGAGCTCGAACGCCCGGGCGTACGATTCCAGGTACGCCGCCATCTCGCGGGCCGTCGGGTGGTGGTCGGGCTCCGCCGGGAACGCCAGGCCGGGAAGCGCGCTGTAGCGCGCCGGAGTGAACAGGGTGAGCGAGTCCCACCGGTGCCGCCAGGCGTCCCCGATCCGGCGGCCGGCCTCGAGGATGAGGAAGTCCTTCCCGCGAAGCGCGAGCTCGCGTCCCAGGGCGAGCCCGGCCTGCCCCCCGCCGACGATGATCGCGTCGAGGCGTTTCCGCACCAGGTCCTCCTAGTCGGGCGGCGCGAGCGGCGCCGCCGGGGTCGAGAGGGGCGCGCTCAGCGTCCCGAGGAACGCCACCAGTTGCGCCCGCTCGCGCACGGTGAGGCCGAGGGGACGAAGCAGCTCCGATCTCCCCCGCGGCGCCGCCGGCGCCCGGTCGTAGTGCTCCACGACCGCCTCCAGCGTCGCCAGCTGGCCCGCGTGCATGTAGGGCCCCCGTTCCGCCACGTTGCGGAGGGACGGCGTCTTGAACGCGCGGCGCATCTCCGGGTTGGCGGCGTCGAGGAACTCCAGGTGGGCGCACGCCCCGGCCGGCGCATCGCTGTAGGGGCTCCGGCAGTTGAACTCGTCCGCCAGCACCGCCTTCGCGCCACGCTCCCGGCCCGGGTCGGCGGGCAGGCCGGCGGCCTGCGGTACGCCCGTGTTGTGGAAGTGCTGGTCGGTGAGGAGCGGTCCGTTGTGGCAGGTGATGCAGCCCGCCTTCCCGATGAAGAGGCGCAGCCCCGCGATCTCGTCCCGGCTCAGCACGCCGTCGGGAGTGCGGCCGGTGCGCGCGAGCTCGTCGGCGAAGCGATCGAACCGGCTGCGACCGTACCGGATCCGGCGCTCATACGCGGCGATCGCCTTCCCGATGTTGGCGAACGCCCGCGTCACCGAGTCCCGGCGCGCGGCCGGCAGGGCGTCCCACGCCCCACGGGCGAGCGGATCGGCCACCGGTCCGGCGCGGAGCGGCACGCCCGTGAGATTCGGGAGGCGCCCGAACGTCGCCTCGTACTCCCGGCGGTAGTGCCGGGCGAGGACGTGCACGTACTGGGCACGGGTGCCGCCGTGCTCCACCGGACTCTCCAGCGGGCCGAGCGCCTGGGACCACTGACTGTCCTTGCGCCCGTCCCAGAACATCCACTCGCTCCAGGCGCCGGCGGCCACCGGCATGGTGCGCCGGTCCGTGGTGCCCACGCCCCGCGCGAGCGGCGTCCCGTCCTGGAACTCCCGCTTGGGATCGTGGCAGGTGGCGCAGGCAACCCGCCCGTTGCCGCTGAGGCGGGTGTCGAAGAACAGCCGTTGGCCCAGGGCCGCGGCGCGCGGATCGTCGGCGTACCGGTTGGACGGATCGGCGGGGATCGGCTCCAGCGCGCTCAGGCTCATGCTCGCGATGGTGGCCCGCTCCTCCTCCGACCAGCGGTCGGCCGGGGCAGCGAGCCCCGCGCCGGCTGCGAGCGCGGCCGCGACGACGGCGACGAGTACGGGTCGGGCTTGCACGGTGGCGCTCCCCCGCCCCGCCTACAAGTCGAGGTTGAAGGTGACGCTGTCGCGGGCTGCGCCGGCGTCCACCCGGAAGGTGAGGACCCACCATCCGCCCATGTTGAACTTGACCCCGTCCACCTGGTACGTCCCCTGACCGAGAGGGCGCGTGACCCGGGGGCGGGTGGGGAGCCCGTGGCGGTGCTCCGGCATCCCGCCGTCCACGGCCAGCGTGGCCCCGTCCACCGGTCCGCCGGTCGAATCGGTCAGGACGATCCGCATGGTGAGCAGCTTGCGGAGCTCGATCGGCCGCGCCGCCTGCAAGCTGGCCACGTAGCGGCCGCCCGCGGAGCGCCGCGGCCCCAAGCCGAACTCCCGGTCGTCCGGCCGGTGGGCTCCGGTCAGGCCGTGGTGGAACGCCATACCGGTCCCGACCAGCCCCAGGACCGCGAGGCCGACCCCTGCGGCGGCCCGCTTCCATGTCCGCGTCATCGTTCCCTCCCCATGTGAGTTGGTGCTGCGGTTGACGGGGAGGAAAATGCGGTCGAGGGGGGCGGGGGCGATTGAAGGAAGGGGCTGAAGGTTTTGGAGGAAGGCGCCGAGGGATTTGTACCAACCGGCTACGGCGACGTATTCTTCGCGCACCATGGGTGAGCCCCACCGATCCAGGCCCGCGTGGAGCGCGCTCGTCTACTTCTGGGACGGGGGATGGATCGGCGTCGGCCGGGGCGGCGGCGTCGTGCCGCCCCACTCGCACCATGCGGTGCAGATCTCGATCGGCCTGGACGGCCCCATCAGGTTCCGGCACGAGGAGGGGCCCTGGCGGGAGTACCAGGCGGCCGCGGTCCTGCCCGACGAGCCCCACGCCTTCGATGGCGCCGGCACGCTCATCGCCATGATCTTCATCGAGCCGGAGTCGCGCGAGGGCCGCTGGCTCCGCGATTCGCTGCGGGAGCCGGTCGCGGCCGTCTCGACGGACCGCCTGGCCGATCTGCTCCCGGCGCTGCGGGAGTTCCAGGACCGGCGCCCGGGGCCGGAGCCGGCCGCCCGGTTGATCGGCGGCGTGGTCCACGCCCTGTGCGCCGGGCCCCCGCCGCTACGACCGATGGACGGGCGGATCGTCCGGGCGCTCGAGGTCATCAGGTCCCGCGACGTCCGGGGGCTTAGGCTCGAGGACGTGGCCAAGGTCGTCTTCCTGTCGCCGAGCCGCTTCGCGCACCTGTTCTCGGACGAGGTGGGGCTGCCGTTCCGGCGCTACCTGCTCTGGCGGAAGCTCTCGCGGGCCATGGAGGAGTTCGCCCGGGGGAGCAACCTCTCCCAGTCGGCCCACGCCGCCGGGTTCTCCGATTCGGCGCACCTCACCCGCACCTGGATCCAGATGTTCGGGATGCCGCCCACGGTGATGCTCGGGAAGGCGGTCTTCTACGAGATCCCGGCGCCGTTCGAGCTTCACCCGAACTAGGGAACCGCCGGCATCGCCCGGTGCGCGGCTCCGGCACCCGGCCCTCGAGCCGCTCGTCCGCACCGATTCCACGGCGGGTGGCGAGGCCGACAGGGCGACCC
>DATLZT010000143.1:0-13249 GCA_035573835.1 Gemmatimonadales bacterium
CGCCCCGGCCCCGGTCAGCGCGTCGCGACGGTGGCGCGTACCCGGGGCCAGGCGTGCGCGGCGAACAGCGCCGCCGCGAGCGCTTCCAGGAGCCGGCCGGCCACCGCGATCGCCTCCGGTCCCCCCAACGCCCGGGTCAGCCCCACGCCGAGCACGCCGGCGTTGAGCAGCCCGAAGGCGAGCCACACCGGCGCCTCGCGGCCGCGGGGCGCGCCGGTGGGATGTCGGGGGAGGATCCAGTACGCCACGCCCATCGCGAGCTGGACCGTCCAGCCGAGGAGCAGCGATTCCACGTGCACCGGCGCGAGCGCGGCCACGGCCGGATGGAGCGGCGCCCCCTTGTGCGCGAGGAGGAGCGCGCCGGCCGCGACCCCGAGCGCCAGATGGCAGAGCGCGGCGCGGACCAAGAGCACGGCGAGACGCGGCACCGTCAGCGCTCCTTGATCCGGGGCCAGGTGTTGAGCACGAACGCCCACCCCGCGCCGAGCTGGAGCGCCGCCGAGGCGACCAGCACCACCCCCACCTGCCCGCCCAGGACCTGCCACGGCTCCGCGACCAGGCGGAGGAGGAGGCCGGCGTTGAGGAGCCAGAACGACGCCCAGCCCAGCGCCGCGCTCCCGCGCGGGCGCCCGGCGGAATGGCGGGGGAACATCCAGTACGCCACGCCGAAGATGAGCTGGGTGAGCCAGCCCACGACCAGGACGTGCAGGTACGTGGGCCAGAGCGCGCCGAGGAGCGGGTGGGCCTCGACCGCGCGGGGGAGGGTCAGGATCACGCCGAGCGCGAGCGCGGCGACCAGGTAGAGGAGTGCGGCGCGGAGGAACCAGCGGGTCTGCGGCGGCATGCCCTAATGCTATGCCGCGCCGCCGGGTCCGGTAGCGGCGCGCGGCGGTGGCGCCGCCGCGATTGACCGGCCCCGCGCGCCCCGATAGGATACACCTGCCGCCAGGGGCATCGGGCGGGCTCGATGGAGGATCCCGACCGCACAGCGGGCGGGGCGCAGGCTCCATCGACCGCGGCCCGATTGAGAGAGCACCCTTGGAACCTGATCCGGCTGACACCGGCGGAGGGAGCGCGGCGAGCGCGGGGCGTCCCGTCGGGCGCGCCCGGCTCACCCCTTCGCCGCCGCCCCGTGGACGGGCGGCGGTTCTCGTTAGGGCGGCGCCGGCTCGGCCACCCGATTCACGGCCGCCCGACGGGCGGCGAGGAGCGAGCGATGCCTGCCACCACCCGGCCCGGTCCCTCGACCGATGCCGCGTCCGCCGGCGCCCCCGTGCCCGGCGCTCCCGGCCCCATCATCGATTACGCCGAGGCGTTCCCCAACTCCCGCAAGGTGTACCTGGAAGGCCCCCGCGGCCTCCGGGTGCCGATGCGGGAGATCGCGCTCTCGGGCGGCGAGCCGCCGCTCCGGGTCTACGACACGAGCGGCCCCCAGGGCGTCGATCCGCGCCTGGGGCTCCCGCCGCTCCGGGCCGAGTGGATCCGGGCGCGGGAGGTCGAGCGGCTCGAGCGGCCCACCGTGGCGCCGGACCCGCGCGACGCCGAGCGGATCCCCGAGAGCCTCCGCCGGCCGGTGCTCCGGGGGCGGGGCGTCGTCACCCAGCTCCACTACGCCCGCCGGGGCGAGATCACCCCCGAGATGGAGTTCGTGGCCCTCCGCGAGGGGCTCGAGCCCGAGCTGGTCCGGAGCGAGGTGGCGCGGGGGCGCGCCATCATCCCGGCCAACATCAACCACCCCGAGCTCGAGCCGATGATCATCGGCCGGCGCTTCCACGTGAAGATCAACGCCAACATCGGCAATTCGGTGGTGGCCAGCTCGATCCCCGAGGAGGTGGAGAAGCTCCGCTGGGCGATCCTCTGGGGCGCGGACACGGTGATGGATCTCTCGACCGGGAAGGACATCCACGCCACCCGACAGTGGATCCTCCGCAACTCGCCGGTGCCGATCGGGACGGTGCCGATCTACCAGGCGCTGGAGAAGGTGGGCGGGGTGGCCGAGGAGCTCACCTGGGAGATCTACCGCGACACCCTGATCGAGCAGGCGGAGCAGGGGGTGGACTACTTCACGGTGCACGCCGGGGTGCTGCTCCGCTACATCCCGCTCACCGCGAAGCGGGTGACCGGGATCGTCTCCCGCGGCGGCTCGATCCTGGCCAAGTGGTGCCTGGCCCACCACCAGGAGAACTTCCTCTACACCCACTTCCGCGAGATCTGCGAGATCATGGCGGCGTACGACGTCTCGTTCTCGTTGGGCGACGGGCTCCGTCCCGGGAGCATCGCCGACGCCAACGACGAGGCGCAATTCGCCGAGCTCAGGACCCAGGGGGAGCTCACCCGGATCGCCTGGGAGCACGGGGTGCAGGTGATGAACGAGGGCCCGGGCCACATCCCGATGCACCTCATCCGGGAGAACATGGAGAAGCAGCTCGAGTGGTGCGGCGAGGCCCCGTTCTACACCCTGGGCCCGCTCACCACCGACATCGCGCCGGGCTACGACCACATCACCAGCGCCATCGGCGCCGCGATGATCGGCTGGTACGGCACGGCGCTGCTCTGCTACGTCACCCCCAAGGAGCACCTGGGCCTGCCCAACCGGGAGGACGTGAAGGCGGGGGTGATCGCCTACAAGATCGCGGCCCACGCGGCGGACCTGGCCAAGGGGCACCCGCGGGCGCGGGCCCGGGACGACGCGCTGAGCAAGGCGCGCTTCGAGTTCCGCTGGCGGGACCAGTTCAACCTCGCGCTCGACCCCGTCACGGCGCGGGCGTACCACGACGAGACCCTCCCGGCGGAGGGGGCCAAGGTGGCGCACTTCTGCTCGATGTGCGGCCCGAAGTTCTGCTCGATGAAGATCACCGAGGAGATCCGGGAGCTCGCCGCGAGCGGGATGGCGGCGAAGTCGGCGGAGTTCCGGGAGCGGGGTGGGGAGATCTACCTGCCGGATCGGGCCGGGACGTAGCCCGGGGCCGGCTCGCCCCGAGCGCCCGGCGCTCGCCCCGCTCCTGCCCCGGATCCACCGACCAGGGGCGGCGAGGAATCGCGCGGGTCCTCCCCGTTCACCACCCCGAGGGCGTCCGGTTTCCGGGCCATCGCCGAGCGGTGTTTTCGGTGTAGACGGTCATACGAGGTCGCCATACCCTGCGGCGCCTTGAATGCTTGCTATCAACGTAACAACATACGGAGCGAGTATGTTGTCGTACAAATAGCAACCGCAACGGCACCGCCTCGGGGGCTCTGCCACCACGCCGCGGCCTGACTTGGACGCCCAAACCGCTGGATTGCCAGCAGGTGCTCCGGGATCGGAATCCGTGGCATGCCACCGGGAACGTCCCGGAGGCCTCGGCGCCGCCAGTCGAGCGTCCGCTCGCCCGCTGCCTCGGGCGCCGACTGGCGGTCGATGCCCCCGGCGGTTCCAGCTCATCCTGGGGCCCCGGCGGGTGGGCAAGACCACGGCGATGTACCAGATGGTCGCCCACCTGCTGCGCGAAGGGATCCCTCCCCGCCGGCTCTGGTGGCTCCGCTTGGACCATCCGCTGCTCATCGAGGTGCCGCTCGGCAACCTGGTGCGCAGCATCCTGGACAAGAACCGGGCGAGCGCCGAGGAGCCGCTCTATCTCTTCCTCGACGAGCTCACCTACGCCCGCGACTGGGATCTCTGGTTCAAGACGTTCTACGACGAGGACTGGCCGGTGCGAATCGCCGGTACGTCGAGCTCGACCGCCGCGCTCCGCAAGGGCAAAGGGGAAAGCGGTGTCGGCCCCTGGGAGGAGCAGTATCTCCAGCCCTACTTGTTCACGGAGTTCCTGGAGCTCGTCGGGCACCCGGTCCCGCTGCCGCTGGGCGACACCCTCGCGCAGACGATCGCCGCCGCCATCGAGACGTCCTGGGAGAGCCCCACGCTGGCCATCGCGCGGCGCCGGTTCCTGCTCACCGGCGGATTCCCCGAGATCCTCCTCCCCTTCAAGGATCCGGCGGTGGACGAGGTCTCGGCGCTCCTCAACGCCCAGCGGATCCTCCGCAGCGATGCCCTGGAGCGCGCGATCGACAAGGACATTCCGCAGGCCTTCGGCGTGGACCGCCCGATGCTGCTGGAGCGGTTCCTCTACACCCTCGCGGGCCGGGTGACCGGTGTGCTCTCGCCCACCACCATCGGGCAGGCGCTCGACGGCATGTCCCAGCCCACGTTCGATCGCTATCTCTCCTATCTCGAGCGCGCGTTCCTGGTGTTCACCCTCCCGAACTACTCGGGCGGCGAGGCCCAGCGCCAGCGACGGGGGCGAAAGCCCTACTTCGTCGACGGCGCCGTGCGGAACGCCGCGCTGCAGCGCGGCATCGCGCCGCTGCCGGACCTGGCCGAGATGGGGCTCCTCACCGAGAACCTCGCCGCGGCCCACCTCCACGCCCTTGCCCAGCAGAGCCAGGTCCGGTTGTATCACTGGCGGGATCGCGACGACGAGGTGGACCCGGTCTTCGACCACCCGGAGCTCCCGCTCGCCTTCGAGATCGGCTCCTCCTGGCGCCATTCCATGGCGGGATTGCGCCGGTTCGTCGCCCGCTATCCCCGGTTCGCCGGGCGAGCGTATCTGGTGGCGCCGGACGCGCCCGCCGTCCGGGCCTCGGCGGCCGACGGCGGCGTCGGGGTCCTGCCCCTGGACCTGCTGCTCCTGGCCGTCGGGGCGCAGACCGAGCGCGAGCTCCAGCGTCGGCTCGCGGTCTAGAGTCACGAATCACCGACACGGCGCCCGGGAGATCCCCAGGCCGAACCCGGCCCGAGCGGGACCACGCCGTCGAGCGCTCCAACGCCATCGGGATCCGCCCCGAGCGCGCGGCGCAAGGCGGGGCTCGACGAGACGCCGGGAAAGATGCTGGCCGCGGCCCGGCGCTTCGATCCCGACCGGGTCCGGCCCGATCGGGTGGCGCAGGCGGAGGGCGCGGCGGACGGATAGATTATCCCGCCGAGCGGCGGGTCGCCTGGCCGTCGACCCGCCGGGAGTGGACCGAACCACAAGGAGATCGCCGATGACCCGATCCACCCGCATCACCCGGACGAGAACGCTCGCGGCCCTCGCCCTGCTGCTCGGCGCGGCGGCGTGCGGTGGCGAGCGGCGGCCGGCGGGCGGCGCGGACACCCTCGCCCAGGGCGACGCCGCGGCCCCCGACACCGCCACCCGCGTGGCCCAGGTCGACGGCTTCCAGACGCCGGAGGCGGTGCGCTACGACCCCGACCTCGACCTCTACTTCGTGAGCAACATCAACGGGGCGCCGTCGGCCAAGGACAACAACGGCTACCTCAGCCGGCTCCGGCCCGACGGGTCGGTCGATTCCATGCGCTTCGTGGCCGGCGGCCGGGGCGGTGTCACGCTGCACGCGCCCAAGGGACTCGCGATCGTGGGCGACACGGTCTGGGTGGCGGACATCGACGCGCTCCGCGCCTTCGACAAGCGGACCGGCGCGCCGCTTGCCACGGTGGAATTCGGCCGGCAGGCCAACTTCCTCAACGACGTGGCGGTCGGCCCCGAGGGGGATCTCCACGTCACCGACACCGGGATCCGCTTCGACGACAAGGGCACCATGAGCCATCCCGGCCCCGACCGCGTCTTCCGGGTGGGCCGGGACCGCAAGATCGAGGTGGTGCTCGAGGGCGACACCCTCCAGCGGCCCAACGGCATCACCTGGGACCAGGCCAACGGCCGCTTCGTGATCGTGCCGTTCGGCGGCGCCACGCTCATGACCTGGAAGCCCGGCGACGCGGCGCCGACCCCGCTCGGCACCGGCCCGGGGATGCAGGACGGGGTCGAGCTCCTGGCCGACGGGCGGCTCTTGGTCTCGAGCTGGGCCGATTCGACCGTCTTCACCCTCGCCGACGGCGCCGCCCGGCCGGTGGTGACCGGCGTCGCCAACCCGGCCGACATCGGGGTCGACACCCGGCGGAACCGGGTGGCGGTCCCCCTCTTCGTGGCGAACCGGGTCGAGATCTGGGCCCTGCCCGCGGCCGGCCGATGAGCCGCGTCGGGTGAACCGGGCGGCACCCCGGGCGCGCGCCACGGTACCAAGGGGATAACCGTCGCGCGTCGCCCGGGGAGCCCACATGTCCGCCGCCCGTCCGTCCGTCCTCGCCCTTGCGCTCCTCGCCCTCGGGTGCGCGGGCGACAATCCCCGCGACGTCGCGCGCCAAGGGGCGGCGGACTCCGCCAGCCTCGGCGGCACGCACATGGGCCCCACGCTCGAGGCCCCACCGCTCATCCCCGCCGTCCGGCGCCAGCTCGACAGCCTGGAGTCGATGCCTTACGCCAGGGCCCGCGGCCAACTGGACAACTACAAGGGGTTGATCGCCCGCCTGGTGGCCGCCGTGATCGCCGACCGCGGGCGGCTCGGCCTCCCGGCGCAGGAAGACTTCGACGCCCTCCGGGACTCCATCCTCGACCCGCTCGGCGGGGGCGCCGGCCAGGCGACCGGGCCCGACTCCCCCGAGGAACTGCGGGAGCACACCGCGCGGGTGCGCCGGTTCATCGACCGCTACGAACGGATGGTGAAGGAGCGGGACGGCGGGCGGCCCCGACCCGACACCGCCGGCGCGCGGGGGCGGTCCAATACCGTGCCCACTGGCGGCCCCAGCCACTCGGCACTGCGGTTGACCTAGCCCCACCGCGCCCGCACCACCCCCGATTCTCCATCCGTGCCGCCCGGTGTAGCTTGGTGGGGCCCATAGCCTCACCACTCGCCATGCCGCTGCTCGGTCTGTCGCTCGCCCTCCTCATCGGTCTCTCGCTCGGGCTGCTGGGCGGGGGAGGGTCGATCCTCACCGTCCCGGTGTTCGTCTACGTGCTGCGCTACGGCGTCAAGCCGGCGGTTGCCATGAGCCTGGCGGTGGTGGGGACGACCAGCCTGGTCGGCGCCGCCGGACACTGGCGCCGCGGCAACGTGAACCTGCGCGCCGCGCTCACCTTCGCGCCGGTGGCGATGCTGGGCACCTTCGCCGGGGCCCGGCTGGCCCGGCAGGTGAGCGAGACGGCGCAACTCACGCTCTTCGCCACCCTCATGCTCGCGGCCGCGGGCGTCATGGCCCGGGGCGCTCCCCGCGCCGAGGCCCCGGGGGCCGACCGGTCGGGCGGGAGCGCGCCGGCGACCGGCCTCGGCTCCCAGCTCCTGGTGGGGGCGCTCGGCGGCGCCGTCGGCGTGCTGACCGGGCTCGCCGGCATCGGCGGCGGCTTCCTGATCGTGCCCGCCCTCACCCTGCTCGCGCGGCTCCCGATGAAGCAGGCGATCGGCACCTCGCTGGTGGTGATCGCCCTCAACGCGGCGGCCGGTTTCGCGGGCTACCTCGGCCGGGTGGAACTGGACTGGGCCGTGGTGGCGGGGTTCACGTCCGTGGCGATCCTGGGTGTGGGCCTCGGTACCCGGCTCGCCCACCACGTCCCGCCCCTGGCGCTCCGACGGGGCTTCGCCGCCTTCCTGGCCGTGACGGCCGGGTGGATCCTGGTCGGCGGCGGGCGGTGAGGACGACAGGTCCCTGACGACTGGAAGAGGAATGCCGCGATGCTCTTCAAGCGCTTCTACGACGACAAGCTGGCGCAGGCGAGCTACCTGGTGGGCTGCGCCCGCACCGGCGAAGCGATCGTGGTGGACCCCAACCGGGACATCGAGCCGTACCTCGAGGCGGCCGGGGCGGAGGGGGTGCGGATCACCGCCGTCACCGAGACCCACATCCACGCCGATTTCGTCTCCGGCCTCCGCGAGCTCGCGGCGCGCACCGGGGCGCGGGCCTACCTCTCCGACGCGGGCGACGCCGACTGGAAATACGGGTTCGCCGCGGAGATCGGGGCCCGGCTCCTCCGGGACGGCGACACGTTCATGGTCGGCAACGTGAGGTTCGAGGCGATCCACACGCCGGGCCACACGCCCGAGCACCTGAGCTTCCTGGTGACCGACACCGCCGTCGCCGGCTCGCCGATGGGCATCTTCAGCGGCGATTTCGTGTTCGTGGGGGACGTCGGCCGCCCCGACCTTCTCGAGAAGGCCGCGCAGGTGGCCCGGACGGCCGAGCCGGGCGCGCGCACGCTCTTCCGGAGCCTGCAGCGCTTCAAGTCGCTCCCGGACCATCTCCAGCTCTGGCCCGGGCACGGGGCCGGATCGGCCTGCGGCAAGGGGCTGAGTGCCGTGCCCCAGTCGACGGTGGGGTACGAGAAGCTCTTCAACTGGGCGCTCACCGTGGCCGACGAGGACGAGTTCGTGCGCCAGGTGCTGGCGGGGCAGCCCGAGCCGCCCAAGTACTTCGCCGAGATGAAGCGCATCAACAAGCTGGGACCCCGGGTGCTCGGGGGCTTCCCCCGGCCGGCGCGCCTCGCGGCGGATCGGCTCGGCGGGCTCCTCGCCTCCGGCGCCGTCGTGGTCGATCTCCGGCCGGCCCAGGCGTACGCCGAGGGGCACGTGCCCGGGACGATCAACCTCCCGCTCAACCGCTCGTTCAACACCTGGGCCGGCTGGCTCCTTCCCTACGACCGCGACCTCTACCTGCTGGCGGACGCCCGGACCCGGCCGGGCGCGGTGGACGAGGCGGCGCGCGACCTCGCCATGGTGGGCCTCGACCGGATCGCCGGTTGGTTCGACCACGACGCGCTCGACGCCTGGCGGGAGCGCCACGGGCTCGAGACGGTCGAGCAGATCACGCCGGCCGAGCTCGCGGCGCTCAAGGCCCACCATGGCGAGGTCGCCGTGGTCGACGTGCGCGGCCGATCGGAGTGGGAGGCGGGGCACCTCCCCGGCGTTCCCAACCTGCCGCTCGGCTACCTCCCGGATCGCCTGGACGAGATCCCGACCGACCGGCCGGTGGTGCTCCACTGCCAGGGGGGCGGCCGGTCCTCCATCGGCGCCAGCCTGCTCCTGGCGCGCGGCGTGAAGAAAGTCCGAAACCTCTCCGGGGGCTACGCCGCGTGGCAGGCCGCCGGACTTCCCACCGAGCGCGGCCCGGAGCCGACCGAGGCAAGCTGACCGGCTCCCCCGTTCCGAGTGGCAGGGCGCCCGGGCTCCGCCGGTCATAATGACCGGAATGGCGGCCCGGGCGCTGGCACGTCGGCTGCACCTCCACCCGGCGCGACGGTGGCCGGCCAGTCCGGTGGGTCGGCCCGGGTTCACCAACCATCCGTCTCAGTGGAGGGATCGATGACGTTCGCGTTCGCGACTCGACGGCTTCCCGATCCGACCCGCGAGCTGCGCCGGCTCGATCGGGTCCTCGGCGACGTGCTGGCGGCGTGGGAGAGCGCCCGGGAGGACGGTGCGCCCGTGGCGGCATGGACGCCCCCGTGCGACGTGCGGGAGAGCGGGGCGGCGGTCCGGATCACGCTCGAGCTGCCCGGGGTGCGGCCGGACGACGTGCGGATCTCCCTGGAGAACAACGTGCTCACGATCCGGGGCGAGAAGCGCCAGGTGGCGGAGGAGCAGGCCGAGCGGGTGCACCGCTACGAGCGGACCTACGGCACCTTCGAGCGGCGGTTCACGCTGCCCGCCACGGTGGACGCGGATCGGATCGAGGCCGGCTTCGCGCACGGCGTGCTCACGGTGCTGCTCCCCAAGGTGGAGCGGGCCCGGCCGCGCGAGATCCGGATCAAGGTGTCGTGACCCCCTCGCCGGCGGCGCGAACCGCGCGGCCGGCCCGGGGTAGCATGCTCAGCGCCCGAGCCTCCGCCATCGCTTCGCAGCCGTCACCCGCCTCGCCGGCGTCCGGCCACCGTCCGTCGGGGGAGGCGCGGCAGCTCGGGTGAGCGCGGCACCGGGTGATCCCGGGCCATTCGGAGCCAGTGTCCAGCAGCAGCGAGGTCGCTATGGTGCAGATCACCCGTCGCCCCGACGTGGGGCCAGAATTCTCGGCGCTCAGGCGCCTCAACCGGATGCTCGACGAGATGTTCGCCCCCCTTGGGCTCGGTTTCGAGCAGGCCGGGTCGATCACCTCCGCCTGGTTCCCGCCGACCGATGTGTTCGAGGACCGGGACTCCTTCAAGCTGGTGATGGAGATCCCGGGCGTGCGGTCGGAGGACGTCAAGCTCTCGCTCGAGAACAACATCCTGACCATCCGGGGCGAGAAGAAGCAGGAGGCCGAGGAGAAGACCGAGCGGGTGCACCGCTACGAGCGGACCTACGGCGTCTTCGAGCGGACCTTCTCGCTGCCCACCAACGTGGACGTCGACCAGATCGAGGCGACCTGCGAGAACGGGATCCTGACGGTCACCATGCCGAAGGCCGAGCGGGCGCGCCCGCGGGAGATCCCGATCGGCGGCGGCACCCAGTCGCAGCTCGTCTCCGGCGAGTCCGGGCGGGAGGGGAAGAGTCCCTCCGAGGGCGGCCGGACCGGCACCCGGCAGGGCGGTAGCGCGGCCTGAGCCGCCCGCCCCGCCCGGTCGCCCACCCTCCGGCGCAGGCCGGAGGGTTTTTTCGTTCCCCCCGGGGCGCTACGTTTCTCCGGCCCCGTCCACCCCGAGCGTCGAATCACCCAACCGACACGTCGAGTCCGTCGTGCCCGCTTCGTCTCGGTCGGATAGCCCGCCCGTCGTCGAGCTCGTCCGGGTCTCCAAGCATTTCGGCGAGGTGCGCGCGGTCGACGCCGTCTCCTTCGCGATCCGGCGGGGCGAGTTCTTCTCGCTCCTGGGTCCCTCGGGATGCGGCAAGACGACCACCCTGCGGCTCCTCGCCGGCCTGGAGGAGCCGGACGACGACGGCGGGGAGATCCGGCTCCTGGGCGAGACCATCACCCGGCGCCGGCCCTACGAGCGGAACCTGGCGATGGTCTTCCAGAGCTACGCCCTCTTCCCCCACCTCACGGTGGAGCGGAACGTGGCCTTCGGCCTGGAGCAGCGGAAAGTACCGCGGGGGGAGATCGGCGAGCGGGTGCGGCGGGCGCTGGAGATGGTCCGGCTCGCCCCCGACAAGTTCGCCCGGCGGATGCCGGCCCAGCTCTCCGGCGGCCAGCGCCAGCGGGTGGCCCTCGCCCGCGCCCTGGTGCTCGGGTCCCCCATCCTCCTCCTCGACGAGCCGCTCGGCGCGCTGGACCTCAAGCTCCGGAAGGAGATGCAGCTCGAGCTCAGGCAGCTCAACCACGAGCTGGGCGTCACCTTCGTCTACGTCACCCACGACCAGGAAGAGGCGCTCACCATGTCCGACCGGATCGCGGTCATGGACCACGGCCGCATCGTCCAGGTCGGCACCCCGGCCGAGGTCTACGAGAACCCGCGCACCGCGTTCGTGGCCGGCTTCATCGGCACCGCCAACTTCTTCCGGGGCCGGGTGGAACGCCGCGGGCCGGACGGCTGCTGGGAGGTGGCGGGCCGCGACGGGCTCCGGTTCCGGGTGCCGCACCAGCCGGGGCTCGGAGACGGGGTCGAGGTCGAGATCGCGGTGCGGCCCGAGTGGATGGACGTCTTCCCGCCCGACCGGGTGCCGCCGGAGGAAAACGCCGTCCCCGGCACCGTGCGGGAGGTGATGTACCTCGGCGAGACGATGCACGTCGTCGCCGCGATCGCCCCGGGGCGGGACGTGACCGTGGCGGTCCGGAACGAGGGCCAGCTCATCAAGCCGCTCCCCTGGCGCCGGGGCGACGCGGTGGCGATCGGCTGGCTGCCGGAAGACTCCCAGGTGCTCGAGGCCGACTGATGCCGGCCGCCGCGACCCGGGAAACCGCCTGATGCGACGCCCCAGGGCCTGGCCCCTCCTCGCGCCGGGCGGCCTCTGGCTCGTCGTCTTCTTCGCCGTGCCGATCGCCCTCATGCTCGGCGTGAGCCTCATGCCCCGCGGCGTCTACGGCGGCGTCGAGCCGGGGCTCACCCTGGCGCATTACCGCCGGTTCTTCGACCCGCTCTACCTGGCGGTGCTGCGCCGCACCCTGCTCCTCGCCGCGGGCTGCACCGCGCTCTGCCTCGCGCTGGGGTATCCGGTCGCCTACGCGATCGCCCGGAGCGGCCGGTGGAAGCACCTCCTCCTCTTCCTCATCGTGCTGCCGTTCTGGACCAGCTTCCTGGTCCGCACCTACGCGATGATCTTCCTCCTCCGCGACACGGGGCTGGTGAACCAGGTGCTCCTGGGGCTCGGGCTGGTCGACGCGCCGCTCACGCTGCTCTACACCCCCGGCGCGGTCGTGGCGGGGCTGGTCTACGGCTATCTCCCCTTCATGGTCCTGCCGATCTACGCCTCGCTCGAGCGGCTCGACCGCTCGCTGCTCGAGGCGGCGGCGGTCCTCGGCGCCCGGCCGGTGGCCCGGTTCCTCCGGATCACCCTCCCGCTCTCCATGCCGGGCGTCGCCGCCGGGTGCTTCCTGGTGTTCATCCCGGCGGTCGGGGCGTTCCTCACCCCCGACCTCCTGGGCGGCGCCAAGCAGCTCATGATCGGCAACCTCATCCAGAACCAGTTCACCAGCGCCCGCCACTGGCCCTTCGGCTCGGCGGCGTCGTTCATCGTCATGGCGCTGGTGCTGGCGGGGCTCCTGGTCTACCTCCGGCTGCGGGACGCGCCGGCCCGCGGGGAGCGGTGAGGTGCGGCGCCTCCCTTGGCCGCTGGTGGCCTTCACCGCCGGGTGCTACCTCTTCCTGCACCTCCCCGTCCTGGTGCTGGTGCTCTTCTCGTTCAACGACGCCCGGTTCTCGGTGGCGTGGAGCGGCTTCACCCTGCGCTGGTACGCCCGCCTCCTCGAGCGCGCCGACCTGTGGGCGGCGCTCCGGAACAGCGTGGTCGTGGGGCTCGCGTCGACCCTGATCTCCACGGCGCTCGGCACCCTGCTCGCGCTGGGGCTCGCCCGGGGGCGGTTCCGGGGCCGGGCCGCCGTGGAGGGGGCGCTCTACCTGCCCGTCGTGACGCCGGAGATCGTCACCGGGATCTCGCTCCTGGTGCTCTTCGCCGCGCTGGGCGTGCCGCTCGGCCTCGGCACCGTCACCGTGGCGCACGTGGCGTTCAACATCTCGTTCGTCACCCTGGTGGTGCTGGCCCGGCTCCGCGGCATGGACCGCAGCCTGGAGGAAGCGGCCCTCACCCTCGGCGCCACCGAGTGGACCGCCTTCTGGCGCGTCACGCTGCCGCAGCTCTGGCCCGGGATCCTGGCCGGGGCGCTCCTCGCGTTCACCATGTCGTTCGACGACTTCGTGATCACCTTCTTCGTGGCCGGGGTGGGCTCCACCACCCTGCCGCTCCTGGTCTACTCCATGGTGCGCCGCGGCATCGAGCCGAGCGTGAACGCCATCAGTACGATCATCCTCCTGGTCACCACCGCCAC
>DATLZT010000144.1:0-8893 GCA_035573835.1 Gemmatimonadales bacterium
GCTGTCTCCTCCACCCGCCGCCGCCGTTCCGCCGGCGCCACCCGCCGCATCCGCAGCGGGAAGTCCAGGTTCTCCCGGACGGTGAGATGGGGATACAGCGCGTAGCTCTGGAAGACCATAGCCACGTCCCGCTCGGCCGGCGGGAGATCCGTCACCCGCCGGTCGCCGATGAAGACCTCGCCCGCGGTGGGCTCGTCCAGCCCCGCGATGCAGCGCAGCACGGTCGTCTTCCCGCATCCCGACGGCCCGAGGAGCGCCAGGAACTCGCCGTCCCGCACCTCGAGCGAGAGCCCGTCCAGGACCGGGACCGGCGGCGCGAAGACCTTCGTGAGCCGCTCCAGGACGACCGACGCCATCCCGGTCTCAGAGCCGGCTGGCGGCGGACCGCGTCGTCCGGGCCAGCGTGGCGATCCGCCACTCGCCTGCGATCCGGCGCAGGAGCAGGTGCTCGACCGCCTCCTCGTCGGGGCCGGCCCCGTCGCGCCGGTCACGGATCCGGACCAGGACCCACGCCGCGGCGAGATCCCCCTCCTGCCGGAGGTCGGTCCGCACCACCTGGAGGTCGAGGCTGTCCGGCACCCTCCGGGCGTCGGCGGCGAGCGCGGCGAAGACCGACTCGGCGGGCACCGACGCGACCTGCCGGGCCGTGTCCCCCGGGTCGGCCAGGCCGCTGAAGGTGGCGCCCCGCCAGAACGCCGCCCGACACGCGTCCCAGTCGCGCGCGTCGAGCGCGGCGTAGTAATTTCGGAGCGCGGCCCGGATCGCCGCCTCGTCGCGGCGGGAGCCGGCCGGCGTGCGGTCCTCGATCCGGCAGGCGAGGGCCGCGGTGACGGCGGCCCAGGCCAACGGAGCGCGAAATCCTCGGATTCCCACGCGTGGCCTCCGGCGCGCGGCGCACCCGTCCCGGTCGCGTCCCGAGACGCCCGGGAGTGGGGCCCGCGGTCATGATGAGGGTGAGCGACAAGTATACTACGATGGCGAGCGAACCGAGAACCTACGGCCCCCACGTCGGGGGCGACTACCTCCCGTCCGGCCCGCGGGAGCTGGACCTGGTCACGAATCCCTTCGACGGGACCGAGCTCGCCCGGGTGGCCCGCGCCACCGACGATGACCTCGACCGCGCGATCGAGGCGGCCACGGCCGCCCACCACCGGCTCCGGGCGCTTCCCCGTCATGCCCGCCGGGACCTCCTCGCCCGGGTCGCCGATCGGCTGGCCGCCGAGCGGGAGACGCTGGCGCTCCTCATCGTCCGCGACGCCGGGAAGCCGATCACCCAGGCCCTGGGCGAGGTGGACCGCGCCGTCATGACCTTCTCGCTCGCCGCCGACGAGGCTCGGCGGTTCGGCGGTGAGGTGGTGCCGGTCGACATCGACCCCCGCGCGGCCGGGATGACCGGGCTGGTCCACCGCTTCCCGCTCGGCCCGATCAGCGCGATCTCGCCGTTCAACTTCCCCCTCAACCTGGTGGCCCACAAGCTGGCGCCGGCCCTGGCGGTGGGCAGCGCGGTGGTCCTCAAGCCGCCGCCCCAGGCGCCGCTCACCGCGTTCCGGCTGGCGGAGATCCTCACCGAATGCGGCGCGCCGCCCGGGGCGTTCAACGTGCTGCACCTGCCGCTGCCCCGGGCCGAGCGACTGGCCACCGATGCCCGCTTCGGGCTCCTGAGCTTCACCGGCAGCGCCCGGGTGGGGTGGCACCTCAAGTCGGTCGCCGGCCGGAAGCGAGTCGTCCTGGAGCTGGGCGGCAACGCGGCGGCGGTGGTCCACGAGGACGCCGGCGACCTCGATTGGGTGGCGCACCGCCTGGCCCTCGGCGCCTTCGCCTACGCCGGCCAGGTTTGCATCAAGGTGCAGCGGATCCTGGTCCACGCCCCGATCCACGATCGCTTCGTGGCCAAGTTGGTCGACGCCGCCGCCCAGCTCGGCGTCGGGGACCCCCGCGATCCGGCCACCGTGGTGGGCCCGATGATCGACGGCGCCAACGCCGATCGCGTGGAGAGCTGGATCGAGGAAGCCCTGGCGGCCGGGGCGCGGCCGCTCCTCCGGGGCCGCCGCGACGGCACGCGGCTCGGACCCACCCTGCTCGCCGACGTCGCACCGGGCCTCCGGGTGGCGTGCGAGGAAGTCTTCGGGCCGGTGGCGGTGGTGTCGCGCTACGACGACTGGGACCAGGCGATCGCGATGGTCAATGACTCGCCCTACGGCCTCCAGGCCGGGGTCTTCACCCATGACGTGCGTCGGATCTACGATGGGTTCGCTCGGCTCGAGGTGGGCGGCGTGATCGCCAACGACTTCCCCACCCTGCGGCTCGACAACTATCCCTACGGCGGGGTGAAGGCCTCGGGCCTGGGACGCGAGGGTGTGCGCTACGCGATGGAGGAGATGAGCGAGCCGAGGATGCTGGTCCTGAACCTCACCAGGTGAAGCTCGCCTCGTGCTCGGCCCGGGCCTCGAACACGGCCCGGGCCGCGCCGAGCTCCACGTCGTCCACCGTCGCCACGGCGCCCGCGGGCAACGCCCGCGGCTCGAGCTCCACCCGGATCCCGGGACCGTGGCGCCGCCGCACCCGCACCACCATCCCCCCGGGCCGGCGCCGGACGACGACGTCGAGTGAGGTGGGTCCCACCCGGAGCCGGCGGAGCGCCATCCGCTCCCAGCGCGCCGGCAGGTAGGGTCGGATCCGCACCGCCCCGCCGAGCGCATCCGGAATCACGCCCCAGAGCCCCTCGATCACCGGGGCCAGCACCATCGCCGCCGACCAGGCCTGGTCGGGGCAGACCCCGCCCCCGGTTTCCTCCAGCCCATGCAGCACCTCGTCGAACGCCCCCTTGGCCCGCGACTCGACGAGCCGCGCGTTCGCGCGGAGATGCTCCAGCGCCGCCTCGTACCGCCCGCCCCGCCACTCGGCGAGGCTCACCCATCCGGTGTAGAGCGGCCAGACGGCGCCCCGATGATAGCCGGTCGGGAGGAACAGCGGGTCGTCGCGGGCGATCATCCGCACCCCCCAGGGAGCGCTGAACCCCGCACCGGCCACCGCGTCGTACCACGACGCGGCCTCGTCCGGCGGCACCGCGCCGAGGAGCAGCGGGACCGCGAGCATCGCGGTACGGTGGCGCTGGGGCGACCCGTCGGCCAGGATGCCGAGCGCGTACTCCCCGTCTACCCGGAACCGCCGCGCGATCGCCGCGCGTGCCCGCCCGGCCCGTTCGGCGAGCTCCTCCGCCAGCGCCGGGCCGGCGAGTCGCGCCGCCACCGGCGCCAGCGCCTCCAAGGCGGCCACCCAGCAGGCAGCGAGATAGAGCGTGACGTACGCGCCGCCCAGGGGCCCGTGCTCGATCCACCCGTGCCCGACCCGGTGGTTCTCGATGAGCCCGTCCCCGTCGCGGTCGGTCTCGAGGCAGAACCGATAGCCGGCCGCGATCGCCCCCCAGTGGCGCCGGAGGAAGTCGAGATCGCCGGTCCAGGCGGCGTAGCGCCCGACGAGCAGCAGGTAGAGCGGTGTGCTGTCGGCGGCGTCGTAATGCACCAACCCGCTGGTGGTGTACTCGTGGCACACCTTGCCGCTCACGTCCTGGGTGCGCGACAGGAACGCGATCACGTCACGCGGGCCCTCCCGCTCGCCCGCGGCGAGTTGCGCGAACGCCGTCCAGCACGCGTCCCGGCCGAAGTACCAGGCATAACCGGGGCGGCCGTCGCCCCAGCCGGGCCGCGACGCGGCGTACCCCGCCATGAGCGAGCGCCCCACGCCGGGCGTCTCGGCGAGGAACGCGTCCGTCCGCACCTTGGCCCACTCGAATGCGCGGTCGACGATCGGTTCCGGGGTCTCGATCGCGGTGCCGTGGGCCCCGAGGCGGGCGGCGTGCTGCATCCGCTGCCGACGGAGACCAACCATCCCCCGCCGCTCGACCGCGGCGATCGTCCGCTGGAGATCGTCCGTGTCGGTCGCCCCGATCACGACGAGTCGCAGCCGGTCTCCCGCCGCGACCCTGACCCGGAGGCCGGGTCCCGCGACCTGCTCCGCCACCTCGAGGCGCCCGCCGATCGCCTGGAAAAGTGCCTGGACCGGACCGCCTGCGGCGCCGATCCAAAGCCGTCCGCCGTCCTCGGCGCGGCTCCAACCGAGCGCGCCGTACGTCCCGGCGGGATACGGCCACATCCGGCGGAGATCGGTGGTCCACTCGACCGCCACGCCGAGCCCGGCCGCTTCGAGCTCCCAGACCAGCACCGGTTGTTCGAGCGCGGCGGTCCACCGCTCGGTGAGCTCCCGGGCGTCCACCCGCGACTGCCGCACCAGCTCGTCGGGGGAAACCCGCATCGACCACGCCTCCGGCACCCGGCCCCCGACTCGCAGCGTCACGTCACGCATCAGCCGCACCGGATGCGCCCAGACCTCCCGCAACCCGCTCCGCTCTCCGCCCACCGCCAGGAGGCGCCGTCCCGCCAACGTCCAGGGATCGTCCGCCGCGGCCGGGGAGGTGATCGCGATCCGGGAATCCGACGGGAGCCACTCCCCGTCGAGCCCGGCGAGCGCGGGGACCGCGACCGACACCGGCCCGCCGTCCCGCGGCCCCGGTCTCGGCCAGACCACCGCCGCCGCCGTCCGACCCCGATGCGGGATCGCGTCGCCCAGGATCGCGTTGCGGAGGACCGCGTGGAGCTGTCGCCGCAGCAGGTCGTCGGGCGAGGCGGGATGCACGAACGCGCCGATCGAGAGGATGCCGCCGTCCCCGACCCGGTGCTCCCACGCCACCGCCCGCTCGGGATTGAGATGGATGAACGACCGCTCGGTGGCCACGACCGCGCCGCGCTCGGGCCGGGCGGAGCGATACGCCACCCAGCGGTACGGCTCGCCCTCGGTGGGCGCCCAGATCATGGTGCCCTGGTCGATACCCTCGAAGAGGGGATGCGGACCGAAGCCCGCGAGGCCGCGGATGTGGGGAAAGGCGAGGAACGAGCGGTACTCCGGGAGCCAGAACTCGTCCTCCTGGTGTCGCCACACCCCCTCGCGCCGCTCGTCGGGCGCCACCGGCTCGACGCCGAGGCGGTGGGGCAACAGGGCGGCGTCGAGCGTCGCGAGCAGCCGGCCCCCCCGCTCGAGCCACGTCGCGAGCGCCCCGTCGGGCTCGGCCGGCCCGTGGGCCCACACCAGGTCGGCCTCGGGGAGCGACGCGTCGGCCAGCCGCTCCACCCGCCGCACCGCGATCCCGTCGAGCGTCCCGAGCCAGTCGAGCGCCGCGTCCCCGTCGGGTCCCGGTGCCACGAGCAGCAGTCGCCTCACCAGACGACCTCGAGCGGCTCCCCGAGCCGGCCCCGCCCCGCCTCGCGCCCGTCGACCCGCACCCGGAACCGCCCGCCCGAGACCCGCACGTCGATCCGCCGTCCCGCCACGACCGCCCCCTTGAGCTCGACCAGCTCGTAGCCGAACGGCAGGGGATCGACGATCACCCCGCGCTCGCCCGCCGGGAGCAGCCCCGCGACGTGGCGAATCATCAGGTCGTTCACCCACGAGTGCTGGTAATCGTCGATGCCGCGGTAGCGGGAGGGCCGGCCGGTGATCGGGTGATAGTGCTCGAAGCAGTTCGGCCGGGCCGGGTCCTGGTCGAAGGTCATCATGCGGACGAACGACTCCAGCAGCTCCACCAGGTGGAGCGCCCACTCCGACCGATGGTGCCGCACCACCCGCGCGAGGGCGTCCACCAGATGGCTGTTGGTCATCGGCCAGACCCGCCCGTTCCAGGGGCAGACGTGGCGTTTCCCCTTCCACTCCGCGTCGGGGTTGAAGAGGGGATCGTCCGCGCTCGAGCTGGGGACCGGGTACGGGGTCCAGAACTGGCCGGCGTCGAACAGGTGTCGGCCCAGCTCGCCCACGTGCTCCTCGGTGACGAGATCGGTGAGGAAGGGGTAGAAGCAGACCGCCGCCTTCACCCCGGTCCGCTCCCCGGTCGCGGGGTTCACGTCGTTGAACATGCCCTGGTCCGGATTCCACATCCGGCCGCGGATCGCGTCCCGGGTCCGCTCCGCCCGCGTCCGCCAGCGCTCGAGCGCGGCCGGGTCCGGCGCGTGCGTCTCGAGGAAGCGGTAGAGCCGATACGCATACACCGTCACGTCCACGCCCTTGAGCCGGATGCGGTTCTCCCACCCGTAGCGGTCGGCGTCGGGATCGACCGCCTGGTACCGGGACATGTACTCCTGCCCGGTCTCGTACTGGTCCACCACGTCGATCATGCCCGAGCCTTCGCGGTCCCGGGTGGTGGCGAGCCACTCGGCGTACCGGGCGAGCTTCGGGTACAGCCGCCTGAGCCACCGGTCGTCGGGATGCACCGCCAGGACGTCCGCCACCGCGCGGCCCCAGTCGGCGTGGTAGAAGTCGGTTTCCCGGAGATGGTCGAGATACACCCGGCCGGGGAGCGAGCCGTCCTCCCGCTGGTGATCGAAGAAGGTGTCGATCACGCCGCGGGCCCAGGCCGGATCGTGCGCCCACCGGACCTCCCGGGCGTGACACATGGCGGAGTAGCTGATCGGCTGGTGGAAGTACCCGATCCCCTCGCAGACCGAGGGGTGGCGGAACTGCCCCAAGCCGCCGGGCACCGCGTTGAGCCGCAGCCCGTACCAGCGATACCACCAGTACCGATTGAAGAACGGGTTGGAGCACCGGAAGGTGGGGAGTCGACCCGCGTAGGCGTCCCACGACCGCACGGCCTGCCGGGACGGGGCGCCGACGACGGCCGGCCTCGTGGCGCCGTCGGGAGCCGGGATCCCCAGCGGCGTCACTCGCACGATCGCGACGAGCCGGGCCGTGGCGCCCGGCCGGAGGCGGAGCCGTCGCGCCAGGCCAAGATAGACCAGTCCCCGCGCGTCGAGGCCAGCCAGCCGAGCCTCGTTGCGGAGCCCGCCGGCCGCCGGCCACCGATCGTAGAACGGCGTGAGGTGGAAATCCGGGATCCGCCCGCTCGCCTCGGAGCGATACGCGGCCCAGCCGTCGTGCCCGCCCGCGATCGCGTACTCGAGCGACATCGGCCGCCGCTCGCCCTTGCGGTCGATCGCCACGTACTCGAGCCGCGCCCCCGCGGCATCGGCCGACACGCTGCCGGCGTCCACCCGCTCGCCGTCCAGCGCGGTCCAGACCACGGCGTGGAGCGCGAGCGCGCGCCGGCCCGTGTTCCGGACCGTCCACTCCGACGCCAGCACGCGCCCGCCGGGAGCCGAGCGCCGCTCCACCAGGACCAGCGCCGGGTCGAGACGGTACTCGAGCTCGAGGACGGCCGGGGTCCACGCCATCCGGCGCGCCCGCGGCACGGCCGAGGCGCCGTCCGCCCCGACGAAGCTCACCGTGAACAGCGGCCCCACGGCGTGCTGCGCCAGGTGGGCGTCGTCCCAGAAGCCCGGCGTGTCGTGCCAGACCGGGAACGGCGGGGCCCACACCAGGCCGTCGCCGGTGCCCACGTACCACTTGTCCCCGCGGCCCAGGAGCGCGAGGGTGCCCATCCGGCCGCCTCGCGGCTCAGGGAATGCGGGCGAGCTGCTCGAGCAGCTCGGCGTTCTCCCGCCGTGAGCCGGGCGTCGGCTCCTCGTGGACCCACCGGACGATCCCCTCCCGGTCGATCAGCACGTAGGCCCGCTTGGAGAAGAACCGGTCCTCCAGCAGCACGTCGTAGCGCCGGCTCACCTCCCGCGTGAAGTCGCTCAGCAAATCGACGGCGAGCCGCTCCTTCGCCTTGAACTCGCGCAGGGTGGGAATCGAGTCGACGCTGATCGGCAGCACGACCGTGTCGGCGTCCCGGAACCGGTCGAAGTCCTCGCTGAACGCGCACATCTCGGAGGTGCAGACGCTGGTGAACGCAAGCGGGAAGAACGCCAGGAGCACCTTGCGGCCGCGGAGTTGCGAGAGGGTCACGTCCGTACCGGCGGTGGACGGGAGCGTGAAGTCGGGCGCCGGCGCGCCGACGGCGGGAAGCGGCATGGAGACCTCGAGGCTCGGGTGACGGGATGCGGATCCTCCGGGCGCCGCGGGGCCGGGGCTTCCCGCCCCGGCCCCGTCGCGTCGCGCTCAGCGCCGCGCCGCCTGATACCGCTTCCCGACCTCGTCCCAGTTGACCACGTTCCACCAGGCGCCGACGTAATCGGGGCGCCGGTTCTGGTACTTGAGGTAGTAGGCGTGCTCCCAGACGTCGCAGCCCAGGATCGGGGTCTTCCCCTCCATCAGGGGACTGTCCTGGTTGGCGGTGCTCTCGATCAGGAGGTTGCCGCCCCGATCGACGTTGAGCCATCCCCAGCCGCTGCCGAACCGGCCGACGCACGCCTTCGTGAACTGCTCCTTGAACTGGGCGAAGCCGCCGAAGGTCTGGTTGATTGCCTCGGCCAGCGCGCCGGTCGGCTCCTTGGCGCCGCCGGGACGCATGATCTCCCAGAAGAGCGTGTGGTTGGCGTGGCCGCCGCCGTTGTTCCGGACCGCGGTCCGGATGCCCTCGGGCACCGCCGCGATGTTCCCCAGCAGCTCCTCGATGGTCTTGTTCTGCAGGTCGGGGTGCCCTTCCAGGGCGGCGTTCAGGTTGTTGACGTAGGTCTGATGATGCTTGCCGTGGTGGATCCGCATCGTCTGCTCGTCGATGTGCGGCTCCAGGGCGTTGTAGTCGTAGGGCAAGGGGGGAAGGGTGAACGGCATGACGGTCTCCCGGCGTTAGGCCTCAGCATGGACTGGACTTCGCACGGACGATTCCGCTTCGACGGGGCAAAAAATAAATCCCCCCACCCCCACCGCCACCCCCACCCCCAGCCCCGCGAGCGCGGTGAGCCCGACCTCCGTCCGCAAGCCCCCCTCGACCACGCCGTACGTCCCGCCGAGCGCCACCAGCCAGCCCGCTGCGGCGAGGAGGCGGCGCCCGGCCCGCCCGACCGCC